>NZ_JACAPZ010000009.1:0-119507 GCF_013385475.1 Pseudomonas sp. G5001
GCGAGGCACCGAGTGGTGGGGCAAAGCGTTTTTTGGTTACTTTTTTAGGCGTTTGTAAAAAAGTGACCCGCTGTAAGAGCGGAACCATAAGCAGCCGTTACCGCAGCAACGGATATGTACCCAAAACCAACATTAAGGATTCCGAACACTCAAAAGACTCATCAACCCCGCTAACGGAAAGTCCCCTTCCAACTCCGCCAGACCCGCCGTACTCATAGGCTGCGGCTGCCGAAAATGCCCATGCTGCAAATAACTGATCAGCCCCCCCACAAACGGCTGATGACTAACCAGCAACACATCATCGTCATTGTCGAGATGCTTGAGCACCTCCAACGGATTACTCTCCGGCGTCAACCAAGGCACAGTGCGGACATCCGGCTCAAACCCCAACGCCTCCCGCACCAACTGCGCCGTCTGCTGCGCCCGCACATACGGACTGGCAATGATCGCCCGAATCGGCTGCCCGATCAGATGCGCCGCACTGCGCAACACCTCATCGCGCCCATGGGCCGTCAAATTACGCTCGGCATCCGTACGCGCATGCCCCTCGGCCTCACCGTGACGCAACACCCACACCTTCATAGCTTGGGTTCCTCATCACGCGCCGGATGCGGTGCAGGCGGCACACTGTGGGCAGCCTCACCTTCCGGTGCACGGGGCGTCGGCCAATCTGCAAACGGCCAAGGCTTCTGATCACTGTGAAAACTGCCAAACCGCCCAATCTGCGCCAAAAACTGACTCAGGCTGTCACCAAAATTCATCAGCCCCAGGTTCGGCGCCCCATACACCAGGCGATAAACCAGTTGCACCACCACCAGCGCGCCCAGCAGAAACTGCGCCACTTGCCACACCAGGGCAAACACCAGCATCCACAGCACACGCAGGCCAATGGATTCGTACTTGGGAGCTGCTTTCGGATCGTTCATGACGCGTTCCTCAGTTGAAACCACTGGTGGAAATAAAGTCGACATCGGTTTTAGGCTCGGCGCGCATCAGCAACTCGATGACCTGGTTCAAGGTGCGCCCTTCAAACAGGATCGCGTGCAACCCGGCAACCAGCGGCATATACACCCCGACCTCCTGAGACTTGGCCTTCAGCACCTTCAGGGTGTTGACGCCTTCCGCCACTTCGCCCAAACGCGTCACGGCGTCTTCCAGGCTCAAGCCCTGGCCAAGGGCAAAACCGACCTGATAGTTGCGGCTTTTCGGTGACGAGCAGGTGACGATCAGGTCGCCCACACCCGCCAGGCCAAGGAAGGTCATCGGGTTGGCGCCCTGATTGACCGCAAACCGGGTCATCTCGGCCAGGGCGCGAGTGATCAGCATGCTCTTGGTGTTTTCACCCATGCCCAGCGCAACCGCCATGCCGGCGATGATCGCGTAGACGTTCTTCAACGCCCCGCCCAGCTCGACGCCGAAACGGTCGGCACTGGCGTACACGCGGAAGGTGCGACCGTGCAGCACCTCCTGCACCCGCTCGCAGAGTTCTTCGTCTTCACTGGCGATCACCGTGGCAGTCAGCGCGTGCTCAGCCACTTCCCGCGCCAGGTTCGGCCCGGACAACACGCCAATCCGCGCTTCGGGGGCGATTTCTTCAAGGATCTCGCTCATCAACTTGAAGGTGTGCGCCTCAATGCCCTTGGTCAGGCTCACCAGCAGCTTGCCCGCCAGCCGCTCGGCATGGGGTGCAAGCACCGAACGCAAAGCGCTGGAGGGCAGCGCGACGAAGCACAGGTCGCACTCGTCCAGCGTCGCCTGTAAATCAGTCACCGGCTCCACGGCCGGCAGAATCTTGATGCCTTTAAGGTAACGGGGGTTTTCCCGGTTGACCCGAATGGCTTCGGCTTGCTCGGGGTCACGCATCCATTGGCGCACCCGGTGACCATTTTCAGCCAGCAGATTAGCCACGGCGGTACCAAAACTTCCGCCTCCCAGGACCGCAATAGGGCGCTGTTCAGTCATATGCAATCCGTTAATCCATAGCAGTGGCGATGGCCGCATTATACGGAGCGACCCGCCTGCGGCCAGCCCCCGCGTCAATTCAAACGCTTGTCGGAAAATGCGACATTTGTGCGAAGTAATTACAGGGCCGACGACTGGCAAAAGGCCCCACCTCAGTTAACATGGGCGGCTATCCGTAATTATCAAGGCCGTGCCGTGTATTTGGGCCCTCCTCCTCGCTCATCCCTTCTGCTGACGTTGTTGTGCATGCCGTGGTGCAGTGTGCCGGTGCTGGCTGACGACCTGTTCCTCGACAGCCAGCCGCTGCCGCAGGTGCTGACCGCCACCCGGCTCAAGCAATCGGCCGCCGCCGTGCCCGGCAGCATGACGGTGATCGACAGCGAGCTGATCAAGGCCAGCGGCGCACGGGATATCCCCGAACTGCTGCGGCTGGTGCCCGGGATGATGGTCGGCTACACCACCGGCAACCAGGCCGCCGTGAATTACCACGGCACCCAGGCGGGCGATGCGCGGCGCATGCAGGTGTTGATCGATGGGCGCTCGGTGTACCGCGCGGGCCTGGCCACGGTGGACTGGAGCGATATTCCGGTAGCCCTGGAAGACATCGACCGCATCGAGGTCTTCCGCGGCCCCAATACCGTCAGCTACGGCGCCAACGCGCTGATGGCCGTCGTCAACATCCTCACCCGCTCGCCGGCCAACAGCCATGGCACGCGGATGAAACTCACCCAGGGCGGCCGAGGGATCAACGACTGGTACGCCAGCCAGGGCATGGGCTGGGACACCGGCGATTTGCGCCTGTCACTCTCCGGTCAACAGGACGATGGCTTTGACAGCGACCGCGTGGGCGCTGACCGCCGCGACGGGCGCCGCCTGAACCGCTTCAGCCTGGCCGTGAGCCAGACCCTGAATGCGCAACAAAGCATCGACTGGCAACTGGACGCCAAGGAAGGCACCAACCAGCGCCCTTACACCTACCAACCAGTGTTCGACGGGATTACCGAAGGCGGTAACAATTCCGACGTCAGCGCCAAGGACTATGCCGGTTCCCTGCGCTGGAACTTCGATTTCAACCCCGATCACAGCCTGTATATCCAGGGTTCGGCCCAGCAGTGGGATCGCCGGCAGATCTGGCGCGCGTGCGATGCCAAGGTCTCGTTCAGCCCGGAACTGACGCAGCTGTGGCAGCTCAACCCCAACTATGCCGAGCGACTGGCCCGGCACATGAACAACTTCAACCCAGGCAACCTCCCACCCGGCAGCGCCGCCGAGCAGGCACTGGCCCGCCAGGTGCTCCAGCAATGGGGAGACGGCGGCAAGGACCCGGTCTGCGGCAACATCGACCAAAGCACCAAGGAAAGCCGCTACGACCTGGAGCTGCAAGACACCCTCAGCCTGTCCGACAGCCTGCGCCTGGTCAGCGGCATGAACTACCGCTACGACCGCGCCGACTCCGACACCTACTTCAACGGCACCCTGGACGACACCACCTGGCGCCTGTTCGGCCACCTGGAATGGCGGGCCAGCGAACACTGGCTGCTGCAGGGCGGCGCGATGTACGAAGACACTCACCTGAGCGGCAACTCGCTGACGCCACGGGTGGCCGTCAACTACCTGATCAACCCGCGCCACGGCCTGCGCGCGGTGTACTCCGAAGCCATTCGCTCCCCGGACATGTTCGAGAACAACGTCAACTGGAGCTACCGCGTCACCAACCTCAGCTCGCCGGCCTACGGCCAGAACTCCGGCCAATACTTCGTGGTGACCCGCGGCCCGGGCAACCTCGACAAAGAGCTGATGCGCTCCCGGGAGCTGGGCTACAACGGCTTTTTTGCCGACATCGGGCTGAACGTCGACGTGAAGCTGTTCTACGACGAAATCAGCGAAATGGTCAGCGAGCCGCTGCGCAACAACCAGTACATCGCCAGCAACTCGAACAGCTCGCGCTTTACCGGCACCGAAACCCAGCTCGACTGGCACATGAGCACCGCCGACCGGCTGCGCGTCACCTATGCTTATGTGGATGCCAGCGCCACCAACCCCCTGGACAGGCAGCAGACCGCGCGCAACAGCGGCTCGGCCGGCTGGATGCGGGAATGGGGCCATGGCTGGTCCAGCGCGGTGTTCTACTATGGCGACGATGCGCTCAACCAGTATCGCTTCGAACGGGTCGACCTGCGGGTGGCCAAGCGCATTGCCTTGGGCAAAGCCAACGTGGAGCTGGCCGGCATGTTGCAACAACGCCTCGACAATCAGCCCACCACCTGGCCCGACAACAACTATGACCAACGCCACGTGCTCTACTTCAGTGCGGAGTTAGAGTTCTAGTGGACAGCGACTCGTCACGGATGACCCTGCCCTTTACCGCCCGGCTCTGGCGGTGCTGTGTGTTGCTTGGGGTTTTACTGTTCGGCGCACCGACATGGGCAGCGGATATCCTGCTGACCGCCGACGAAGACGGCCCGGGCGTACAAACATTCGTCCAGGCCCTGGCCCTGCAGCGTCCCGAAGACAGCGTGAAGTTCACCCCGCTCAAGGACCTGCCCGCCCCCGCAAACTTGCCGACCAGCACCCGCCTGATCCTGCTGGACCTGCCCAGCCTTGACTGGCGCCTGCAAGACGCCCAGGGCCCACCGACCCTGGTGCTGCGCATCAGCCGCCTGCAAGCGCGCCAGCGCCTGGGTGCCACGTTGCCTGCGAAGATCAGCCTGCTGTGGAGCGACCCACCGCTGGACCGACAACTGCGCCTGATCACCGGCATCCTGCCTCAGGCCCGGCGCATCGGCGTGCTCTATGGCATCGACAGCGAGTTCCTGCTGCGCGAGCTGCGCCAGTACGCCGCGCCCATGGGCCTGGAGATCGTGCCCCAGCTTTGGGAAAACATTAATGACAGTCGCCCGCTGCAAAGCCTGTTCAAGAACAGCGACGTCTTGCTGGGGCTGGATGATCCCCAGCTGTACAACCCGAAAACCGCGAAAAACCTGCTGCTCAGCAGCTACGCCAGGCAATTGCCACTGGTCGGGCCCAACGCCGGGTTCGTCAAGGCCGGCAGCCTGGCCAGCACCTACAGCGATCAGACCGACTGGCTGGATGTGCTCGACCGCCTGCTGGATCATGCGCCGGCCAGTTGGCCGCGCTCGCTGTACCCGGAACGTTTCAAAGTCGTAGGCAACCCGCAGGTTGCGCGCTCACTGGGGATCGAACAGGTGGACGAAACCAACGTCGCCGCCCGCCTGGCCGAAGGAGAAAAACGCCCATGACATTTCGTCGCCGTTGGGACATCAACACCCGGACCCAGCTCATTACCCTGGGCCCGGCACTCCTGCTGACGCTGCTGTTGATCAGCTTCTTCACCTTCGTGCGGATCCAGGACCTGCGCCAGGAACTGGACCACACCGGCCAGTTGATCGCCAACCAACTGGCGCCGGCCACCGAATACGGGGTGATTTCCGGCAACAACGACGTGCTTGAAAGCCTGTTGCGGGCCACCCTCGCCACGCCGCACGTGCGCTTCCTGGAGATTCAGGACAGCGCAGAAAATATCCTGGTGTATGTCGAGCAACCGTCGGAGAAGCACGATCGCTCGCTGTCGGTGAAAGTCTTCCAGGCGCCGATTCGCCTGCAACATATCCAGCTGGGCAATGACTTCTTCCAGGACAGTACTGCCGAGCCCAAGGCCCCGCGCGCGGACTACCTGGGGCGAGTGATTGTCGGCATGTCCAACGATGCGTTCAGCCAGCGCCAGCAGGAAATCCTGTTCAAGGCCGGGATTCTCGCGCTGTTCGCCCTGCTGTTTACGTTCCTGCTGGCCCGGCGCCTGGCGGCCAGCCTGTCGCAACCGATCAGCGCCATGGGCAATGCGGTCAAGGCGATCCAGCAGGGCGATTACCAGACGCCGCTGCCCATCGTGGATGACTCGGAGCTGGGCGACCTGTCGCGCCACATCAATAACCTCGCCGATGGCTTGAACCAGGCCAGTCGTGAACAGCACCAGGCCATGGCCCAGTTGATCCAGACCCGCGAAGAAGCCGAGCGGGCGAACAATGCCAAGTCGGACTTCCTGGCAATGATGAGCCATGAATTGCGCACGCCGATGAACGGGGTGCTGGGCATGCTGCAACTGCTGGAAACCACCGACATGACGGAGGAACAGACCGAATACGCGGCGCTGGCCTCGGAGTCCACCGAACACCTGCTGAAGGTGATCAACGACATCCTCGACTTCTCGCGCATCGAGCGCGCGGCCCTGGAGCTTGAGCACATTCCGTTCGACCTGGTGGAGCTGATCGGCAGTTGCGCCCAGGCCTTCCAGCACGCCGCCCAACAACGCGGGCTGGCGCTCGAAGTGCCGATCCCCCAGGGCCTGGGCTCGCTGCAGGTACAGGGCGACCCGACCCGCATCCGGCAGATTTTGGTGAACCTGATCGGCAATGCCCTGAAGTTCACCGAGCAGGGCACCGTCACCGTCGAACCCCACTGGCAGACCCTGGACCATGAATTGCTGTGGTTCACCTGCACCGTGCGCGATAGCGGGATTGGCATCTCCGCCGAGCGCCTGGAACTGATGTTCGATGCGTTCCAGCAAGCCGACAGTTCCATTTCAAGACGTTACGGCGGCACCGGACTGGGACTGCCTATCGCACGCACCCTGGCCGAACGCATGGGCGGCACCCTGCGCGCCCAGAGCGAAGAAGGCCACGGCTCGGTGTTCACCCTGGAAATCCCGCTGGCGATCTACCAGCAGAGCTTGCCGGTGCTCGCGCCGAATACCGAAGGCAATGGCCGTGCGGGCGAAGGGCGCAACGTGTTGCTGGTGGAAGACAACCCGGTCAATCGCACGGTGGTCGAAGCCATGCTGCGCAGCCTGGGGTTCGAGGTGAGCATCGCCACCGACGGCGCCGAAGCGATTCGCAGCGCCGAGAGCCTGATTTTTACCGCAATCCTGATGGACTGCCGACTGCCGGGCATCGATGGCTACGAGGCTACCCGGCAGATTCGCCAGTTGCCCGGTTGCGCCGAGCTGCCAATCATTGCCCTCACGGCCAATGCCTTGCAGGGCGATCGCGAAGCCTGCCTGGCAGCTGGAATGAACGATTACCTGGCAAAGCCGTTCAAACGCACGGATTTGCAGCAAATCCTGCAGAGATGGGTGCAGTAACACGGTGCCATCAGCCAACTGCGACTGGCGTGAAAGACGAAAGTGCGGCAGTCTTAGGCACCCGAACGGGCCCGTAAACCGGCCCGGTTTATAATTTCAGTGCACAAGTGTACATTCATGACCTTGACGCTGTGACTTTCACTACAACGCAATAGTCTATGTGTAGGCTGCCGATATGAGGCATGAACGCTTCAGTCGGCCGGGAAGATTTGCCCTGCCCTGCCGCATGGGATTATTGAGGAGCTCGCATGACCAAACAAAACGCCTTTACTCGGGAAGACCTGCTGCGCTGCAGTCGCGGTGAGCTGTTCGGCCCAGGTAACGCGCAACTGCCCGCCCCGAACATGCTGATGGTGGATCGCATCACCCATATCAGCGAAGAGGGTGGCAAGTACGGCAAAGGTGAATTGGTCGCCGAGCTGGATATCACCCCTGACCTGTGGTTTTTCGCCTGCCATTTCGAAGGCGATCCGGTGATGCCGGGCTGCCTGGGCCTTGACGCCATGTGGCAGTTGGTCGGTTTCTACCTGGGCTGGCAAGGCCTGCCGGGCCGCGGTCGCGCCCTGGGTTCGGGCGAAGTGAAGTTCTTTGGCCAGGTCTTGCCGACCGCCAAGAAAGTCACTTACAACATTCAAATCAAGCGCGTCCTCAAGGGCAAGCTGAACCTGGCCATTGCCGATGGTTCGGTGACTGTCGACGGTCGCGAGATTTATACTGCCGAAGGCCTTCGGGTCGGCGTATTCACTTCCACTGACAACTTTTAAGGGTTATCCGCATGCGCCGCGTCGTTATCACTGGTCTGGGCATTGTTTCGTGCCTGGGCAATGACAAAGAGACCGTCTCCGCTAACCTGCGTGCAAGTCGCCCTGGCATCCGCTTCAACCCGGAATATGCCGAAATGGGTCTGCGTAGCCAGGTTTCCGGCTCCATCGACCTGCCCCTCGAAGAGCTGATTGATCGCAAGATCTATCGCTTCGTCGGCCACGCAGCCGCTTACGCCTACCTGGCCATGAAGGACGCGATCACCGATTCCGGCCTGAGCGAAGACCAGGTGTCCAACGTACGCACCGGCCTGATCGCCGGTTCCGGTGGCGCGTCGACCTTGAACCAGATGGAAGCGCTGGACATCCTGCGCGAGAAAGGCGTCAAGCGCGTTGGCCCGTACCGCGTCACGCGGACCATGGGCAGCACCGTTTCCGCCTGCCTGGCCACGCCGTTCAAGATCAAGGGCGTGAACTACTCGATCTCCTCCGCTTGCGCCACCAGTGCTCACTGCATCGGTACCGCTGTAGAGCAGATCCAGTTGGGCAAGCAGGACATCGTGTTTGCCGGCGGCGGTGAAGAAGAACATTGGAGCCAGTCGTTCCTGTTCGACGCCATGGGCGCCCTGTCGACCCAGTACAACGAAACCCCGGACAAAGCCTCCCGCGCCTATGACAAGAACCGTGATGGCTTCGTCATTGCCGGCGGTGGCGGCATGGTGGTGGTCGAGGAGCTGGAACACGCCCTGGCCCGTGGTGCGAAGATCTACGCGGAAATCGTCGGCTACGGCGCGACGTCCGACGGCTACGACATGGTTGCGCCAAGCGGCGAAGGCGCCATCCGCTGCATGCAGATGGCCATGTCCACCGTTGATACCCCGATCGACTACCTGAACACCCACGGTACTTCGACTCCGGTCGGCGACTCCAAGGAAATGGAAGGCGTGCGTGCGGTATTCGGCGACAAGGCTCCGGCGATCAGCTCTACCAAGAGCCTGTCGGGTCACTCCCTGGGCGCCGCTGGCGTTCACGAAGCGATCTACTGCCTGCTGATGATGGAAGGCAACTTCATGGCAGGTTCTGCCAACATCGAGGAACTGGACCCGGACGTGGCTGACATGCCTATCCTGACCAAGACTCGTGAAGATGCGACCATCAATACAGTGATGAGCAACAGCTTCGGCTTCGGTGGCACTAACGCCACCCTGGTGCTGAAACGCTGGCAGGGTAAGTAAGCTCTCGCAGCTTGATCGCCTGAAAACGCCCCGACTGGTTCGGGGCGTTTTTTTACCCGTTTACCGCGCTTACAGTGGCTCACTTTTGAAAGCCGGAATGCGTGCCCAGTCAAAAGTAAGCAAAACGCTCTTGCCCGATCACTCGGCACCTCGCTCAGGCTTGAGTGTTTAGAAGCAAAATCAAAAGCTAAAACGGGCACGGTCCAATGTGGGAGCGGGCTTGCTCGCGAAGGTCGTTAACGATGACGCTGGCATCCTGATTCAACGCGGCGTTCTCAGGTTTTCGCCGGCAAGCCGGCTCCGACAGAAAAGCGGTTCTGCTTTTGCTTCTAACACTCAGGTCGGCTTCCAGGCCGCCGTGCTCTTGCTTTTGATCTTAGGCGCCCCGCCGACAGGCGGGGCAGAGCGCTTTGGTTACTTTGCCGCTTTTTTGCAAAGTGACTCGCTGTAAGAGCGAAACCATAAGCCGCCGTGACCGCAGCAACGGATATGCCCCCCCCAACAACCTAAACCGAAAACCGAGCCACCATCGTGTTGAGATCCACCGCCAACCGCGACAACTCCTGGCTCGCCGCACTGGTCTGGTTCGCCCCCGCCGACGTCTGCTGTGCCAAATCGCGAATATTCATCAAATTGCGATCCACCTCCCGCGCCACCGCCGCCTGTTCTTCCGAGGCACTGGCAATCACCAGGTTGCGCTCGTTGATCAGGGTAAACGCCGAAGCAATCTCCTCCAGCGCCGTCCCCGCAGACTTGGCGATATCCAACGTTGACCGCGCCCGAGTATTGCTCTGCTGCATGGAGCTGACAGCCTGATCAGTCCCCTGCTGAATCCCACTGATCATCTGCTCGATTTCCTGGGTCGACTGCTGCGTACGATGGGCCAAGGCCCGCACCTCATCCGCCACCACCGCAAACCCACGCCCGGCATCCCCGGCCCGCGCCGCTTCGATGGCGGCATTCAGCGCCAGCAAATTGGTCTGCTCGGCAATCGAACGAATCACATCCAGCACCTTGCTGATGCCATACACCTTCTGCGCCAGGTCCTCCACCTGAGTCGCATTGGCCGTCACATCATCCGCCAGGGACTCAATCGACAACACCGTCTGATGCACCTGCTCGCGCCCGTGCTGAGCGATACGATCCGACTCCCGCGATGCCTGGGACGTAGCCACCGCGTTGCTCGCCACCTCCTCCACCGCCGCCGTCATCTGGTTCACCGCAGTAGCCGCCTGCTCGATTTCCTGACTCTGCTGATGCAACCCACGGGTGGCATCTTCGGTCACGCAACTAAGCTCTTCGGAAGCCGACGCCAACTGGCTGGACGAATCGGAAATACGCCGAATGGTTTCCCGCAGGCTCTCCTGCATGCTTTTCAGCGCCTGCTGCAAACGCGCCGGCTCATCCTGGCCGCTGACAGTAATCACCCCGGTCAGATCGCCACTGGCCACACCCTGGGCGACTTTCAAAGACTGGGATAACGGCAGCACAATACTGCGGGTCAGCAACAATGCCAGGCCGATGGTGATCAGCGCCGTCACGGCAATCATGCCAACCACCCAACTGCGCGATTGCGTGAACACACTTTGCGCCAGGCTCGCCGCCTGATTGGCACTGACCTTGTTCAACGTCACCAGCTCACGCAGGGTACCGGCCAGTTCGTCGGCCAACTGGTTCATCTCGCCGTTGACCACCTTGATCGCGTCTTCCAACTGATTCGCCCGGGAAAACGCCATCACCTGTTCCTGGCGCTGCAGGTAACGCTCTTCCTCGGTTTTAAAGCGATCGAACAGCACCCGCTCTTCAGGCAGCACGATCAAACCTTCATAGAGGGACTGAGCCTTGTGCAGGCCGCTTTTCAGCTCGGTGATTTTCTGCTCATTCTGCGTGATCGCCTGCGGGTCGCGGTTAAGCAGCAGCCGCAACGTCAGGGCCCGCACCCGCAGCAGGTCCTGATTCATCTCGCCCACCGCCATCACGCTGGGCAGCCAGTTGTTTTCCACCTGGTCAGACTGCTGGCGCATATTGCCCATCTGCAACAAGGCGAACCCGCCCAGGGCAAACACCATCAGCGCCAGCAAACCAAACCCCAGGCCGGCGCGAGGGGCGATATTCAGACTTCTGATATTCATGCTCGGAATCCTTCCAAAAGCGCTGCATCCACCTGCAGCGGGCTCTTGAAAGGTATCGGCGAGTTGAGACGTTTGCCTAAGACGAAAACGCGATATCAAAACGCCTTATGATCGCCCCGCCCCGGCTGTAGCGATTCAGCTAAACCCATCACCTGGGCTTGGGCAGAATCGCCAGGAAATTGTCCCGCGCGACCTTTCTGGCCACATCCTCAGGCAACGCATCGAGGAACGGGTCAAAGCTGCGCATTTCCTTACCGAGCTTGTTGAAGCGTCCTACTACGTCTGAGCCAAGCATGAAGCGATCCGGGAAGCGCTCCACCAGCTTTACCCACTCAGGGCGTGCCTTTCCCGCCTCATCCAGCAAGTAAGGCGTGAGCACGCTCCAGGACAGGTCGACGTACAGGTTCGGGTAAGCCTCCAGCATGCGCGCCAGGGTCGGCAGCAAAAAATCCATCTGCGTCTGGTGCCGATGGATCTCCATGCTGCTGCCCGCATGGGCCCAGATAAACCGGGTGTGCGGGTGATTACGCAGCGGCTCTTCCATTTCCGCCAGGTACAACGGATTTTTCTCACGCTTGGAGGTGATGTTGGAATGCACCATCACCGGCAGATCATTCTCCGCGGCCAGGTGATAGATGCGGGTCATCGCCTCGTTGTTGGCCCTTGGGGTGTCGCCGGAGGTCAGCGCGGTCAGGTCGTCGTGACGGGTGAAGACTTCGCCGATGCCTTGCCAGAGCCCAGGATTGAGGTCGAGCATGCGCTGGATATGGGATGCGGCATTTTTATCGTTGGGATTGAAACCACTGAGGAACGGATGAAAGCGCTGACGTTGCTCCGGGCTCAATTTATTGACCGCATCGGCGACGAACACGTCGGTGGCGCTGTACCAATAGGCGTCGGCGTCGTCCCCGGCGTAATAGCGCGGCCGCTTGGGTTCGTCCTCATGCCATTTCTTGGCCACCGGTATGCCGGAAATCATCACATGCTCGATGCGATTATCGGCCATGGCCTTGAGTAATTTATCCATGCCCGCCGACTCCTGGAAGAAATCGACGTAATGCAGGTGTGCATCGCTGTAGGCATAGTCGCGAGCCTGCACCGCAAGGCTTGCGGCGGTCAGCAACAGGGCAATACTCAGGCGGGTCCGGCGCACGGGGGTATCTCAAACAAGGGCTAATGCCGGTAGACCTCGGACCGCGCCTGCGGGTTCAGCGGTAAACAACGGGGAACACCAACGTGCCAGCATGCTCTATAACTGCATGAGCTTCTTCCTGCCACCCTGTGAGGTTTGCCATGCCTGTTACCGTGAACACGCTGAACGCCGAAAACTTCCGCCACAGCGTCAATATCAATAACCACGAGCTGTTTACCGACCTGCCCAAGAGCCTGGGCGGTGACGATTCGGCGCCCTCCCCCCACGATTACTTCGACGCCGCACTGGCGTCCTGCAAGGCCCTGACCGTCAAGCTCTATGCGCAGAAAAAAGACATACCGCTGACCGGCGTGACCGTGGAAGTCACCCATGACAGCACCGAAGAGCAAAAGGGCAAATACAAGCTCAACGTCAAACTGACCCTCAAGGGCGTACTCACTGACGAGCAGCGCGACGAGCTGCACCGCGTGGCGGATCGCTGCCCGGTGCACAAGCTGATGACCACGGCCGAAGTTACCATTGAGACCCGGCTCTCCGAAGGCGCCTTCAGCCAGTAGCGGCAACCTCCCGTCGAGCGGGTTATGCTCAGTACCATCAGACCCGCTCAGACTGGGAAGCACCATGACCACCGTGACCGTGATTCGCCCGCGCGCCGAAGATGTGGAAGGCCAACCGATCCTGCGCCCACTGCCCTCCAGGCAATGCCGCAGCGTCGGGCCTTTCGTGTTTTTCGACCATATGCTGCAAACCCGTTATGCCCCGGGTACCGGCATGAACATTCGCCAACACCCGCACATCGGCCTGTCTACCCTGACCTACCTGTTTGAAGGCGAACTCCTGCACAAGGACAGCCTCGGCTCCGATCAGGTGGTCAAGGCCGGGGACGTCAGCTGGATGACAGCCGGCAGTGCCATTGCCCACGTTGAACGCAGCCCCGAGGCGTTGAAGGCCAGTGGTTTCAGCCTGCACGGGTTGCAAGTGTGGCTGGCCTCCCCCAAGGAACATGAACAAGGGCCTGGGCATTACAGCCATCATCCAGCCGCCAGCTTGCCGGTGAGCGATAACCTCGGCGTGCAGATTCGCCTGATTGCCGGCAATGGCTTTTGCCTCGAATCGCCGGTGCCGGTGTTGTCGCCCACCTTGTATGCCGAGGTGCGGATGCAGACGGCTACCACCCTGCTGATCCCGGATGAGCATGAAGAACGGGCGGTGTATGTGCTGGAGGGTGAGGCGCAGTTGGATGGCGAAGCGCTGGAGGTGCATAGCCTGGTGGTGTTGCCGGCAGGCGCAAGCATGGGGCTGTTTGCCGAGACTGATTGCCACCTGGTGGTGTTCGGCGGCGCGGCGCTGGATGGGCCACGGCGGATTAACTGGAATTTTGTCGCGAGTGATCCGGCGTTGATCGAGCAGGCTCGGCAGCGTTGGGCGGCTGGGGATTGGCCGACAGTGCCGGGGGAAAGTGAGCGGATCGAGTTGCCTCTAGGCAAGGCTTAAGCGCTTTATTGCCTGTGAAACAGCCTTCGCGAGCAAGCCCGCTCCCACATTTCGACCGCGTTCCTTCAGGATGTACACGGTTAAAATGTGGGAGCGGGCTTGCTCGCGAAGGGGCCAGCTCAGGCAACCGAACTATCAGCCCTTGAACACTTCATCCAGCAAGTTATGCATCGACTGAAAGGCCCGCGCAGCGGTCTTCGCGTCATACATCATCTTGCCCGGCACATTCGCGTGCGGGTCGGTAAACGAGTGCACCGCACCGCCGTAGCTCAGCAATTGCCAATCCACACCGGCGGCGTTCATTTCGTCTTCAAACGCCGGCAGTTGCTCCTTCGGCACCAACGGGTCGGAAGCACCGTGCAACACCAGCACGGAACCCTTGATGTTTTTTGCATCGGCCGGGTTCGGCGTGTCGAGGCTGCCGTGGAACGAAACGGCAGCTTTCAACGTTGCACCTGTACGTGCCAGCTCCAGGGAGCAGCAACCACCGAAGCAGAAACCAAAGGTCGCCAGCTTCGAGGTATCCACCGCCGCTTCAGTCTGGGTTTTCAGGTGATCAAGCGCGACCTGCATGCGCTTGTTCAACAGCGGCCGGTCATTCTTCAACGGCATCATCGCCGCACCCGCTTCATCGCCGTTCGAAGGGCGGACGGTTTGCCCGTACAGGTCGGCAAGCAGCACCACGTAGCCCTTGCTGGCCACGCTCTTGGCGATCTCTTCAGCGCCGGCACTGACACCCATCCAGTTCGGCGCCATCAACAACCCTGGCAGCGGGCCCTTATGACTGGCATCAAATGCCAGGCGGCTTTCATAAGACTGGCCATCAATCTGATAGACCACGGAACGCACGGTGATTTGGCTCATCATTTACTCCAGGTGAAAGGCTCCAGAACGAAAAAACCCGCCGAAGCGGGTTTTTCTACAACGGTGTTAAACCGACAGTTCAACCAACAGCTTGTTCAGTCGGCGCACATAAGCGGCCGGGTCTTTCAGGCTGTCGCCGGCAGCCAGGGCTGCCTGGTCGAAGAGGATGTGCGACAGGTCGCCAAACCGCTCTTCGCTCTGCTCGCCGTCGAGTTTCTCGATCAGCGGGTGAGCCGGGTTGAATTCGAAGATCGGCTTGGAATCCGGAACCTTCTGACCGCTGGCTTCCAGGATCTGACGCATCTGCATGCCCAGGTCCTGCTCGCCGATGGCCAGGATCGCCGGGGAATCGGTCAGACGGTGGGAAACCCGCACTTCGCTGACGGCATCGCCCAAGGCGGTCTTGATTCGCTCAACCAGACCCTCTTTGGACTTGGCCACTTCTTCAGCGGCTTTCTTGTCTTCTTCGGAATCCAGGTTGCCCAGGTCCAGGTCGCCGCGGGCGACGTCAACAAAGCTCTTGCCGTCGAAGTCGCTGAGGTAGCTCATCAGCCACTCGTCGATGCGGTCGGTCAGCAGCAGCACTTCGATGCCTTTCTTGCGGAAGACTTCCAGGTGCGGGCTGTTCTTGACCTGAGCGTAGGTTTCACCGGTCAGGTAGTAGATCTTGTCCTGACCTTCCTTGGCGCGAGCCAGGTATTCAGCCAGGGAAACGTTCTGCTCGCCGTCGTCACCGTTGGTCGATGCGAAACGCAGCAGGCCGGCGATTTTTTCCTTGTTGGCGAAATCTTCTGCCGGGCCTTCTTTCATGACCTGGCCGAAGTTTTTCCAGAAGCCCTTGTATTGCTCAGGCTCGTTTTTCGCCAGCTTTTCCAGCATGTCGAGGACACGCTTGGTCAGCGCCGACTTCATCGAGTCGATGATCGGGTCTTTCTGCAGGATTTCCCGCGACACGTTCAGCGACAGGTCGTTGGAGTCAACAACGCCCTTGATAAAGCGCAGGTACAACGGCAGGAACGATTCCGCCTGGTCCATCACGAACACGCGCTGCACGTACAGCTTCAGGCCTTTCGGTGCTTCACGCTGGTACAGGTCGAACGGAGCACGGGCCGGTACGTAGAGCAGCGAGCTGTATTCCAGCTTGCCTTCGACCTTGTTGTGGCTCCAGCTCAGCGGGTTTTCGTAATCGTGGGCAATGTGCTTGTAGAACTCCTGGTATTCCTCGTCCTTGACTTCGGTACGAGGACGGGTCCACAGGGCGCTCGCGCGGTTGACCACTTCCCATTCCTGGGCTGGGGCTTCTTCGCCTTCGGCTGCCGCTTGTTCTTTCGGCAACTCGATCGGCAACGCGATGTGGTCGGAGTACTTCTTGATGATATTGCGCAGACGCCAGCCATCGGCGAACTCGTCTTCACCGGACTTCAGGTGCAGGACGATGCGGGTACCACGGTCAGCCTTGTCGACAGTGGCGATTTCAAATTCGCCCTCGCCCTTGGAAGACCAATGCACGCCTTCGCTGGCGGCAAGGCCGGCACGGCGGCTGAATACTTCAACCTTGTCGGCAACGATGAAGGCCGAGTAGAAGCCCACGCCGAACTGGCCGATCAGGTGCGAATCTTTCTTCTGGTCGCCCGACAGGTTCTTCATGAAATCAGCGGTGCCGGATTTGGCGATGGTCCCCAGGTGGGTGATCGCATCGTCACGGCTCATGCCGATACCGTTGTCTTCGAGGGTGACGGTTTTCGCGTCCTTGTCGAAGCTCACACGGATTTTCAGTTCCGCGCCACCTTCCAGCAACTCAGGCTTGGACAGGGCTTCGAAACGTAATTTGTCGACAGCGTCAGAGGCGTTCGAGATCAATTCGCGAAGGAAAATTTCCTTGTTGGAATACAGCGAATGGATCATGAGGTGCAGCAGTTGCTTCACCTCGGTCTGGAAGCCCAGGGTTTCCTTTTGAGTTTCCACACTCATGGTCATCAAACTCCAATTGGATGGCAGTGGCCGCGCCCTTGAGGGTTGGCGGCGGGTTGTCATCAAAGTTGGGGGCTAAGACCAGGATTTCAAGGGCGAGCCGGTTCCTCAATCTTGAAATGCGCACGGGCGGTGGCAATCGGTTCGGCCTGGGTACTTTGCCATGCGGTGATCGCCACATTGGCCACCCGCCGGCCCTGGCGCCACACCTGGCATTTGGCGTAGGTGTCGCGAAACTGGCCGGCGCGCAGGTAATCCAGGGAGAAATCGATGATCTTGGGAACACCAGGCGCACCGGTGAAAACCAGCAAATGCAAGGCTGCGGACAGCTCCATGAAGCCCGCGATCACCCCGCCGTGGATCGCCGGCAATATCGGGTTACCAATGTTGTCCTTGTTGGCCGGCATGCGGAACAGCAATTCATCCCCCAGGCGCGTGCATTCGATACCGATCAGCCTGGCGTAGGGAATCAGGTTGAGCAGCGCCTCATAGTTGCCCCGTTCGTGGGCTTGCTGCAGACGGGTTTTGAACTGATGTTTCATGCCTGTTCTCCCTTGATTGCATTGCCCAGGCCCTGGCTGCCCTTGAGGCGCTTGCCCATGCGCATGAACGTGCCCACCACGTGGGCAATCGGTTGCTGCGGATCGTCCTGGTAGGCGAAGCCGCGGGTGAAGATCACGTCGGTGGTCACCCGGTAGCACTGGGCAAAGCCGAATACCGGTTTATGGGGCTCGGCCGGGTGCATGTAGTCGATGCGCAGGTCCAGGGTCGGGCAAACCTCGAACTCCGGCAGTACGCACAAGGTAGCCATGCCACAGGCGGTGTCCATCAAGGATGTGATGGCGCCGCCGTGGATCACGCCGGTCTGCGGGTCACCGACGATATGCGGAGCATAGGGCAGCACCAGCGTCATGCCGTCCTCACTGGCGGCGTGCACCTGGATGCCCAGCACCTGGCAGTGGCGCAAGGCTGAAACAAAGCGCGTGGCACGGGATAAAAGAGGATTTTCGGTCATTCGTTAAAGACTCTTATTAGTGTGGAGCCGGCGGAGTAGACAACCTTGCTGAAAGTTCCCTAGGGAAAAGCCTTATATATCTGTGAGATTTAAGGAACTAAGCGTTGGGCATAGGCTCGAAAGGCCAGTAGATATCTTCAATAAGGAGAAACACCCCATGCGCAAGACTTTAGCTATTTCCATGATGCTGGCTGCTGCCCTCGGCCTCGCTGCCTGCGACAAAAAATCCGAAGACAAAGCCCAAGACGCCGCAGCCCACTCTGAGCAAGCTCAAAAAGACATGGCGAAAGCACAGGATAAAGTGAACGACGCTGCGAAAGAAAACGCCGATGCTGCCAAAGCTCAGGCTGAATCGAACGAAGCTGCAGCGAAAGAAGCAACACCTGCAACCGGTTCTTGAGTCTGACGACTTGAACACTGTGACTTGAAAAGTCATGTTGCAAAAGAAAGCCCGCTTAATAGCGGGCTTTACTTTGTCCGGTGCTTTTAACCCGGCCGGGCAGCTCGAAACTTCGAACTAAACCTCGGCACAAGTTAGTGGCTAAACGTTTAAGCCATCGCTTCACTGCGTTTGCCCAGCAGGCGGTCAATCACCACCGCAACCACCAGCGTCATCACCGAAGGCACCAGCCACGCCAGGCCCTGCTCGCTCAGCGGCAGGTGAGCCAGTTGCGATGGCATCCAGTCAGCCAGGCCCGCGCCCTTCAGCGCGTCAATGCAACCGAAGATGAACGACACCAGCATCACCGGGCCAACGATCCGGCCCTGCTCCTGCCAGAAGTCCTTACAGAAGCTCAGGGCCACCAGCACGATGCACGGCGGGTAGATGGCGGTCAGCACCGGGATCGAGAACGCGATCAGCTTGGTCAGGCCCAGGTTGGACACAACCAGCGAGAATACCGCCAGGATCACCACCAGGGTCTTATAGGACAGCGGCAGTACGCGGCTGAAGTACTCGGCGCAGGCGCAGGTCAGGCCCACCGCGGTTACCAGGCACGCCAGGGAAATCAGCACGGCGAGGAAGCCGCTGCCCAGGGAGCCGAAGGTGTGCTGGACGTAGGCGTGCAGCACGGCGGCGCCGTTGGCGGCACCGGCCGCCACTTCGTGGCTGCCTGAACCGAGGCGGAACAGGCTGATGTACACCAGCGCCAGGCCCACACCGGCAATCAGCCCGGCGATGATCGCGTAGCGGGTGATCAGCTTCGGCGACTCGACGCCACGGGAGCGGATCGCGTTGACGATCACAATGCCGAATACCAGCGCGCCGAGGGTATCCATGGTCAGGTAACCATTGATAAAGCCCTGGGAGAACGGTGCGGCCACGTACTCAGGGGTGGCAACACCCACATCGCCGGCCGGCAAGGCAAAGGCAGCAATGCCCAAGACGGCCAGGGCGATGATCTTCAACGGTGCCAGGAAACGACCAACCGTATCCAGCAGACGGCCCGGGTACAGGGAGATGAAGAACACCAACAGGAAGTACACCGAGCTGTAGAGGAACAGCGCCAGCGGGCTTTCACCGGTCAGCGGCGCCAGGCCCACTTCAAAGGAAACGGTGGCGGTTCGCGGGGTGGCGAACAACGGGCCGACAGCCAGGTAGGCCGCCGCTGCCAGCAAGCCACCGGCAATCTTGCCGATCGGACTGCTCAACGCGTCCATGCCACCACCGACCTTGGCCAGGGCGATAACGGTGATCACCGGCAAACCGACCGCGGTGATCAGGAAGCCCAGCGCCGCCATCCAGACATGAGGCCCGGACTGTAAACCGACGATTGGCGGGAAGATGATGTTGCCGGCGCCCACGAACAGGGCAAAAGTCATAAAGCCCAACGCCAGGATGTCCTGGCTTTTCAACACTTTCATTTGAGGAAATACCACACTACTGAATCGGAATTTAGAGAGGGCTTCCCTATGGATGAGGGAAATACTGCCGGTCCGGATGGGGACCGACCGGTCTGGCGCGAGGCTTCCTTTTGGGATGCGTACGCATAAAGAGGCGGCTAGCCTAACGAATTTGCGGGTCAAACGCACTGTTGCGGGGCGAACTGTCCGATAAGCGACATTTTTATGTCGCGTTTTTATATCTAAATTTTGAAATGCGATCGAATGTGGGAGCGGGCTTGCTCGCGAAAGCGGTGTATCAGCCACTCATGAGCTGACTGACACACCGCTTTCGCGAGCAAGCCCGCTCCCACATGTTGATCTCCACCAACCTTCAGAATGCACAAAGGCCACCCGAAGGTGGCCTTTGTGGGGTGAAGCGTCAGTTAAGCGCGAGGCTTACTTGACAGCCCAACCGGTCAGCTCGGACAAAGCCTTGCCGATGTCTGCCAGCGAACGCACGGTTTTAACGCCTGCGTCTTCCAGGGCAGCAAACTTCTCGTCTGCAGTACCCTTGCCGCCAGAGATGATTGCGCCCGCATGGCCCATGCGCTTGCCAGCAGGGGCAGTCACACCAGCGATGTAGGAAACAACCGGCTTGGTCACGTGTGCCTTGATGTAGGCAGCCGCTTCTTCTTCAGCCGAACCGCCGATCTCACCGATCATTACGATCGCTTCGGTCTTCGGGTCTTCCTGGAACAGCTTCAGGATGTCGATGAAGTTCGAGCCTGGGATCGGGTCACCGCCGATGCCGACGCAAGTCGACTGACCGAAACCGGCGTCAGTAGTCTGCTTGACAGCTTCGTAGGTCAGGGTGCCGGAACGGGAAACGATACCGACTTTACCTGGCAAGTGAATGTGACCTGGCATGATGCCGATCTTGCATTCGCCTGGAGTGATCACGCCTGGGCAGTTAGGGCCGATCAGGACTACGCCCAGCTCGTCGCACTTAACTTTAGCGTCCAGCATGTCCAGGGTAGGAATGCCTTCGGTGATGCAAACGATCAGCTTGATGCCGCCGAATGCTGCTTCCAGGATGGAGTCCTTGCAGAAAGGAGCTGGAACGTAGATCACGCTGGCGGTGGCGCCAGTGGCAGCTACAGCATCTTTCACGGTGTTGAACACTGGCAGGCCCAGGTGCTCGGTGCCGCCTTTACCAGGAGTAACGCCACCCACCATCTTGGTGCCGTATTCGATGGCTTGCTGGGTGTGGAAACTACCTTGGGAACCGGTAATACCCTGGCAGATAACCTTGGTGTCTTTATTGATCAGGACGCTCATTATTTGCCCTCCGCAGCTTTGACAACTTGTTGAGCAGCGTCGGTCAGGCTGGTAGCAGCGATGATGTTCAAACCGCTTTCTGCCAGTACTTTAGCGCCCAGTTCAGCGTTGTTACCTTCAAGGCGCACAACAACCGGGATTTTAACGCCGACTTCTTTCACTGCACCGATGATGCCTTCGGCAATCATGTCGCAACGAACGATGCCGCCGAAGATGTTGACCAGTACTGCAGCGACGTTGGAGTCGGACAGGATGATCTTGAACGCTTCGGTAACGCGTTCTTTGGTGGCACCGCCGCCTACGTCGAGGAAGTTGGCTGGTTTGCCGCCATGCAGGTTGACGATGTCCATGGTACCCATGGCCAGGCCAGCACCGTTGACCATGCAACCGATGTTACCTTCCAGGGCTACGTAGTTCAGTTCGAACTTGGCAGCGTGCGCTTCGCGCGGATCGTCTTGCGACGGATCGTGGAAAGTCTTCAGCTTAGGCTGACGGTACATGGCGTTGGCGTCGATGTTGATCTTGGCATCGAGGCAATGCAGATCGCCGTCAGCCTTGATCACCAGCGGGTTCACTTCCAGCAGGGCCAGATCGTGATCCTGGAACAGTTTGGCCAGACCTACGAAGATCTTGGCGAACTGGGCAACTTGCTTGCCTTCCAGACCCAACTGGAATGCCAGCTCGCGACCCTGGAATGGCTGAGCGCCAACCAGTGGATCGATAGTGGCTTTCAGAATTTTTTCTGGGGTTTCTTCAGCGATCTTCTCAATGTCCACGCCACCTTCGGTGGAGGCCATGAACACGATGCGACGGCTCGAACGGTCAACGACAGCGCCCAGGTACAGCTCTTTAGCGATATCAGTGCACGATTCAACCAGGATCTTGGTGACTGGCTGGCCATTGGCATCAGTCTGGTAAGTCACCAGACGCTTGCCCAGCCACTGCTGAGCGAAGGCTTTGGCGTCTTCTTTGCTGCGAACCAGCTTAACGCCGCCCGCTTTACCGCGACCACCAGCGTGGACCTGGGCTTTGACAACCCACTCGGTGCCGCCGATTTTGTCGCAAGCTTCTGCTGCTGCTTCCGGGGTGTCTACTGCGTAACCCTTGGATACTGGCAGGCCGTATTCAGCGAACAGCTGCTTACCCTGATACTCGTGAAGATTCATGCTTATTACCGTCTTCGTTAGGTACTGCGCATTCGGCGCTGCGCTCTTTATTGAGTGCCGCGCCACCTGTGACTGCTGCTTGCACAGTCAAACCACCAAAGGCCTGAACCCTGGGTGGTGAAACTGCGCAAGACTGCGTCCAGCGGATATTCCGCGGTGAGTCTTGCGCACAAGGCTCACGACGGGCAACCGCCGTGGTTTCTTATTATCTCGCTTAGCGCTTCTTCTTGTTGGCGATGTGGATGGCATGGCCATTCACTGCCAACGCGGCTTCGTGCAGCGCTTCGGACAGGGTCGGATGGGAGAAAACCATCATGCCGATGTCTTCGGCGCTGGTGCCGAATTCCATACCGATTGCGCCTTGCTGAACCAGTTCTGCTGCGCCTGGGCCGATCACATGGACGCCCAATACGCGGTCAGTCTTGGCATCAGCGATGACTTTGACAAAACCACCGGTGTCGTTGGCTGCCATGGCACGGCCAGAAGCGGCAAACGGGAAGGTGCCGACGTTAACTTCAACGCCTTCAGCTTTCAACTGCTGTTCGTTCTTGCCGACCCATGCAATTTCCGGGTGGGTGTAGATAACAGACGGGATCAGGTCGTAGTTCATCTGGGTCTTGTGACCCTTGATGCGCTCGACAACCATGATGCCTTCTTCGGAAGCCTTGTGCGCCAGCATCATGCCGCGAACCACGTCGCCAATGGCGTAGACGCCCGGCACGGTGGTAGCGCAGTGATCGTCAACGTGGATGAAACCACGCTCGTCGATGTTCACGCCGCTGTCGGAAGCCAGCAGATCAGTGGTCACCGGACGGCGACCAACGGCTACGATCAGCTTGTCGAAAGTGATGGTCTGTTCGCCATCCTTGTCGGTGTAGGTCACGACAACTTCTTCGCCGTTAACCTTGGAACCGGTAACACGAGCGCCCAGCTTGATGTCCAGACCTTGTTTGGTCAGGGTTTTCAGCGCTTCTTTGGACACTGCGGTGTCGGCAGCCAGCAGGAACGTGTCCAGGGCTTCCAGCACGGTCACTTCGGAACCCAGGCGGGACCAGACCGAACCCAGTTCCAGGCCGATCACGCCAGCGCCGATCACGCCCAGACGTTTTGGAACCGCCTGGAATTCCAGGGCGCCGGTCGAATCAACGATCACGTTCTGGTCAACCGGAGCCGGTGGAATGTCGATTGGACGCGAACCTGGAGCCAGGATCACGTTCTCGGCTTCGATGATTTCGGTCGAACCGTCAGGCTTGGTGATTTCAACTTTCTTGCCGGCCAGCAGTTTGCCGTGGCCTTGCAGGGAAGTAACGCCGTTGGCCTTGAACAGGGTAGCAACGCCGGAAGTCAGGCCTTTAACGATGTTGGCCTTGCGGCCGACCATCGCTGGCACGTCCATGGTCACGCCAGCGTGGTTGATGCCGTGGATGGCAAAACCGTCTTGCGCTTCGTGGAATTTCCAGGAGCTGTCCAGCAGCGCCTTGGAAGGAATGCAGCCAACGTTCAGGCAAGTACCGCCCAGCGCCAGTTTGCCTTCCTTGTCGGTGTATTTTTCGATGCAAGCAGTCGAGAGGCCCAGTTGTGCGGCCTTGATGGCGGCAACGTAGCCGCCAGGGCCTGCGCCAATCACTACAACGTCAAATTTCTGCGACATGAAAAAAAATCCTCTTTAGCTAAAAGCTTCAAGCCGTGAGCCGCACTCCGGCCTGCCTCGCGGCAGACCGGGTGGTACGGCGCACCGCCGCTTTATCAGATATCCAGCAGCAGACGAGCCGGGTCTTCCAGCAGGTTCTTGATGGTCACCAGGAAAGTCACGGCTTCTTTACCATCGATCAGGCGGTGATCGTACGACAGCGCCAGGTACATCATCGGGCGGATAACCACTTGGCCGTTGATCGCCATAGGACGCTGCAGAATGTTGTGCATGCCCAGGATCGCAGCTTGTGGCGGGTTGACGATCGGAGTCGACATCATCGAACCGAAAGTACCACCGTTGGTGATGGTGAAGGTACCACCGGTCATCTCGTCGATGGTCAGTTTGCCGTCACGGGCCTTCTTGCCGAAGTTGGCGATGCCGCCTTCGATTTCAGCCAGGCTCATCAGCTCGGCGTTACGCAGAACCGGTACCACCAGGCCACGGTCGCTGGAGACGGCAACGCCGACGTCAGCATAACCGTGGTAAACGATGTCGCCGCCGTCGATGGAAGCGTTGACTGCCGGGAAGCGTTTCAGCGCTTCGGTGGCCGCTTTCACGAAGAACGACATGAAGCCCAGGCGTACGCCGTTGTGGGACTTCTCGAACAGGTCCTTGTACTTCGAACGCAGGGCCATGACTTCGGTCATGTCGACTTCGTTGAACGTGGTCAGCATCGCCATGTTCGACTGTGCTTCAACCAGGCGCTTGGCCACGGTGGCACGCACGCGGGTCATCGGTACGCGCTTCTCGGTGCGGTCGCCAGCGGCGAACACAGGAGCAGCGGCAGCCGGGGCGGCAGCCTTGGCAGGCGCAGCAGCTGGAGCGTTTTTCTTGGCTTCAACGGCGGCAACCACGTCTTCCTTGGTCACACGGCCATCTTTGCCGGTGCCCTTGATGGACGCCAGGTTGATACCGTTTTCGTCAGCCAGCTGACGCGCAGCCGGTGCAGCGATTGGATCTTCGCCACCCGCAGCCGGTGCAGCAGCTGGAGCTGCGGCAGCAGCCGGTGCAGCAGCGGCGGCAGGAGCAGGAGCAGCGGCAGCAGCACCGCCCTCTTCGATCGAGCCCAGTACCTGGTTCGACAGGACGGTAGCGCCTTCTTCGGCAACGATTGCGCCCAGCACGCCGTCAGCTTCAGCCAACACTTCGAGCACGACCTTGTCGGTTTCGATGTCGACGATCAGGTCGTCACGCTTGACGGCCTCGCCTGGTTTCTTGTGCCAGGTGGCAACGGTGCCATCGGCAACCGATTCCGGGAATGACGGGGCTTTGATTTCGATAGCCATTATCTGTGGGTCCTTAAAATTCGGTTTCAGTCAGCGCGAAGGCGTTAAACAGTGAAAGCATCTTGCAGCAGTTTTTCCTGCTGCTCGGCGTGCATCGACGCATAACCACACGCAGGTGCAGCAGAAGCATCACGACCGGCGTACTCCAGGCCCAGTGCCTGTTTGTGATTGCCGATGCTGCGACGCAGATGATGCTGGCTGCTGTACCACGCGCCCTGGTTCATCGGTTCTTCCTGACACCACACCACATTGGTGAGGTTGGTGTAAGGCGCGATGGCCTCCATCAGGTCGTCTTCCGGGAACGGGTAAAGCTGCTCGATCCGCACGATGGCGATGTCTTCGCGGCCTTCGGCACGGCGTTTTTCCAGCAAATCGTAGTAAACCTTGCCGCTGCACAGGATCAGGCGAGTTACCTTGGCCGCGTCCAGGGTGTCGATTTCTGAAATAACGGTCTGGAACGAACCATCCGCCAGATCTTCCAGGGTCGAGATGGCCAATTTATGACGCAGCAGCGATTTCGGCGTCAGCACTACCAGCGGCTTGCGCAGCGGGCGGATCACCTGGCGACGCAGCAAGTGGTAGATCTGGGCCGGGGTAGTCGGCACGCACACCTGGATGTTGTGCTCGGCGCACAATTGCAGGTAACGCTCCAGACGGGCCGAGGAGTGCTCCGGACCCTGACCTTCATAACCGTGTGGCAGCAGCATGGTCAGACCGCACAGACGGCCCCACTTGTGCTCGCCGCTGGTGATGAACTGGTCGATAACCACCTGGGCACCGTTGGCGAAGTCGCCGAACTGGGCTTCCCAGATCACCAGCGCCTGAGGCGTGGTGGTCGAGTAACCGTATTCGAACGCCAGTACGGCTTCTTCGGACAGGAACGAATCGTACAGGTCGAAACGTGGCTGGCCTTCGTACAGGTTCTGCAACGGGATGTAGGTGCCCGCGTCTTTCTGGTTGTGCAACACAGCGTGACGGTGCGAGAACGTACCGCGGCCGATGTCCTGGCCGGTCATGCGGATCGGGTGACCTTCGAACGCCAGGGTCGCGTACGCCATGGTTTCAGCGTAACCCCAGTTGATCGGCAGGCCGCCGGCTTGCATCTTCTGACGGTCTTCGTAGATCTTCGCAACCTGGCGCTGTACGACGAAACCGTCTGGGATTTCCAGCAGCTTGGCCGACAGTTCCTGCAGGGTCTTCAGATCGAACGAGGTGTCGTGACGCGCCGTCCAGGCGTGGCCCAGGTACGGACGCCAGTCAACGAACAGCTCTTTGTTCGGCTCCTTGACCAGGCTTTTCACGACATGCAGGCCGTTGTCCAGCGCGTTGCGGTATTCATCGATCTTCGCCTGAACACGTGCATCGTCCACCACGCCGGCCTTGATCAGGCTATCGGCATACAGCTCACGGGTGGTGCGCTGCTTGGTGATTTGCTGGTACATCAACGGTTGGGTGCCGCTAGGCTCATCCGCTTCGTTGTGACCGCGACGACGGTAGCAGACCAGGTCGATGACCACGTCACGCTTGAACTGCATGCGGTAATCGATGGCCAACTGGGTCACGAACAACACGGCTTCCGGATCATCACCATTCACATGGAGGATCGGCGCCTGGATCATCTTGGCAACGTCGGTCGCGTACTCGGTAGAGCGCGCGTCCAGCGGGTTGCTGATGGTGAAGCCCACCTGGTTGTTGATGACGATGTGAACCGTACCGCCAGTCTTGAAGCCGCGAGTCTGCGACATCTGGAAGGTTTCCAGGACCACGCCCTGACCGGCGAATGCCGCGTCACCGTGGATGGAAATCGGCAGGACCTTCTCACCGGTGGAATCGTTGCGACGATCCTGGCGCGCACGTACCGACCCCTCGACCACTGGAGAAACGATTTCCAGGTGGGATGGGTTGAACGCCATGGCCAGGTGAACTTCACCGCCGGTGGTCATTACGTTGGACGAGAAGCCCTGGTGATATTTAACGTCACCGGAACCCAGCTCGACCTTCTTCTTGCCTTCGAACTCGTCGAACAGCTCGCGCGGGTTCTTGCCGAAGGTGTTGACCAGCACGTTCAAACGACCACGGTGGGCCATGCCGATCACGATTTCCTTGGTGCCGTAGGAACCGGAACGCTGGATCAGCTCGTCGAGCATCGGGATCAGGCTTTCGCCGCCTTCCAGGCCGAAACGCTTGGTGCCCGGGTATTTGGTGCCCAGGTATTTTTCCAGGCCTTCCGCTGCAGTGACGCGCTCAAGCAAGTGGCTCTTGACGTCCGCAGACAGCACCGGGCGACCACGCACGCCTTCAAGGCGGTGCTGGAACCAGTGGCGCTGCTCGGAATCAGTGATGTGCGTAAATTCGGCACCGATGGTGCGGCAATATGTCTGCTGCAACGCTTCGTGAATTTCGCGTAGGCTCGCTTCCTCTTTGCCGATGAACAGGTCGCCGGCACGGAAGGTCGTATCAAGATCGGCATTGGTCAAGCCGTAATGATTGATCGACAGGTCTGCAGGTGCAGGACGCTGCCACAGCCCCAGCGGGTCAAGCTGGGCTGCCTGGTGGCCACGCATACGGTAGGCCTGGATCAGTCGCAGTACTTCAACTTGCTTCTTCTCGTGCTCACTGCTCACGCTTGCGGCAGAAACCGGCTGGGCGCGGCGCTGGTTCTTTGCCAGCAGCACGAACTGATCGCGAATTGTTGCGTGCGATACATCGGTGGCAGCGTTGCCGTCTGAAGACAACGTCTGAAATTTGGTGCGCCATTCTTCTGGCACAGCGTTAGGGTCGTGCAGGTAGAGCTCATAAAGCTCTTCCACATAGGCAGCGTTACCACCTGAAAGATAGCCGCTGTTCCACATGCGCTGCATCACGCTTTCTTGCATGCTTGGTCACCCTCGATTTGGGGACACCACCGGCGAAAACACCGAGTTTGCTTGCAAAAGGCCAAGTGCAGCGACCAAAACAAGCCACTTAGGATCACGCTGATAGTTCGGGTACCAACCCGAATGCCCCTGCTTGTCTCATTTCTTCAAAATAAGAGCCGCGTCTTTGTAAGTCGCTGCTCAAGTTAAAACTACGGCGCCGGTTGAAGCCTGCGCCGTAGCATCTACGGGCACAACGGTCCTGCTTTTACTACAACGTCGGTTACACGCCGCTTTGCAGCAGCATGCTACGTACGTGACCAATGGCCTTAGTCGGGTTCAGGCCTTTGGGACATACGTTGACGCAGTTCATGATCCCGCGGCAGCGGAATACGCTGAACGGGTCATCCAGCGAAGCCAGACGCTCGGCAGTCTTGGTGTCACGGCTGTCTGCCAGGAAGCGGTACGCTTGCAGCAGGGCAGCTGGGCCCAGGAACTTGTCGGGGTTCCACCAGAAGGACGGGCAGGAAGTCGAGCAGCAAGCGCACAGGATGCACTCGTACAGACCGTCCAGCTTCTCGCGTTCTTCCGGAGTCTGCAGACGCTCGATGGCCGGAGCCGGCGTGTCGTTCTGCAGGAATGGCTTAACCTTCTCGTATTGCTTGTAGAAGATGCTCATATCGACGACCAGGTCACGGATAACCGGCAAACCTGGCAGCGGACGAACAACCAACTTGTTGCCTTTCACCACGGAAGACAGCGGCGTGATGCACGCCAGGCCGTTCTTGCCGTTGATGTTCATGCCGTCGGAGCCGCAGACACCCTCACGGCAAGAGCGACGATAGGAGAAACCTTCGTCCTGCTCTTTAACCAGGGCCAGCACGTCCAGCACCATCAGGTCCTTACCACCGGTATCGACCTGGAATTCCTGCATGAACGGCGCAGCGTCCTGATCAGGGTTGTAGCGATAAACACTGACTTTCAACATGGCAGCCACCCTTAGTAAGTCCGAATCTTCGGTTCAAACGTCGGAACCGTCTTCGGCGAGAAGTTCACGGCACGCTTGGTTACGCGCTTGTCACCCGGGAAGTACAGGGTGTGGCACAACCAGTTTTCGTCGTCGCGGTCTTCATAGTCTTCACGAGCGTGAGCACCACGGGATTCTTTACGAACCTCGGCGGCGATCGCAGTCGCTTCAGCCACTTCCAGCAGGTTTTGCAGCTCAAGGGCTTCGATTCGAGCGGTGTTGAACGCCTGGCTCTTGTCGTTGATCTTGACGTTGGCGATGCGCGTACGCAGGTCAGCCAGCTGGGCGATACCTTTCTGCATGTATTCGCCGGTACGGAACACACCGAAGTAGTTCTGCATGCAGCTTTGCAGCTCTTTGCGCAGGGAGGCGACGTCTTCGCCATCGGTACGCGAGTTCAGGCCATCCAGACGTGCCAGGGCAGCGTCGATGTCGGACTGGCGTGGACGCGCGTAATCAACGCCTTCCTTCAGGGTCTGTTCCAGGAACAGGCCGGCGGCGCGACCGAATACCACCAGGTCGAGCAGCGAGTTGCCGCCCAGGCGGTTGGCACCGTGAACCGATACGCACGCCACTTCACCTACCGCGAACAGACCAGGGATGATCTGGTCAACGCCGTCGGCGTCCTGGGTGATCGCCTGGCCATGAATGTTGGTGGCAACGCCGCCCATCATATAGTGGCAAGTTGGAACAACCGGGATCGGCGCAACAGCCGGGTCTACGTGGGCAAAGGTCTTGGACAGCTCCATGATGCCTGGCAGACGGCTGTGCAGCACTTCTTCACCGAGGTGATCGAGCTTCAGCATCACGTGGTCGCCATCGGGACCACAGCCGTTACCGGCGATGATCTCTTTAACCATGGAACGGGCTACAACGTCACGACCGGCAAGGTCTTTGGCGTTCGGAGCATAACGCTCCATGAAGCGCTCGCCGTTCTTGTTGATCAGGTAACCACCTTCACCACGGCAACCTTCTGTAACCAGTACACCGGCGCCGGCGATGCCGGTCGGGTGGAACTGCCACATTTCGATGTCTTGTACCGGAACGCCTGCACGCAGGGCCATGCCGATACCGTCACCGGTGTTGATCAGGGCGTTGGTAGTCGAAGAGTAGATACGGCCTGCACCGCCGGTCGCCAATACGGTGGCGTTAGCCCGCACGTACGAGGTTTCGCCGGTTTCGATGCAGATAACGATCATGCCTACAAAGGCACCGTCTTCGTTCTTCACCAGGTCGACGCCGTAGTATTCGTTGAGGAATACGGTGCCGGCCTTCAGGTTGGCCTGGTACAGGGTGTGCAACAGCGCGTGACCGGTACGGTCGGCTGCGGCACAGGTACGAGCGGCCTGGCCACCCTTACCGAAGTCTTTCGACTGACCGCCGAACGGACGCTGGTAGATGCGACCCTGTTCGGTACGGGAGAACGGCAGACCCATGTGTTCCAGCTCGAAGACCGCTTCCGGGCCTACGGAGCACATGTATTCGATAGCGTCCTGGTCACCGATATAGTCGGAACCCTTGACGGTATCGTACATGTGCCAGCGCCAGTCATCGTTTGGATCGGCGGAGGCGATGGCGCACGTGATGCCACCCTGGGCCGAAACGGTGTGGGAACGGGTCGGGAACACCTTGGTGATCACGGCAGTCTTGTGACCGCCCTGGGCCAGTTGCAGCGCAGCGCGCATGCCGGCACCGCCGCCGCCAATGATGATGGCGTCGAATGAAAGCGTATTAACTGTGTTAGCCATGAATCAGATACCCCAAAGAATCTGCACACCCCAGACGAAGTAAGCGAACATCGCGACGCCGCATACTGCCTGGAAGAGAAACCGTACTGCTGTCGCGGACTTGCCCAGCGCCATCGGCGTCAGGTAGTCGGTCGCGATGGTCCACATGCCAACCCAGGCGTGAGCGCCCAGGGCTACAAGGGCCAGCAGACTGAAGATGCGCATCCCGTTGTGAGCGAACAGGCCGTGCCATTGGGCGTAGCCAATGCCAGGGTTCGCCGCGAGGTACCCGATCAGGAAGATGAAATAAGCCGCGAGAACAACCGCAGACACACGTTGCGCCATCCAGTCATAGAGGCCCGAACGCGACAGGTTCGTAACGCTGGTTACCATATCCAAACTCCCGCCAGAACGATCAGCACCACGGAAATGGCGATGACGATTTTCGAGCCCAGCTTGCCGCCTTCCAGCGTCTCACCGATACCCATGTCCATGATCAAGTGGCGAATACCGGCCACAAGGTGATAAAGCAGAGCGGACAGGAGGCCCCAGGCGACGAATTTGGCCAGCGGACTGGTCAAGCATGCCTTCACCTCGGCGTACCCTTCTTCCGAACCCAGGGATTTGCTCAATGCATAAAGCATGATGCCCAGGCCAAGAAACAGGATGATGCCGGATACACGGTGCAGGAACGACGTTACGCCGGTGATGGGGAGTTTGATGGTCCTTAGGTCTAGGTTTACAGGTCGTTGGCTATTCACGGCTTTTTTTCACACTGAAGAGCCCCTAACAATCAGGGCAAAGTTGTTGGGGAGTGCACTGGTCAGGTAACCACCACCCAGGGAGTGCGACCCCCATCAAAACGGGCCCAAAAGCCCCTGGCGGTCGGAGGCCGAGTATAGACAGTTAGGCAACTAATGACAACGCGCACTCCTCACCCTAATAGCGCATTGCGCTGGCGGCATAAAAGGCGTAAACGGCAGGTAATTTCGAGGAAAAAGTACGGTTAAAGCCTTCTGGAGCAAGACTTTAGGCAAATTGACATCTGAATTTATCTCACTATAGTGGTGCGGGCCCTGCGTGGGGGGTCTGTCTGATGATTTGAAGCATAAATAGGAGGCCACATGGCTGACAAAAAAGCGCAGTTGATCATCGAGGGCGCAGCCCCCGTCGAGCTGCCCATTTTAACCGGCACCGTTGGTCCCGATGTTATCGACGTACGGGGCCTGACGGCCACGGGCCGTTTTACATTCGACCCAGGCTTCATGTCGACCGCCTCATGCGAGTCGAAGATCACCTATATCGACGGTGATAACGGTATCTTGCTGCACCGCGGCTACCCGATCGAACAGCTTGCTGAACAGTCGGACTACCTGGAAACCTGCTACCTGCTGCTTAATGGCGAATTGCCAACAGCTGAGCAAAAGGCCCAGTTTGTCAGCACCGTGAAGAACCACACCATGGTTCACGAGCAGTTGAAGACCTTCTTCAACGGCTTCCGTCGCGACGCCCACCCGATGGCCGTCATGTGCGGCGTAGTCGGCGCCCTGTCGGCCTTCTATCACGACTCCCTGGACATCAATAACCCGCAGCATCGCGAAATCTCCGCGATCCGCCTGGTTGCCAAGATGCCGACCCTGGCCGCAATGGTTTACAAGTACTCCATGGGCCAACCCATGATGTACCCGCGCAACGACCTGACGTACGCGGAAAACTTCCTGCACATGATGTTCAACACCCCGTGCGAGATCAAACCGATCAGCCCGGTGCTGGCCGCCGCGATGGACAAGATCTTCATCCTCCACGCCGACCACGAACAGAACGCCTCGACGTCTACCGTGCGCCTGGCGGGCTCCTCGGGTGCCAACCCGTTCGCCTGTATCGCCGCCGGTATCGCCGCACTGTGGGGCCCTGCCCACGGCGGTGCGAACGAAGCCGTATTGACCATGCTCGATGAAATCGGCGATGTCTCGAACATCGACAAGTTCATCGCCAAGGCCAAGGACAAGAACGATCCGTTCAAGTTGATGGGCTTCGGTCACCGGGTCTACAAGAACCGCGACCCGCGCGCCACCGTAATGAAGAAGACCTGCGACGAAGTGTTGAAGGAACTGGGCATCAAGAACGATCCGCAACTCGAACTGGCCATGCGCCTGGAAGAGATCGCCCTGACCGACCCGTACTTCATCGAGCGCTCGCTGTACCCGAACGTCGACTTCTACTCGGGGATCATCCTCAAGGCGATCGGCATTCCAACCAGCATGTTCACCGTGATCTTCGCCCTGGCGCGGACCGTGGGCTGGATCTCCCACTGGAAAGAAATGCTCTCCAGCCCGTACAAGATTGGCCGTCCGCGCCAGCTGTACACCGGCTACGAGTCGCGTGACATCACCAAGCTGGAAGACCGCAAGTAAGCTGATCGCTACTTGGCTACACCGAAAACGGCCTCCCTTGATAGAGAGGCCGTTTTTATTTGTGCCGGATTTGAGAAACAGTTTTGTCGTATCTGTTACCAATAAAGGCAAAAAAAAGCCCCGATCTCACGACCGGGGCATTTTTTTGTAACTGTTACAGGCTTAGTGGCTAACCGCCCCACTCGCCCCCAGGCCAGTCTGCGAACGCACAAACTGCGGGAAGTACAGCGCACGTTCCTTCTCTGCCGCCGCCGACTTGTCGGTGATGGAGAAGAACCAGATGCCGATGAACGCAATGATCATCGAGAACAGCGCCGGGTACTCGTAAGGGAAGATCGCCTTCTCATGGTGCAGGATCGAGACCCAGATGGTCGGGCCGAGGATCATCAGGCCAACGGCACTGATCAAGCCCAGCCAGCCACCAATCATCGCACCGCGGGTAGTGAGGTTTTTCCAGTACATGGAAAGCAGCAGCACCGGGAAGTTACAGCTGGCCGCAATGGAGAACGCCAGGCCAACCATGAACGCGATGTTCTGGCTTTCAAACAGGATGCCCAAGCCAATCGCCAGCACTGCCAGGGCGATGGTGGTGATCTTCGATACGCGAATCTCATCCTTCTCGTTGGCCTTGCCTTTCTTGATCACGCTGGCGTACAGGTCATGGGACACCGCCGAAGCACCCGCGAGGGTCAAACCGGCAACCACTGCCAGGATGGTGGCAAACGCCACGGCCGAGATGAAGCCCAGGAAGATACTGCCGCCCACCGCGTTGGCCAGGTGCACCGCCGCCATGTTGTTACCGCCGAGCAAGGCACCTGCAGCATCCTTGAACGCCGGGTTGGTGCTGACCAGCAGGATCGCGCCGAAGCCGATGATGAAGGTCAGGATATAGAAGTAGCCGATGAAGCCAGTGGCATACAGCACGCTCTTGCGAGCTTCCTTCGCGTCACTCACGGTGAAGAAGCGCATCAGGATGTGCGGCAGGCCGGCGGTACCGAACATCAGTGCCAGGCCGAGGGAGAACGCCGAAATCGGGTCTTTCACCAGGCCGCCCGGGCTCATGATCGCTTCACCTTTAGGGTGAACCTTGATCGCCTCGGCAAACAGCATGTTGAAGTCGAAGTTGACGTGTTTCATCACCATCAGCGCCATGAACGAGGCACCGGACAGCAGCAGCACTGCCTTGATGATCTGTACCCAGGTGGTCGCCAGCATGCCGCCGAACAACACATAGAGGCACATCAGGATGCCCACCAGGATCACCGCAACGTGGTAATCCAGGCCGAACAGCAGCTGGATCAGCTTGCCCGCGCCTACCATCTGCGCGATCAGGTAGAACGCCACCACCACCAAAGAGCCACAGGCCGACAGGCTGCGGATCTGGGTTTGCCCCAGGCGATAGGACGCCACGTCGGCAAAGGTGTATTTGCCCAGGTTACGCAGGCGCTCGGCGATCAGGAACAGAATGATCGGCCAGCCCACCAGGAAGCCGATGGAGTAGATCAGGCCGTCGTAGCCGGAGGTGAACACCAGCGCGGAAATCCCCAGGAAGGAGGCTGCCGACATGTAGTCACCGGCAATCGCCAGACCGTTCTGGAACCCGGTGATCTTGCCGCCGGCCGCATAGTAGTCGGCCGCCGACTTGTTGCGCTTGGACGCCCAGTAGGTGATGCACAAGGTCGCGCCGACGAAGGCCACGAACATCAGGATCGCTGCGATATTCAGCGGTTGTTTATGCACTTCGCCGGTGAGTGCATCGGCCGCCCAAACGGCAGGTGCAAAGGCCGAAGCGCCGAGTACAGCCAATAGACGACGGATCATTGCGCAGCCTCCTTGAGAATCGCATTGTTCAAGTCGTCGAATTCGCCGTTGGCGCGTCGTACATAGATGCCGGTGAGGACGAAGGCCGACACAATCAGCCCGACCCCGATCGGGATCCCCCACGTAATGGACGAACCGGGGCTGATCTTGGCCCCCAGTATTTGCGGCCCATAGGCAATCAGAAGAATGAAAGCGGAGTAAAGCCCAAGCATGATTGCCGAGAGAATCCAGGCGAATCTTTCCCTTTTACTAACCAGCTCCTTGAAACGCGGGCTGTTTTGAATCGAGAGGTAAATGCTGTCGTTCATTGTTTTTATCCTCGCAGCACAGCTTTTTATTATTGGAACATATCCACTGTATGCGGCTGAGGAACAGGTTCCAGACGACCTTAGTAGTAGAAGGAGTGTAGCGAGGGTTTACGGGTGTGCAGAAACAATTGTAGGAGCGAGCTTGCTCGCGAAAAACGTCAACGGTAACGCGTTCATTCTGGATGATCGCGGTGCCCTTGCGTTCTTCGCGAGCAAGCTCGCTCCTACAGTTTTAACGCCTTATTTAGCGGTCCACTCGGCGACGCGCTCAGGGTGCTTGGCCACCCAGTCCTTGGCCGCCGCTTCAGGCTTGGCGCCCTCCTGGATCGCCAGCATGACTTCGCCGATTTCATCCTTGGAGGCCCACTGGAATTTCTTCAGGAACGCCACGACTTCCGGGGCTTTCTTTTCCAGGCCTTTGCTGCCGATGCTGTTGACGGTCTCAGCAGCACCATAAATTCCTTTTGGGTCGTCCAGGAAACGCAGTTTCCACTTGGCGAACATCCAGTGTGGCACCCAGCCGGTGACCGCAATGGATTCCTGTTTGTCTTCGGCACGGGTCAACTCGGCGATCATCGCCGCGCCCGAGCTGGCTTGCAGCTTGTAGTCCAGGCCATAGGCCTTGATTGCTTCGTCGGTCTTGAGCATCACACCTGAACCGGCGTCGATACCCACGATCTTGTTCTTGAAGGTGGTGTCGGTCTTGAGGTCTTCGATGGATTTGGCTTTCACGTACTCAGGCACGATCAGGCCGATCTTGGCGTCCTTGAAGTTGGGGCCGTAGTCGACCACCTTGTCCTTGTTCTTGGCCCAGTATTCACCGTGGGTCACCGGCAACCAGGCGGAGAGCATGGCGTCGAGTTTGCCGGTGGCCACGCCTTGCCACATGATCCCGGTGGCGACCGCTTGCAGTTTCACGTCATAACCGAGCTTTTGCTTGATCACTTCTGCCGCCACGTGGGTGGTGGCGACACTGTCCGACCAGCCATCCACATAGCCGATGCTCAGGGTTTTGCTGTCGGCGCTGGCCAGTGTGGAGCTCATCGCAACTACCAGAGTGGCAGCTGCGCCCAAGAGTCGTCGCATCTTCATAGTGCTTCCCCGAAAGTGCTGCGCCCGGCGGATGCCGAGCGACGTCAACCTGTTGTTATGTGGTGCACCGCGCCCCCTTCACGCGCATCGATCACGTGGGTGCCTCATCAGTGGAGGGCTGACACTTCGATCATCAACCTGCTGCCACAAGCGACCTGCTCTGACTGCGACCTCAGGTAAGCAAGAAACGACATCACATCGCCAGCAGGATGATTTGTAGGACATTCACCGACGATCCCGCCCGAACTTTGCATGTCAAAATTATGCGGCCCCACTGGGACGGCTCAAATCCGGGTAAGATGCGCGCCTTTGCCCCCAGACGGCCTGATCATGCCCGCGACTGCACGTTTCCCGCTCCTGCCCTATTTATTTGCCCTGATCCTCGGTGTGCTGGCCCTCGGCGGCTATTGGTACGGCCTTGGCCAACCGGTGGTGCTGCCGGACGTGGCCAGCGCCAGCCACAAGCTGCAATGTGCGTCCTACACGCCCTTCGACAAAGACCAGTCGCCGTTCGACCAGCCGTTCAAACTGCGCCCCGAGCGCATGGACGCCGACCTGGCGTTGCTGGCCACCCGTTTCGAATGCATTCGCACCTACTCCCAGACCGGCCTTGAAGACTTGCCGGCACTGGCGCGCAAACACGGCCTGAAGCTGATGAGCGGCGCATGGGTCAGCAGTGATCCGGTGGCCACCGCCAAGGAAGTCGAGGCACTGATCGCTTCGGCCAATGCCAACCCCGACGTCGTCACCTCGGTGATCGTCGGCAACGAAACCCTGCTGCGCAAGGAAGTTACTGCCGCGCAGTTGGTCAAGTTGATCCATCACGTCAAGGACCATATCAAGCAACCGGTCACCTACGCCGATGTGTGGGAGTTCTGGCTGCAACACCCGGAAATCGCCCCGGCCGTGGACTTCCTGACCATCCACCTGCTGCCGTACTGGGAAGATGACCCCTCGGGCATCGACCAGGCGCTCAAGCACGTGGGCGATGTGCGCCAGACCTTCGGCAACAAGTTCGCCCCCAAGGACGTGATGATCGGCGAGACCGGCTGGCCGAGCGAAGGCCGCCAGCGGGAAACGGCGGTGCCGAGCCGGGTCAACGAAGCGAAATTCATGCGCGGGTTCGTGGCCATGGCCGAAGCCAATGGCTGGCACTACAACCTGATCGAAGCCTTTGACCAGCCGTGGAAACGCGCCAGTGAAGGGGCGGTGGGGGGTTACTGGGGCCTGTTTGATGCGGATCGCCAGGACAAGGGCGTGCTCGCCGGCCCGGTGACCAATGTGCCGTACTGGCCGCTGTGGCTGGGGGTTGGCGGGATCATCCTGCTGGGCACGCTGCTGCTGGGTGGCCGCGTGCGCACGACCCGGGCTGCGTTGTTGTTGCCATTGCTGGGCGCCGTGGCGGCCTGCTCGATCGGCACCTGGGCCGAGTTGAACCGGGTCACCGCGCGCTTCACGGATGAGTGGGTGTGGGCTGGATTGCTGGTGGCCTTGAACCTTGCGGTACTGGCTCACGCCGCCCTGGCGTTGAGTGCGCGAGAAGGTTGGCGCGAACGCGCCTTCAACTGGCTGGAGCAGCGCGCTGGCTGGCTGGTGGCAATCGCCGGGTTTGCCGGTGCGGTCATGATGCTGGCGCTGGTATTTGACCCGCGTTACCGCAGCTTCCCGAGTGCCGCGCTGGTGCTGCCGGCGCTGGTGTACCTGGTGCGTCCGGTGAGCGGACTGCGGCGGGAGATTGCATTGCTGGCGTTCATCATCGGTGCCGGTATTGCGCCGCAGTTGTTCCGTGAAGGGTTGATGAACCAGCAGGCGTGGGGTTGGGCGGTGGTGAGCCTGCTCATGGTCCTAGCATTGTGGCGTTGCTTGCGGGTGCGCAAGGCTTAAGACCGCTTTCGCGAGCAAGCCCGCTCCCACACTCGACCGCATTCCAAGGGATGTACTCGGTCAAATGTGGGAGCGGGCTTGCTCGCGAAGAGGCCCTGTCAGGCAACGCGAGGCTTACGGACCAACCGCAACCCCGCAATCACCACCGCAAACACCGCAAAGGTCGTGTTGTACAACGCCAACGCCGGAAACCCGAACACCAGCGCCAACACCGCCAAACCCCACCCGGCCCGGCCCGGCACGAAAAACGCCAGCACCGCCGTGACCAGCGCCGCCCAGCCCAGCACCTTGAAGTGAATCATCAACCCCAGGTTGGAACGCACCTGGCATTCCCAGCGGCTGGCTTCGTCAGCGCAAATGCCCACCCAACGGCCATCCTCCATGAATCCGTAACGCGCGCCATAACTGGCGGCCAGCCAAAGCGGCAGGGCAATAAGCAACAGGATCAGCGGAAAACGGCGGGACATGGGGCACTCCGATAGGCGAAAACGGCGCCCAGCTTAATCCCCCGGTGGCCGTTGGCAAGTTTTGCAAACAGATAAGTGTTCATTAAGGCGTGCCAAAGTGTATCGTCTCGCTACTATTACCCCGATTCCGACGTTTTTTCCGACTTTTAGTGCCGAAGGCTGGCACTTCGGCAGCAACGCGGTGGTCATAGCCTGCGAACTCCACTTCAGCACGTTTTCCTCTTAGGGATTTAGTCATGCTCCGTTCCTTGCGCTGTGCGGCCCTGTTGGGCAGCCTTTTTCTGAGTGCGTCAGCACTGGCGGTCGATATCGACCAGGCCAGCTATGGCTACCCTTTGACCAACCCGTTTGAAGCGACCATCGCCACTACCCCGCCGAACCTGCGGCCGGAACTGCCATCGGACGATCAAATCAATCAGTCCGACTACACCCTGACGATGCGTCCCGAGCGCGAGTTCAGCCTGCCTGACAACTTCTGGGCGGTGAAGAAACTCACCTACCGCATCGCCAAGCAGGACCGTGCCGCACCGCTGATATTCCTGATCGCCGGCACCGGCGCACGCTTTGACAGCACCATCAACGAATACCTGAAAAAGCTCTACTACAAGGCCGGCTACCACGTCGTCCAGCTGTCGTCCCCCACCAGCTTCGACTTCATCGCCGCCGCCTCGCGCTTCGCCACTCCCGGCATCAGCCAGGAAGACGCCGAAGACATGTACCGCGTGATGCAGGCCGTACGCGCGCAAAACCCGACGCTGCCCGTGACCGACTTCTACCTCACCGGCTACAGCCTCGGCGCCCTCGACGCAGCCTTTGTCAGCAAGCTGGACGAAACCCGTCGCAGCTTCAACTTCAAGAAAGTCCTGCTGCTGAACCCGCCGGTCAACCTCTATACCTCGATCACCAACCTCGACAAGCTGGTGCAGACCGAGGTCAAGGGCATCAACAACAGCACCACCTTCTATGAGCTGGTGTTGAACAAACTGACCCGCTACTTCCAGCAAAAGGGCTACATCGACCTCAACGATGCCCTGCTGTACGACTTCCAGAACTCCAAGGAACACCTGACCAACGAACAAATGGCGATGCTGATCGGCACTTCGTTCCGCTTCTCGGCGGCCGACATTGCCTTCACCTCGGACCTGATCAACCGCCGCGGCCTGATCATCCCGCCCAAGTACCCGATCAGCGAAGGCACCAGCCTCACCCCATTCCTCAAGCGTGCGCTGCAGTGCGACTTCGACTGCTACCTCACCGAACAGGTGATCCCGATGTGGCGCGCCCGTTCCGACGGTGGCAGCCTGTTGCAACTGGTTGACCAGGTCAGCCTGTATGCCCTCAAGGACTACCTGCACGACAGCCCGAAAATCGCCGTCATGCACAACGCCGACGACGTGATCCTGGGCCCGGGCGACCTTGGCTTCCTGCGTAAAACCTTCGGCGATCGCTTGACCGTCTACCCCCTGGGCGGCCATTGCGGCAACCTCAATTACCGCGTCAACGCCGACGCCATGCTGGAGTTCTTCCGTGGCTAAATATCTTCTGCTGCTCGCTGCTCTGATGTGCGCGGGCGTGGCCAATGCCGACAACAGCAAGGCCCACACGCCAACCGTAGTGGACTCCGACGGCTTCAAGGAGCCCCTGAGCCACCTCAAGTTCAACCCTGGCCTGGACCAGCGTGAGTTCGAGCGCTCGTCGGTCAACGCGCTGAATGTCTACGACCCGCTGGAGTCGTGGAACCGCCGGGTCTACCACTTCAACTACCGCTTCGACCAGTGGGTGTTCCTGCCGGTGGTGGACGGTTACCGCTATGTCACCCCGAGCTTCCTGCGTACCGGCGTCAGCAACTTCTTCAACAACCTCGGGGATGTACCCAACCTGCTGAACAGCCTGCTGCAGCTCAAGGGCCATCGTTCCCTGGAAACCACCGGGCGCCTGCTGCTCAATACCACCATCGGCATCGCCGGCCTGTGGGACCCGGCTACCGCCATGGGCCTGCCGCGCCAGAGCGAAGACTTCGGCCAGACCCTGGGCTTCTACGGTGTACCGGGCGGCGCCTACCTGGTGCTGCCGCTGTTTGGTCCGTCGAACCTGCGGGATACCACCGGCCTGCTGGTGGACTACGGCGCCGAGACCGAGATCAACTTCCTGAACGTGTCCAAGGTCAGCGAAAACCACCCGGAAATCTGGGCCCTGCGCGCCGTCGACAAGCGCTACCAGACCAGCTTCCGCTACGGCCAGATGAACTCGCCGTTCGAGTATGAAAAGGTGCGCTACGTGTACACCGAGGCGCGCAAGTTGCAGATCGCCGAGTAATGCCCCGTGTAGGCGCTGGCTTGCCAGCGCCTACATCCCCCGCCGACACCACTTACGCCACGTAAACCGCAGTTGCAGCACGGCCGCCCTGGCCATTTCCCGATCCTGCTCCGCCAATCCCGAAGGCTGTTCAAGCGCTTCAAGCATCGCAACGCTGGCCGCATCCATCAGCAACTCATTCGCCACGCTCGGTCCACCCTCCTCCAACACCGACTCCAATGCCCGCAAATAGCGATCGCGCTCAATCGCCAACGCACCCCGGCTGTCCGCCAGGCAGGCGCGCAACTCCAGCAACTCATCCCCCAGGTCCAGCCCCAGCAATCCGTTATCCCAGTGGACACGGCGATCGGCAGGCAAGGTTTCGCTGTAGCGCGACAGGCGAATCAGCCGGTCCGCCATGCGCCCGCCAAACCAGCTTTCAGCCTGCTCCAGGGGGCGGGAAGTCAATTGCGCCAGGTCGAACAGCGACGCCTTGAACATCCGCCGATAGTGATGCTCGCCGGGATTGAGTTGGATCAGCCGAAACACCACCACGGCAATCCCGACACCCACCAACGTCGCGATGGCCTTGTTGAGGAACGCGGCGAAGTCATAGGTCATCACATTGCTGGGCCCGACGTTGTTGACGAAAAAGATGCAGAACGCCGAGGCCGTGGCCGCCAGCTTGAGGCGGCTCATGCACAATGAGGCGAAAAACAGCGGCACTCCCAACGCCAGGCATAACAAGGGAAAGCCATCGAAGCCGGGCAACAGCACGAAGCACACAAAACCGGCCACCGGGATCGACAGCGCTATGCCCTTGAGGAAGTTAAGGCTGGAAGCCGACGGGTTTTCCCGCGCTGCAAACAGGCTCAACACCACGCCACAAATCGATACCGCGCCCAAACCCGAAGGCCATGCCGTAAAGATCCAGAACGCCGCGACCGCCAGAAACGCCAACGCACTGCGCAGCCCGCCAAGCACCCCCTGCTCGATATCCCGGTGCCAGGACATCGCCCCCGGTGCGCCGGGCGGCACCCTGCCCTGCTCGACCGCCGACAGCGTCAATGCACCCAGCTCAATCAAGCGCAACACCTGCGCCAGTTGCACCAGGCAAAAGTGCGCCTCCTGGCCAAGATGCGGATCCTGCAACGCCAGGCCAAGCCGTTGTGACAACCCGGGCAGCTCATCAAGGCGCTCCTGCTGCAACGCCAAAGCCACCGCTTCAATCAGTGGCCCGACCGCCGCCGTTTCATCGAGCATCATCCGCTGGCGCGCCACGCCCCGCGCCGCCCGCAGCAGGCTAAGCAGATCACGGCTGAGCACCCGCAAGGCCTGGGAGCGGCGCCGGCCCTTGGGCCCTTCAAACCAGGCATGGTCGCGCTGGCTGTCCACCGCCACCAGGCGGCTCAATGCTTCGAGCAAGCCTTTACGCTGGTCGGTACCCAACAGCTCCGAAGCGGCAGCCCGCACCCCGGCCTGCCAGGCGGCGCGCGCCTGAACCGCCAGCACCTGCTCGACCCGGCGCGGCCACAGAATCGTACTGGCGATGGAGGCACAAAGAATCCCCAGGCTGATCTCCTGGCAGCGCGCCACCGCCTCATCGAACACTCCCAGCGGTGCCGCCGTAGCGGGCAGCGCAATAATCGCCGTGGTGTAACCCGCCAGCACAAACCCATAGGACGCATGATTGCGCAGCAAGGATGCCCCCGTGGTGCAGAACGCCAGCCACAGCGCCATGCACAGCAGGAACAGCAGCGGCGCCTGGCCAAATACACCGATCATCGCGATGGAAACCATGGCCCCGACAAACGTACCCACCAGCCGATAGGCGCCTTTGGCCAGGACCATGCCGCTGGTGGACTGGCCCACGATAAATACGGTGGTCAGGGCCCATTGCGGTTGCTGCAAGTCAAAACAGAAGGCCAGGTACAACGCGACCCCGCCGGCGATCATGTTGCGCAAGGCAAACAGCAGATCGCTACGGGACGGGGTCAACGTCGCCTGCCAGAAATCAGGGAGCTGGAAGGTGGAGGATTTCATTAAACCCACATATAGATAGCAAGCTAATGATTAGCATCGTATCTATATTTGTGGCGAATGCCAATCTCAGGCTATTTGACCAGGCGCTTTTCCTTGGATGGCCTGTAGCCAAAGTAGGCGCTGTAGCACTTGCTGAAATGGCTCGGCGAGACAAACCCGCAAGCCACCAGCACATCCACCTGGGACAGCTCGGTGTGTTGCAGCAGCCGACGGGCCTCGGTGATGCGCAGTTCCAGGTAATAACGCTGGGGCGTGGTGCCAAGCTGCTCCTTGAACAAACGCTCCAACTGGCGTCGGGAACGGCCCGCATAAACGGCCAGTTGCTCAAGCTCCAGAGGCTCTTCGAGGTTGGCGTCCATCAGGTTGACCACCTCGCGCAGGGGTGCGCTCAAGCACACGTTTTCCGTGGGTTTCACCCGCCGGTAGCGCGACTCCTCAAACGCCAGGATGTCCTCGATCCCCTCCACCAGCGCTTTGCCGTACAGCCCCTTGATCCAGTCCAGCGCCATATGAAACGCCCCGGACGGGCTCGATGCCGTCAGCCGGTCGCGATCAATCACATAGGGTTCGCTGCTGACCTGCGTCGCCTTGCAGAAATCAGCGAGGGCCGGGCGATGTTCCGGGTGCACGGCGCAGCGGTAGCCGCCCAGCAATCCCGCACGCCCCAGGAACCACGCACCATTCCACAAACCGGCCAGGCTCACACCCTGCTCCGAGGCGCTTTTCAGCAGGTGGATAAACTCCTCCGCAGCCTTCAGTTCAGTGCGATAGCCACCGCATATCACCAACAGGTCCAACTCTTTAAGCACCGAAGACTCAAGCCGCGCATCGGGCCGGATCACCAGCCCCAGGTCACTGATCACCTCGCCTTCCCGCAAGCCGAAGGTCGAGGTAGAAAAAGAAGCGGGCCGCAGCAGGTTGGCGGTGATCAGTGTATCCAGCGCCTGGGTAAACGCCGGCAGCGAAAAATGTTCGAGCAACACAAATCCCGCACGCACCGTCTGACGGGCCTCGCCGGGATTTTCATTCAGGTAGCGGAGGTTTTTGCCTTTCATGCCCCCGCTGAATTGCCGTCGCTCGATCAAATGCCTATGCCCTCACACGCTTCCAGAGGTTACCCACCACGCTGACCACCGCCAACACCACGGCCCCGGCAATGATCCCCGCCACGGCATTGAGCAACGTCGGCATCAACCACGCCAGGCCGCCAGTACTCTGGCTCACGGTCTCGATCCAGTGATGCACCACCGGCACACCATGGGTCAGGATGCCACCGCCGACCATGAACATCGCCGCCGTACCGATCACCGACAGGCTTTTCATCATGTACGGCGCCGCCCGCAGGATCGCCCCGCCAATGCTGCGCGCCGCCTGGCCGGGCTTCTGGGTGAGCCACAGGCCCAGGTCGTCGAGCTTGACGATACCCGCCACCAGGCCGTAGACACCGATGGTCATGACGATGGCGATACCCGACAACACGATCACTTGCTGCATCAGCGGTGCATCGGCCACGGTACCGAGGGTGATGGCGATGATTTCGGCGGAGAGGATGAAGTCGGTACGGATCGCGCCCTTGATCTTGTCCTTCTCGAAGGCCACCAGGTCCGTGGCCGGATCCGCCACGGCTTCCACCAGGTGCGCCTGCTCTTCGGTGCGTTTGTGGAAGAAGCTATGGGCGAGTTTTTCGAAACCTTCAAAACACAGGTAAGCGCCGCCCAGCATCAACAACGGCGTGACCGCCCACGGCGCAAATGCGCTGATCAGCAACGCAGCCGGCACCAAAATCAGCTTGTTGACGAACGAGCCCTTGGCCACCGCCCACACCACCGGAATTTCCCGCTCGGCGCGCACCCCGGAGACTTGCTGGGCATTCAGCGCCAGGTCGTCCCCCAGCACGCCGGCGGTTTTCTTCGCGGCCATCTTGGTCATCAACGCCACATCGTCGAGCACCGCAGCGATGTCGTCGATCAATACCAGCAAACTGCTTCCTGCCATGGCTCAGGCTTCCCGTGATTCAAAGTGCGCCGAGAATAACGCGGCGCACACCGGGTTAGCGAGCCGTTCAGTGCTGAGGGGTTTGCCAACCACCGCCCAGGCTCTGGATCAGCGCCACACTGCCCTGGCTGAGCTGGCCCTGGGTGTCGCGAAGATTCTGCTCGGCTTGCAGCAACACCAGTTGCTGGGTCAGCACGGCCTCCTGGCTCACGGTGCCGGCGCGCAACTGTGCTTCCTGGCTGCCGAACAGTTGCTGATTACGCTGGTACACCTGCTGGAACGCATCGGCCTGGGTTTGCAGGTGGTTGATTGCCGACAGGTTGTCTTCAACGTTCTGCAAGGCGCTGAGCACGGTGCCCTTGTAGGTCGCGGCGATCTGGTCATAGCTGGCCTCGGCCTGCTTGACCGCCGCTTCGCGGGCGCCGCCATCGAACAGGGTTTCCGCCAGCGCCGGGCCCAACGTCCAGATGCGATTGGGCAGGGAGAACAACCCGCCCAACGCACTGCCGCGGTAACCGGCCTCGGCAGTAAGATCCAGGGTTGGGAAGAATGCGGCTTCAGCCACGCCGATTTTCGCGTTGGCCGCCGCTGCCGAGCGCTCCGCCGCCACCACATCGGGACGCCGTTGCAGCAGGGTAGACGGCAAGGTCAACGGTGGCCGCGGGACCACGAAGCTGTAGTCATTGCGCACCGCCACGCTGAATTCACTCGGCGCCACGCCCACCAGCACAGCCAGCGCGTGTTCGTATTGCTCGCGGTCGCGCAGGGAGGTCTGCAAGTCGGCAATCGAGGTGGTCAACTGGTCCTGAGCCACCAGCAACTGGTCGTTGGTGGCGACGCCCTGGGTGAACTGCACCTGGATCATGTCCAGCAGTTGCTGGTTGATCTTCTGTTGTTGCTGCAACAGGCGCACGTCGATGTCCATCTGCCGCAGGGCGAGGTAGTTACTCGCCACGCTGGAACTGATGGACAGCCGCACCCCGGCCAGCAACGCATCCGATTGCTGGGCCGTCGCCTGGCTGGACTCTATCCCGCGCCGCACCAGGCCCCACAGGTCCGGCTCCCAACTGGCGGTCAAGGTTGCGCTGACGCTGTTCGCGACGCCGCCCGTCGTGGTGCCGGTAGTCGACGTACCGCTGCCGCTGCCCGCCGTTCCCCGCGAACCCGACAACCCCACGCCCACCGTCGGCCACAAACCGGCCCGGCTGGACGCCACCTGCGCCTGAGCCAAACGGTACGCGGCCTCCGCCGCGATGATCGACTGGTTGGCCTTGGCCGAGCGCGCCACCAAATCGTTCAGTACCGGATCCTGATAAGCCAGCCACCACTGACTGTCCATCGCCCCTTGGGGGTTAGCCGCCGCGCGCTGCCACTGCGCGCCTTCCTTGAACGACTGCGGCAGCTCCATGGCGGGCTTCTGGTAATCGGGCCCGACCATGCAGCCGCCGAGCAGCAGGCTGATGCAAAGCACGCTGTATTTCACGTTCATAACCTTGCTTCCTTACGCCGACCCAGGCGCTGTGACGCCCGGTCGAGCCACAGGTAGATCACCGGGGTGGTGTACAGCGTCAGCACCTGGCTGAACAGCAGGCCACCAATAATCGAAATCCCCAACGGCCGGCGCAACTCAGAGCCATAACCGGTGCCGAGCACCAGCGGCAGCGCGCCAAGGATCGCCGCCAGGGTCGTCATCATGATCGGCCGGAAACGGATCAGGCACGCTCGGCGAATCGCTTCCTTGGCCGTGAGGCCGAACTCCCGCCGCTCGGTGATCGCGAAGTCGATCATCATGATCGCGTTTTTCTTCACGATACCAATCAACAGAATCACCCCCACCAGCGCAATGATCGACAGCTCGGTGCCGGTCAGCAGCAAGGCGATCAACGCACCGACGCCGGCCGAGGGCAGGGTCGAAAGAATGGTCAGCGGGTGCGTCAGGTTTTCGTAGAGGATGCCCAGCACGATATACACGCACAGCAACGCAGCGACGATCAGCAGTGGCTCACTGGCCACCGACGACTGGAACACCTGGGCCGTACCGGCAAACTGGCCGACCACACTGGCGGGCATGCGCAGTTGCTTCACCGCATCGTCCACCATCGCCGTGGCCTGGCCGATGGACGTGCCGGGCGCTAGGTTGAACGAGACTGTCACCGCCGGGAACGTGCCCTGGTGACTGATGGAAATTGCGGTGCGCGCCACCGTGTTATCCGCCAGTGCCGAGAGTGGCACCAGGGTCTGCCCGGTGGTCAGGTTGGGCGCCGCCGTGGTGCCCTTGGTGGTCGTGGCCTGGGTGCCCGTCGGCACATAAATGCCCTTGAGCGCGGAAGGGTCGGTCCAGTATTCCGGCGCGATTTCCATCACCACGTGGTACTGGTTGGCCGCGCGATACAGGGTCGCGACCTGGCGCTGGCCAAAGGCGTCGTACAGCGTCTGGTCGACCGCCGAGACACTCACCCCGAGGCGCGCCGCCGTGTCCCGGTTGATTTGCACATTGGCCAGCAAGCTGTTGTCTTGCTGGTCGGTATTGAGGTCGGTGAGTTGCGGCAATTTGCGCAGCACCGCCACCACCTTGGGCACCCATTCGTCCAGCGACTCCTGGTCATCGGCGGTCAGGGTGTATTGGTATTGCGCGCCACTTTGCCGGCCACCCACGGTGATGTCCTGGGCCGACTGCAAATACAGCTTGGTGCCCGGCAAGTCGCCGAGGCTGCGGCGGATCTGGCCGATGATTTCGGTGGCGTTGTCCTTGCGCTCGCCCAGGGGCTTGAGCAATACAAACATCTGCGCGCTGTTGACCGCCCCGCCGCCCCCTCCGCCACCGCCGACAAACCCGGCGACGGTTTCGACGTTCGGGTTTTTCATCACCTTGCGGTTGATCTCGGTGAAGTCCTTCTGCATCGCCCCATAGGAAATGCTCTGGTTCGCCAGGATGCTGCCCTGCAAGCGCCCGGTGTCTTCCTGGGGGAAAAAACCCTTGGGCACCAGCACGTACAACACGCCGGCGAGCACGATCACCAACACCGTCACAAAACCCATCAGCACCGTATGGTCGATCACCCAACCGAGGGTGCGATCGTAGAAGCGGTGAAAGCGCGAGTCCGGGTGTTCATTGCCTTCATGAATCGCTTTCGGCGCGCGCAGCAGCACGCTGGCGAGCATCGGTGTAACCGTCAGCGAGATCAGCATCGAGATCACGATGGCCACCGACAACGATACCGAAAACTCGCGGAACAGCCGCCCGACAATCCCGCCCATCAGCAGCAGCGGAATAAACACCGCCACCAGCGACACGCTGATGGTCAGTACCGTGAAGCCGACTTCCTGGGCACCGGCCAGCGCCGCTTCCACCCGGGTCTTGCCGCGCTCCAGGTGGCGCATGATGTTTTCCACCACCACAATCGCATCGTCCACCACAAAGCCGGTGGAAATCGTCAGCGCCATGAGTGACAGGTTGTTCAGGCTGTAGCCGAGGAAGTACATCGCGCCGAAGGTGCCGAGCAGCGACAGCGGCACCACAATCGCCGGCACCAGGGTGCTGCGCCAGTCGCGGAAGAAGCCGAAGGTCACCAGGGTCACCAGCAGGATCGACACCAGCAACGTGATCTCGACGTCATGCAACGAGGCGCGAATGGTGGTGGTGCGGTCCATCAGCAGGTTGAGCTTGATCGTCGCCGGAATCGAGCTTTGCAGGAACGGCAGCGAGGCTTTCACCGCGTCCACCGTTTCGATCACGTTGGCGCCCGGCTGCTTGAACACCACCAGCAATACTGCCGGCTTACCGTTGGACAGGCCGAAGTTGCGCAGGTCCTGCACGTCTTCGCGCACGTAGCCCAGGTCGGCGATATGGATCAGGTCGCCGTTGTGGGCCTTGACCACCAGCGGCCCGTAGTCCTTTTCATCGAGCAACTGGTCATTCGCCGCAATGCCGTAGTTGCGATCACCGATGGCCACGTTGCCCTTGGGCAAGTTGACGTTGGAGGCGTTGATCACCTGGCGCACCTGCTCCAGGCTCACGCCGTACTGGTTGAGCCGGTCGGGGTTCAATTCCACCCGCACCGCCGGCAGCGCGCCGCCGCCCACCGTCACGTCACCGACCCCGGTAGTCTGCAACAACATCTGCTCCAGCAGGGTCGAGGCCACGTCATACATCTGCCCCGGCGTGGCGCTGTCGGAGGTCAGGCTGATGATCAGAATCGGCGAATCCGCCGGGTTGACCTTGCGGTACGTCGGGTTGCCGGACAGGTCGCTGGGCAGGTTGCTGCGGGCGGCATTGATCGCCGCCTGCACATCCCGCGCGGCGCCGTCGATGTCGCGATTCAGGTCGAACTGCAAAATGATCCGCGCCGAGCCCAAGCTGCTGGATGAGGTCATCTGCGTGACCCCGGCGATCTGCCCGAACTGGCGCTCCAGGGGCGTGGCCACTGAACTGGCGACGGTGGTCGGATCGGCGCCGGGCAACGAGGCGCTGACGCTGATGGTCGGGAAATCCACCTCCGGCAACGGCGCCACCGGCAACAGCATGAAGGCCAGCGCGCCAAACAGCGCGAGGCCGGCCGCCATCAAGGTGGTTGCAATCGGGCGGCGAACAAACGGCGCGCTGAGGTTCATTGCCATCAGACCGCTTCAGCCGGGCGGCGGCTGAAGCGCTGCCCCAGGCCGTGCATGGCGAGGAAGATCACCGGCGTAGAGAACAGCGTCAGCAACTGGCTCAACAAAAGACCGCCGATAATCGCGATGCCCAGCGGGTGACGCAGCTCCGAACCAATCCCCGTACCGAGCGCCAGCGGCACCGCGCCGAACAGCGACGCCATGCTGGTCATCAGGATCGGCCGGAACCGCAACTCTGCCGCCTGGCGGATCGCGGCCGTGGGGCTCAGGCCGCCCTCGCGTAATAACTCCAGGGCAAAGTCGACCATCATGATGCCGTTTTTCATCACGATGCCGATCAGCAACACAATGCCAATCAAACCGATAATGTCGAACTGCGTGCCGGTCACCAGCAGTGCCAGCAAGGCCCCGAGCGCTGCCGAGAGCAGCGTCGAAAGGATCGTCACCGGGTGCACGAAGCTCTCGTACAGAATCCCCAGCATCAGGTACACCACCACAATCGCCGCCACCACCAGGAATACCTGGTTGGACAGCGACTGTTCGAACGTCGCCGCCGCGCCTTCCAGGTTGGCCTGCACCGACAGCGGCAAGCCGACCTTGGCCTCGATGTCCTTGAGCCGCGTCACTGCCGTGCCAAGGGTCTGGCCCGGAGCAAGGTTGAACGACACGTCGGCATACGGAAACTGACCCAGGCGGTTGATGGTCACGGGCGTACGCACCACCTGCATGGTCGCCATGCTCGACAGCGGCGCCACACCGCCACCGGGAATGTCCACGTACAACCCGGTGAGCAGGTCCGGCAAGTTGCGCGGCGGATGGTCGGTGGCGATCACCACGTGGTACTGGTTGAGCTGGGTGTAGATCGTCGAGACCTGGCGCTGGCCGAAGGCGTCATACAGCACATCGTCGATCGCCTGGGGCGTGATACCAAGGCGCGAGGCGGTGGCGCGGTCAAAGGTCAGCTGGATCTGATTGCCGAATTGCATCGCCTGGCTTTGCACGTCGGTGAACATCGGGTCTTGCTTGATCGCCGCCAGCAGCTTGTTCGTCCACGTTTCCAGTTCGTCCGGATCGGTGGCTTGCAGGCCCAGGCGGTAGCTGGTGGTGGACACCGTGGCGTCGAGGGTCAGGTCCTGTACCGAGTGCAGGTACAGGCGGATCCCGGCGTCGTCGGCGTTGGCATCGGAGAGCCGGCGGATCACCTCGGTGGCACTGTCACGCTCGCCGCGCGGCTTGAGGTTGATCAGCAGGTTGCCCTGGTTGATGGTCGGGTTGGTCTGGTCGATACCCACAAAGGACGACAAGCTTTGCACCGCCGGGTCCTTGAGGATTCGCGCGGCCAGGCGCTGTTGCTCGGTCTGCATCTGCTGGAACGAAACCGTCGGCGCCGCCTGGGAAATACCCTGGATCAGCCCGGTGTCCTGGTCGGGGAAAAAGCCCTTCGGCATGATCACCAGAATCATCAGGGTCAGCGCGGCGGTGAGCGCTATCGAGATCAGGGTCAAGGTGCGGTGCGCCAACACCCAGTCAAGGCCACGCACGTAGTGGGTGTTGATGCGGTCGAAGAAATCCGCGCGGCGTTCCTGGTGCTTATTCTTGAGCATCCGCGCGCACATCATCGGCGTGAGGGTCAGGGAGATGAACGCCGAGATAACGATGGTCACGGCCACGGTCATGGCGAATTCGCGGAACAGCCGGCCGACCACATCGCCCATGAACAGCAGCGGGATCATCACTGCAATCAGCGCAATCGACAGCGAAATAATCGTGAAGCCGATTTGCTCCGAACCCTTGAGCGCCGCCTCCAGCGGCGAGTCGCCCGCCTCGATATAGCGTGTGATGTTTTCGATCATCACGATGGCGTCGTCCACCACGAACCCGATGGCGATAGTCAGCGCCATCAGTGTCAGGTTGTTCAGGGAGAAGCCCAGCGCATAGGCCACCGCCAGGGTGCCCACCAGCGTCAGCGGCACGGTGACTGCCGGAATAACCGTCGCCGCAACGTCGCGCAGGAAAATGAAAATCACGATCACCACCAGCAGCACCGCCACCGCCAGTTCGTACTGCACATCGGTGACCGAGGCGCGGATGGTTTGCGTGCGGTCGGTCAGCACATCGACCTTCAAGGTACCCGGCAAACTGGCCCGCAGCTTGGGCAGCAATTGCTGCACGCGGTCGACCACCTGGATCACGTTGGCGCCTGGCTGGCGCTGGATGTTCAGCACAATCGACGGCGTGCTGTTGGTCCACGCTGCCTGGCGCGGGTTCTCCGGGCCCTGGGTGGAACTGGCGATCTGTGACAGGCGAATCGGCGCGCCATTTTTATAGGCGATCACCAGGTCGCGGTATTCCTCGGCCGATTGCAGCTGGTCGTTGGCACCAATCGAATACGCCTGGAACTTGCCGTCGATATTGCCCTTGGCCTGGTTGACGTTGGCCGTGCCGAGGGAGGTGCGCAGGTCATCAATGGACAGGCCGAGGCTATTGAGCGCCGAGGTATTCGCCTCGACCCGCACCGCCGGGCGCTGACCGCCGCTGATGGTCACCAGGCCGACGCCAGTGATCTGCGAGATCTTCTGCGCCAGCCGTGTATCCGCCAGGTCCTCGACCTTGGTCAGCGGCAACACATCGGAGGTCAGGGACAGGGTCAGCACCGGCGCATCCGCCGGATTGACCTTGCTGTATACCGGTGGGTACGGCAGGTTGGCCGGCAGGAAGGTGCCGGCGGCGTTGATCGCGGCCTGCACTTCCTGCTCTGCCACATCCAGGGACAGCGACAGGTCGAATTGCAGGGTCACCACCGAAGCGCCGTCGGAGCTGGTGGAGTTCATCGACTTGAGGCCCGGCATCTCGCCGAGCTGGCGCTCCAGCGGCGCGGTGATCGAGGAGCTGACCACGTCCGGGCTGGCGCCGGGGTATTGGGTGAAGACCTGGATGGTCGGGTAGTCGACTTCAGGCAACGCCGACACCGACAACAGGTGATACCCCAACATGCCCAGCAACAGCACCGCGACCATCATCAAGGTGGTGGCGACGGGACGTTCGATAAAGGGCCGCGAAATGTTCATGCTCGGCAGCTCCTCACTGGGCGACGACCTTCACCGCCGAACCGTCATCCAGTTTGTCGGCGCCTTCGGTGATCACCTGCTCGCCTGGCTTGACCCCGTTTTCGAGCACCGCCGACACATCGCCCATCGATGGGCCGGTCTTGATGTTGCGCAGGCTGGCCTTGTCGCCATTCACCACGAACACAAAATCGCCCTTGCTGCCATGCTGGATCGCCCGGGTGGGCACCACGGCAACCTGGGCCAGGGTGTCGGCCTTCAGGCGCGCATTGACGAACTGGTTGGGGAACAGCGCACTGCCCGAATCATCGAACTGCGCCTTGACCTTGATGGTGCCGGTGGAGGTGTCTACCTGGTTGTCCAGGGCCAACAGGCTGCCGGTGGCCAGCAGGGCTTTCTTGTTGCGGTCGTAGGCCAGCACCGTCACGACGCCACGGCCCAGGGCCTGGTTGATAGCGCCCAAGTCGTCCTCGGGGACCGCGAACACCACGGTGGCCGGGTTCATCTGGGTAATCACCACGATGCCGGTGGTGCTGGTGGTGGTGACGTAATTGCCGGGGTCGACCAGGCGCAGGCCCACCACACCGTCGACCGGCGAAGTGATGGTGCAGTAGCCGACCTGCACTTCAAGGTTCTGCACATTGCCCTGGTCGGCGGCCACGGTGCCCAGTTGTTGCTGGACCAAGGACGCCTGGGTGTCGACGGTTTGCTGGCTGGTAGAACCGGCCTTGACCAGTTCGCGGTAGCGCACCAGATCGCGCTGGGCATTGCTCAACACAGCCTGGTCGTGGGCCAGGGTACCCTTGGCCACGGCCAGTTGGGCCTTGAGAGCACGGTCATCGATCCGCGCAATCACCTGGCCCTTGCTGACGTGCTGGCCTTCCTTGAATTCCACGCTGCTGAGGATGCCATCGACCTGGGTGACCACGGTCACACTGCGGGTGGGGGTGACGGTGCCGAGGGCATCGATATACACCGGCACGTCCTGCAACACCACCGGCACCACGGCCACCGGTTCGCCGGTGACGGCCGGCCGGCCTTTGTGCCCGCCTGCAAAGAAGTGCAAACCCAGGGCAATCAACAACGCTACCAGTAACAACGTGCCAACGGCCCAGGCGAACGTACGTCGTCTGCTTTTCTCCACGGGTTTCTCTCTCGAACGCCGAAAACAGGAAGCGGCGGCCAGGCTAAATGGCCGCTCGCTGCCTGAACTCTAGCAGCGCGCTCGAGCTGTGCCTGTACGACCGTGAATGCGTTCAGCATCAAGACAGACAAAGTCAGCTGGGCGCCCCGCCATGCAAGGGCTGCGGCGGGATTCTTGAGCCCTGCGCAAAGCCGGTGCTACCATGCCAGACCGCCTGTCTTGGCAAGGAACCTCCTGGTCTATGAGCACCATTCGCGAGCGCAACAAAGAACTGATCCTGCGGGCTGCCAGTGAGGAGTTTGCCGACAAGGGCTTCGCCGCGACCAAAACCAGCGACATCGCCGCCAAGGCCGGGCTGCCCAAGCCCAACGTCTACTACTACTTCAAGTCCAAGGACAACCTCTATCGCGAGGTGCTCGAAAGCATTATCGAGCCGATCCTGGCGGCCTCCACACCGTTCAATCCTGATGGCGACCCTTCGGCCGTGCTGAGCGGGTACATCCGCTCGAAGATCTGCATCTCCCGGGATTTGCCGTTTGCCTCGAAAGTGTTTGCCAGTGAGATCATGCACGGCGCCCCGCATTTAAGCCCCGAGCAGGTGGAACAGCTGAATGCCCAGGCCAAGCACAACATCGACTGCATCCAGAGCTGGGTGGACCGTGGGCTGATTGCGCCGATTGATCCGCATCACCTGATGTTCAGCATTTGGGCGGCGACGCAGACGTATGCGGATTTTGACTGGCAGATTTCGGCGGTGACCGGCAAGGCGAAGTTGGATGAAGCGGATTATGAGGCGGCGGCGCAGACGATTATTCGGTTGGTGTTGAAGGGGTGTGAGCGGGACTGATAGACCGCAGCGTCTTCAAGATTCGCGAGCAAGCCCGCTCCCACATTTGAATTTGTGCCAGACATAAATTGTTTAAACGCCGCAGATCCAATGTGGGAGCGGGCTTGCTCGCGAAAGCGCCCTCCCAGACACATCCTGCACAAAGCCAAACCATCATCTCCAGATTCCCCGATCTAGCCTCTCAGACCCCCACCTGAAGAGAGGCAAAGGAATGCCTGATCCAGCTGCTTCGCATCGCCTGCGCATCGGGCGATTCAGCGAGTCCAACCGCATCTACCTGATCACCACCAACACCCACGAACGCGCGCCGATATTCAGTGATTTTTATCTCGGCCGCCTGGTGGTCTGGCAATTCCGGCTCGCCCAGTATCAAGGGCTGGCGAACTCCCTGGCCTGGGTGGTCATGCCCGACCACTTTCACTGGTTGATTGAGCTGCAAAAAGGCTCATTGGGAGACCTGATGTGCCAGGTGAAGTCCAAAAGCACTCGAACCGTTAATGGCGCTACGGGCCGCAGAGGGCGGCTATGGCAAACCAGCTTTCATGATCGTGCGCTGCGCAAGGACGATGACTTGGTGAAGATGGCTCGGTATGTCGTGGCCACCCCATTAAGAGCAGGGTTGGTGGAGCGGATTGGCGACTATCCGCTGTGGGATGCGGTTTGGGTTTAGGTCCGGGACCGAGTCGCCCCTTTCGCGAGCAAGCCCGCTCCCACATTTGACCGAGTTCCAGCCTTGGAATGCAGTCAAATGTGGGAGCGGGCTTGCTCGCGAAGAGGCCCGACCAGTCACCTCACATCAAGCAGTAACCCCCGCATCCGCCAACAACCCCAACCCCTCGATCGCACTGATCGCACACTGCTCGTCAATATCCGACGTATCCCCGCTGATCCCGATCGCGCCCAGCACCACACCCGCCTGATCCCGGATCAACACCCCGCCCGGCGCCGGCACCACGCTGCCCTGCCCCAGGCTGTTCAGCGCGGCAATAAACGCCGGCCGTTGCTGTGCGTCCAGCGCCAGCAAGCGCGAGCCCTTGCCCAGGGCTATCGCACCCCAGGCCTTGCCAATCGCGATCTGCGGGCGCAGCAGGCTCGCGCCATCCTCGCGCTGCAACGTTATCAAATGCCCGCCGCTGTCGAGTACCGCAACGGTCAGCGGTGCCGCCGAAATGGTGCGGCCTGCCGCGATGGCGTGGCTGGCCAGGTTGACTGCGACTTTCAAGGTTAAAGCGCTCATGGGTGCCGTCCTTATCTTGTTATGGGAAAGCCGTGGGGCTCTGTCTGATCAGAAGCTCGATCAAACAAATAGAACACAATAGATTTATTTTTTGTATACAATATTTCAAAACATACGCACCACACGTCGAAATATTCCCGTCCATAAGCCTTCCGACGAACGTAAAGGCCACCCAAGAAAATGGATTGACCTGCCCCGCTCGCCGTGAATACACTTCGGACCAACACCACTTGTATACAATTACAAAACGCAAGAGGCACCAAAACCATGAGCAAAATGAGAGCAATCGAAGCCGCTGTCCTGGTGATGCGCCGCGAAGGGGTCGACACCGCCTTCGGTATCCCGGGCGCCGCGATCAACCCGCTGTATTCGGCCTTGCAGAAGGTCGGTGGCATCGATCACGTCCTTGCTCGCCACGTTGAAGGCGCCTCGCACATGGCCGAGGGCTACACCCGCACCAAGGCCGGCAATATCGGCGTGTGCATCGGCACCTCGGGCCCGGCGGGCACCGACATGGTCACCGGCCTGTACAGCGCCTCGGCGGACTCGATCCCGATCCTGTGCATCACCGGCCAGGCGCCACGGGCACGCATGCACAAGGAAGACTTCCAGGCTGTCGACATCACCAGCATCGTCAAGCCGGTGACCAAGTGGGCGACCACCGTCCTGGAACCCGGCCAGGTGCCGTATGCCTTCCAGAAGGCCTTCTATGAAATGCGCTCCGGCCGCCCGGGCCCGGTGCTGATCGACCTGCCATTCGACGTACAAATGGCCGAGATCGAATTTGACATCGACGCCTACCAACCACTGCCCCTGGCCAAGCCTTTGGCGACCCGCATCCAGGTGGAAAAAGCCCTGGCCCTGCTGGACCAGGCCGAGCGCCCATTGCTGGTGAGCGGTGGTGGCGTGATCAACGCCGACGCCAGCGAACTGCTGGTGGAATTCGCCGAGTTGACCGGCATCCCGGTGATCCCGACCCTCATGGGCTGGGGCACGATCCCGGACGATCACCCGCAGATGGTGGGCATGGTCGGCCTGCAAACGTCCCACCGTTATGGCAACGCCACGATGTTGAAATCGGACGTGGTGCTGGGCATCGGTAACCGCTGGGCCAACCGTCACACCGGTTCGGTGGAGGTGTACACCGAGGGCCGCAAATTCATTCACGTGGACATCGAGCCGACGCAAATCGGCCGCGTATTCACCCCGGACCTGGGCATCGTTTCCGACGCCGGCTCTGCATTGACCATGTTCATTGAAGTGGCCCGCGAGTGGAAAGCCGCCGGCAAGCTCAAGGACCGCAGCGCCTGGCTCCACGATTGCCAGCAGCGCAAGGCCACCCTCCACCGCAAGACCCACTTCGACAACGTGCCGGTCAAGCCGCAACGGGTGTACGAAGAGATGAACCAGGTGTTCGGCAAAGACACCTGCTACGTCAGCACCATCGGCCTGTCGCAGATTGCCGGCGCGCAGTTCCTGCACGTCTACAAGCCACGCCACTGGATCAACTGCGGCCAGGCCGGCCCGCTCGGCTGGACCATTCCGGCGGCACTGGGTGTGGTCAAGGCGGACCCGACCCGCAACGTCGTGGCACTGTCCGGTGACTATGACTTCCAGTTCATGATCGAAGAGCTGGCCGTGGGCGCACAGTTCAAGCTGCCGTACATCCACGTGGTGGTGAACAACTCCTACCTGGGGCTGATCCGCCAGGCCCAGCGCGGGTTTGAAATGGACTACTGCGTGCAGCTGTCCTTCGACAACCTCAACGCACCGGAACTCAACGGTTACGGCGTCGACCACGTGGCCGTCGCCGAAGGCCTGGGTTGCAAGGCCCTGCGGGTGTTCGAGCCGGGCCAGATCCAGCCGGCACTGCGCAAGGCTCAGGAAATGATCGAAGAATTCAAGGTTCCGGTGATCGTTGAGATTATTCTGGAGCGGGTGACCAATATTTCCATGGGCACCGAGATCAACGCCGTCAACGAATTCGAAGATCTGGCACTGGTGGGCAACGACGCGCCGACTGCCATTTCACTGCTCGATTAAGGAGAACCCCATGCCGCGTTTTGCCGCCAACCTGTCCATGCTGTTTACCGAACAGGACTTTCTTGCCCGTTTCAAAGCCGCCGCCGACGCGGGGTTCAGTGGTGTGGAATACCTGTTTCCCTATGAATTCAGCTCAGCTGAAATCAAGGCGCAACTCGATGCCCACGGCCTGACCCAAGTGCTGTTCAACCTGCCGGCCGGTGACTGGGCCAAGGGCGAACGCGGCCTGGCCTGCCACCCGGACCGGGTCGAGGAGTTCCGTGCCGGGGTCAACCTGGCCATCGCCTACGCCCAGGTACTGGGCAATACCCAGGTCAACTGCCTGGCGGGGATTCGTCCTGCCGGCGTGGATGACGCGACGCTTGAAAAAACCTTCGTCGCCAACCTCAAGTACGCCGCCGACAAGCTGCAGGCGGTGGGCATCCGGCTTGTGATGGAGATGATCAATACCCGCGACATCCCGGGCTTCTACCTGAACAACACGGCGCAGGCCCTGTCGATTCGCGAGCAGGTGGGCAGTGCCAACCTGTTCCTGCAATACGACATCTATCACATGCAAATCATGGAAGGCGACCTGGCCCGCACCATGGCTGCGCACCTGGGTGAGATCAACCACATCCAGCTGGCGGACAACCCGGGGCGCAACGAGCCGGGGACCGGTGAGATCAACTACCGCTTCCTGTTCGAACATTTGGACCGCATTGGTTATCAGGGTTGGGTCGGCTGTGAGTACAAGCCGTTGACCACCACCGAAGCGGGTTTGGGTTGGCTCAAAAGCCACAACGCGATCTAACTGAACAAACACAGCACCCAATGTGGGAGCGGGCTTGCTCGCGAAAGCGGTGGATCAGTCGACATCAATGCTGAATGTCGGCCCCCATTCGCGAGCAAGCCCGCTCCCACAGTGGATCTCCTGTGTTTAGCAGGCCGCGCCAGGCCTGCACACCTAACAATAAGAGGATTTTCGTCATGGCTAAAATCGGATTTATCGGCACCGGCATCATGGGCCAACCCATGGCTGCCAACCTGCAAAAGGCCGGTCACCAACTGTTTCTTTCCGAGCATCACGGCAAGGCGCCGGCTGAACTGATCAGCGCTGGTGCGGTGGCCCTGGCCAACCCGCAGCAAGTGGCCCAGGAAGCCGAATTCATCATCGTCATGGTGCCCGACACCCCGCAGGTCGACGATGTGCTGTTCCGCGCCGACGGCGTCGCCGCAGGCCTTGGGCCGAACAAAGTGGTGATCGACATGAGTTCGATCTCGCCCACCGCCACCAAGGCCTTCGCCGCGAAGATCAACGAGACCGGCGCACGTTACCTCGACGCCCCGGTGTCCGGTGGTGAAGTCGGTGCCAAGGCCGGCACCCTGAGCATCATGATCGGCGGCGACCCGCACACCTTCGAACGCGCCCTGCCGCTGTTCCAGGCCATGGGCAAGAACATCACCCTGGTGGGCGGCAATGGCGATGGCCAGACCGCCAAGGTGGCCAACCAGATCATCGTTGCGTTGAACATCCAGGCGGTGGCGGAAGCGCTGCTGTTCGCCTCGAAGAACGGCGCCGACCCGGCCAAGGTGCGTGAAGCACTGATGGGGGGTTTTGCTTCGTCGAAAATCCTCGAAGTGCATGGCGAGCGCATGATCAAGGGCACCTTCGATCCGGGCTTCCGCATCAACCTGCACCAGAAGGATCTGAACCTGGCCCTGGCCGGTGCCAAGGAGCTGGGGATCAACCTGCCGAACACCGCCGGCACGCAGCAGGTGTTCAGCACCTGCACCGCCATCGGTGGCGGCAACTGGGACCACTCGGCGCTGATCAAGGGCCTGGAACATATGGCGAATTTTTCGATTCGCGATAAATAACCCCCGTTGAAATGCGATCGAATGTGGGAGCGGGCTTGCTCGCGAAAGCGGTGTATCAGTCAGCATGGATGTCGAATGGTAGACCGCTTTCGCGAGCAAGCCCGCTCCCACATTTTTGACCGCATTTCACATCGAATTTGATGCACCCCTAATAACAAGAATCCCCGGGAGCCCGCTTATGTCGGTCGATCCGCAACACCTGCTTCGCGAGCTGTTTGCCACAGCCATCGACGCCGCCCACCCCCGGCAAGTCCTCGAACCCTATCTGCCCGCCGACCGCAGCGGCCGTGTCATCGTGATCGGTGCCGGCAAAGCCGCCGCCGCCATGGCGCTGGTGGTGGAAAACTGCTGGCAAGGCGAAGTCTCGGGCCTGGTGGTCACCCGCTACGGCCACGGCGCACCCTGCAAGAAAATCGAGGTGGTCGAAGCCGCGCACCCGGTGCCGGACGCCGCAGGCCAGGCCGTGGCCAAGCGTGTGGTGGAGCTGATCAGCAACCTGGGCGAAGACGACCGCGTGATCTTCCTGCTCTCCGGCGGCGGCTCTGCACTGCTCGCCCTTCCGGCCGCCGGCATCACCCTGGCGGACAAGCAAGCGATCAACAAGGCCCTGCTCAAATCCGGCGCCACCATTGGCGAGATGAACTGCGTGCGCAAGCACCTCTCGGCGATCAAGGGCGGGCGCCTGGCCAAGGCAAGCTGGCCTGCCACCGTCTACACCTACGCGATTTCCGATGTACCGGGCGACCAGGCCACGGTCATCGCTTCCGGCCCCACCGTTGGCGACCCCAGTACCTCGCAACAGGCGCTGGCGATTCTCAAGCGCTACCAGATTGAAATCCCGGCGTCGGTGCGCACCTGGCTGCAAAGCCCGGAGTCGGAAACCGTCAAGCCCGGGGACCCGGTGCTCGCCCGTAGCCATTTCCAACTGATCGCCCGTCCGCAGCAATCCCTCGAAGCGGTGGCAGTGAAAGTCCGCCAGGCCGGTTTCAGCCCGCTGATCCTCGGCGACCTGGAAGGCGAAGCGCGGGACGTGGCCAAGGTGCACGCCGGTATCGCCCGGCAAATCATCCAGCACGGCCAACCCCTGGCGGCGCCTTGCGTGATCCTCTCCGGCGGCGAAACCACCGTCACCGTACGCGGCAATGGCCGTGGCGGACGCAACGCCGAATTCCTGCTGAGCCTCACCGACAGCCTCAAGGGCCTGCCCGGCGTCTACGCCCTGGCGGGTGACACCGACGGCATCGACGGCTCGGAAGACAACGCCGGCGCGATCATGACGCCCACCAGCTACGCCCGCGCCGAAGCCCTGGGCTTGAGCGCCAGTGACGAGCTGGACAACAACAATGGCTACGGTTACTTCGCGGCCCTCGACGGCTTGATCATCACCGAGCCGACCCGCACCAACGTCAACGATTTCCGCGCCATTCTGATTCTTGAAAGCCCTGAAAGAGAGTCCCCTGAACATGACGCCTGACAAGAAGGTCAAGATCCTCGCCACGCTGGGCCCGGCCACCGACAGCATCGACGACATTCGCGAGCTGGTGGAAGCCGGGGTGAATATCTTTCGCCTGAACTTCAGCCATGGCGATCATGCCGACCACGCCCAACGCTACCAGTGGATTCGCCAGGTGGAACGCCAGCTCAATTATCCCCTCGGCATCCTCATGGACCTGCAAGGGCCGAAGCTGCGGGTGGGGCGTTTTGCCGAAGGAAAAGTGCAACTGATTCGCGGCCAGGCCCTGCGCCTGGACCTGGACCCGACACCCGGTGACCAGCGGCGGGTCAACCTGCCCCACCCGGAAATCATCGCGGCCCTGCAGCCCGGCATGGACCTGCTGCTGGACGACGGCAAGCTGCGCCTGCGGGTGATCACCAAGCACGCCGATGCCATCGACACCACCGTGCTCAATGGCGGTGAACTGTCGGACCGCAAAGGCGTGAACGTACCCCAGGCATTGCTGGAGCTCAGCCCGCTGACCGCCAAGGACCGCCGCGACCTGAGCTTCGGCCTGGAACTGGGGGTGGACTGGGTGGCGCTGTCGTTTGTGCAACGCCCGGAAGACATCCGCGAAGCCCGCGAGTTGATCGGCGACAAGGCGTTCCTGATGGCCAAGATCGAGAAGCCCTCGGCGGTGCAGCGCCTGCAGGAAATCGCCGAGCTGAGCGACGCGATCATGGTCGCCAGAGGCGACCTGGGGGTGGAAGTGCCGGCGGAAAGTGTGCCGCAAATCCAGAAGGACATCATTGGTGTGTGCCGCCAGTTGGGTAAACCGGTGGTGGTGGCCACGCAGATGCTTGAATCCATGCGCTTCTCCCCGGCGCCGACCCGTGCCGAGGTCACCGACGTGGCCAACGCAGTGGTGGAAGGGGCGGACGCGGTGATGCTGTCGGCGGAAACCGCTTCCGGTGAATACCCGTTGGAGGCCGTGCTGATGATGAGCAAGATCATTCGCCAGGTGGAAAATGGCCCGGATTACCAGACCCAGCTGGACGTCAGCCGGCCCAAGGCGGATGCCACGGTGTCGGACGCCATCAGCTGTGCGATCCGCCGTATCAGCAGCATCCTGCCGGTGGCAGTGCTGGTGAACTACAGCGAGTCGGGCACCTCCACTTTGCGGGCGGCGCGGGAACGGCCGGCGGTGCCGATTCTGAACCTGACACCGAACCTGTCGACGGCGCGACGCTTGAGCGTGGCGTGGGGCGTGCATTCGGTGGTGAACGATCGGCTGCGGCAGGTGGATGAGGTGTGTTCCACGGCGTTGGAGATTGCCCAGGCACAGGGTATGGCGGAGCGTGGGGATACGTTGGTGATTACTGCTGGGGTGCCATTCGGGCAGCCGGGGTCGACCAACTCGTTGCGGATCGAGACATTGATCTAATCCCCTGTGGCGAGGGAGCTTGCTCCCGCTGGACTGCGCAGCAGGCCCATCTTTTGGGGCCGCTGCGCGCCCCAGCGGGAGCAAGCTCCCTCGCCACAAGATTCGGCGCTTTCCTGCAGATTATTGATCATGCCCAACCAACCCTGCCCCGACTGGGCCGAAGCCCTGCTCAACGGCTTCAGCCAGATATTCCTGCAGCGCCACCCGCTGTGTGGCCTGCTCTGCCTGCTGGCGATCCTGGTCGGCGCCCCGGCCCTGCTCGGCGGCGCGCTGCTGGGCGGTGTCGCCGGCTTGCTGACCGCCCAACGCCGCGGCTATCCCAAGGCCGAACGCCAGGCCGGTCTCTATAGCTACAACGGCGTGCTGCTCGGCTTGCTGATCAGCCAGCACTTCAGCTGGTCGGCACTGCTGCCGCCGTTGATTCTCGCCTGCGGTGGCCTCAGCGCAATCCTCACTCGCCAGTGGCTCAAACGCGCCGCCAACCCCGATGACCTGCCCGCCTACACCGCACCGTTTGTGGTACTCGGCTGGCTGCTGCTGGGCACCACCGCGCCCGCCGCATTTGCCGCCAGCGAACCCCGCACCTGGGCGCTACTCTGCGCGCCGTTCACAGGTCTGGCCCAAGTCATCCTGATGGACCAACCCCTCGCCGGCCTGCTGATCGCCCTCGGTCTTGTAATAGCCAGCCGCCGCGCGGCCTTGTGGGCGCTGACCGGCGCGAGCCTCGGCGTGTTAATCGCCCTGTTGATGGACGAGCCCGCCAGCGCCCTGCTCGGCCTGCACAGCTATAACCCGGCATTGGCCGCCCTGGCCCTCAGCCAGCATCGTCGCCAACCCTGGCTGCCGCTGATCGGCATCCTGCTGGCGATCATCCTCACGCCCGGCTTCACCGGCCTGAACCTGCCCGCGCTGACCGCGCCGTTTATCCTCGCCACCTGGCTGGTGCGCGCCAGTCAGCGGGTGATGCAGAAAACCCGCATGGACAGCCCCTTCGAATCCCCCTAGGCTTCGCTGATCTTCGATTCAGGCGACTTCCATGGACAGCAACAAGCACTGGCGTGAGCGTCTCTACGTCATGGTTTTCCAAAGTGACACCCCGGCCGGCCGACGCTTCGACAGCACCCTGTTGCTGATCATCCTGGCCAGCCTGGTGATCGTGATCCTCGACAGCATCCAGGAGGTCCACGACAACTACGCCAACGTGCTGGCCTATATCGAGTGGGGCTTCACCATCATCTTCGCCATCGAGTATGGCCTGCGGCTGTATTGCTCGCCCAAGCCGTTGCGCTATGCCTTCAGCTTTTATGGGCTGGTGGATTTGCTGGCGATCGTGCCCGGGATCCTCGCGCTGTACTACAGCGACGCGCAGTACCTGCTGATTATCCGAATCATCCGGATGCTGCGGATTTTCCGCGTACTCAAGCTCGGCCCGTACCTCAAGCAGGCCAACTACCTGATGTCGGCGCTGCGGGGCAGCAAGCAGAAGATCGTGGTGTTCCTGGTCAGCGTCTGCACCCTGGTCACGGTGTTCGGCACCTTGATGTACGTGATCGAAGGCCCGGAGCACGGGTTTACCAGCATTCCCAAGGGCATCTATTGGGCAATCGTGACGCTGACCACCGTGGGCTTTGGCGATATCGTGCCGAAGACCCCGCTGGGCCAGGTGATTTCGTCGCTGGTGATGATCACCGGTTATTCGATCATCGCGGTGCCCACCGGGATCTTCACCGCCGAACTGGCCAACGCCATGCGCGGTGAGCAATTGCAAACGGATTGCCCGGTGTGCAAGAAAAACAGCCATGAGCCCAATGCAGCGTTTTGCTCACGGTGTGGCAGCGCGCTTTTCAAGAAACTGGAATAAGCAAAGTTCTTTTTAATCTTTAAGCGACTATGCGCCCCCCGTTATAGTCGCTGGCATATTGCCCCCATGCGTTTCAAAAACCTTCTCGAACAACAAGGAATGAGCAGTGAAAAAACTCGTTAGTGCCTCTCTCCTGGCCGCCGGCCTCGCACTGGCTGGCGTCGTCCAGGCCGCCCAGGTCACCCTGCTCAACGTCTCCTATGACGTGATGCGTGACTTCTACAAGGACTACAACGCCGCCTTCCAGAAGCACTGGGCCGCCGAGCATCCAAACGACAAGCTGACCCTGCAGATGTCCTTCGGTGGTTCGAGCAAACAAGCGCGCTCGGTGATCGACGGCCTGCCGGCTGACGTGATCACCATGAACATGGCCACCGACATCAACGCCCTGGCGGACAACGGCAAACTGGTGCCGGACAACTGGGTTACCCGCCTGCCGAACAACAGTGCGCCGTTCACTTCGGCCACGGTGTTCATCGTGCGCAAAGGCAACCCGAAAGCCCTGAAAGACTGGCCGGACCTGCTCAAGGATGGCGTGCAAGTCATCGTGCCGAACCCGAAGACCTCCGGTAACGGCCGCTACACCTACCTCTCGGCCTGGGGTTATGTGCTGAAAAACGGTGGCGACGAAGAGAAGGCCAAGAAGTTTGTCGGTGACCTGTTCAAGCACGCGCCCGTGCTGGACACCGGTGGCCGTGCCGCTACCACCACGTTCATGACCAACCAGATCGGCGACGTGCTGGTGACCTTTGAGAACGAAGCAGAAATGATCGCCCGTGAATTCGGCCGTGATCAGTTCGAAGTGATCTACCCGAGCGTTTCCGCAGAAGCTGAGCCGCCGGTTTCGATCGTCGACAAAGTGGTCGAGAAGAAAGGCACCAAAGTGGCTGCCGAAGAATACCTGAAGTACCTGTGGTCGCCGGAAGGCCAGGAAATTGCCGCCAACAACTACCTGCGTCCACGTGACCCGAAAGTGCTGGCCAAGTACACCGACCGTTTCCCGAAAGTCGACTTCCTGTCGGTAGAGAAGACCTTTGGCGACTGGCGCACCGTGCAGAAGACCCACTTCAATGATGGCGGGGTTTTTGACCAGATCTACTCCGGGCAGTAATCCGCACCCTGATCGCTGATCGTTCCCACGCTCCGCGTGGGAATGCATCGTAGGACGCTCCGCGTCCAGGTCGCGCCGCAAGACCTGGACCGTGCGCAATGGTGACGCAGAGCGTCACTGGATGTATTCCCACGCGGAGCGTGGGAACGATCTATCTACAGCCGTTACATCGGCGGTGTCACGCCATCCTTACCCGCAGAAATCGCCTGGGCCGTCACGCTCCCGTCCGCGCCCTTCGCCGCAAACATCACCACCTTCACCCCAGGCTTCAGCAAGCTGAGATCACCCGGCTCCAGGTTGACGATCGGCACATCATCCGGCACCACGATCTTCTGCTCGCCGCCCTTGTACTTGACGGTCAACGTGCGGCCATCGCTCACCACCAGGTCACCCACGGTACCGTTGGTCATGCTGCTGCCTTCCTTCAGGTCGAACGCACGGTGCCCATCGCCTGTACCGGCCATCGCCGGTGGGAATACATGCACTTCCAGCGCCGTCAGGGTGCCATCCGCGTTGGGCATGGCCGCCGAACCGATGTAACTGCCGGGCTTGATGTCTTCGATTTTTGCCAGGGTGACCGCACGCACCTGCGTGTCCTTGGTCAGGTGCACGGTGACGTCTTCACCGCTGTTGACCTTGACGTGCATCGCGTCGCCGTCCATCGCGGTAATCGCACCCCGCACGCCGACACGTGGGGCATCTGCGGCCTGGGCAACGCCCACGGTCATCAGCGCAGCCAGGCTGGAGGCCAGGAGCATCTTGTTGAATGTCGTCTTCATGGCAGTCGATTTCCTGTTTATGCAGTTGTGACTGAATGTATCATCGACCTTCAGCGCGAAAGTTAACGTTTCAGTCATTAATTCCCGGCATGAGTGTTATCACCACAGACAGGCTACTCCCGCCCGGGGCCAGTCTTTATCCTCGCTCGCCACAATCCTTCGCTTTTATGAGAACGCCATGAACGCCACGCCCCCCGCTACAAGCACGATGACCCGAGGCATGGTGATGCTGTTTGCGTTCTGTTGCGGCGCCATCGTCGCCAACATCTACTACGCGCAACCGATCATCGAGCTGATCGCCCCGGACATCGGCCTCACGCCGGCCATGGCCAGCCTGATCGTGTCCCTGACCCAGATCGGCTATGCCCTGGGCCTGTTCTTCCTGGTGCCGTTGGGCGACCTGCTGGAAAACCGCCGGCTGATGATCATCACCACCGTGGTGGCCATCGCCAGCCTGCTGGGTGCGGCGTTCACCGAACAGCCGAACCTGTTCCTGCTGGTGTCGCTGCTGATCGGCTTCAGTTCGGTGTCGGTACAGATCCTGATTCCGCTGGCGGCGCACCTGGCGCCGGCTGAATCCCGTGGCCGGGTGGTCGGCAGCATCATGGGCGGCTTGCTGCTGGGTATCCTGCTGGCGCGACCGGTGTCCAGCGTGGTGGCCGACCACTTCGGCTGGCGCGCCATGTTCATGGCCGCCGCGGCACTGATGGCGTTTATCAGCGTGGTGCTGATGCTGACCATCCCCAAGCGCCAACCGGATCACGCGGCCAGCTATGGCCAGTTGCTCGCCTCGCTGGGCACCTTGCTGCGCCGCCAGCCGGTGCTGCGCCAGCGCGCGTTTTACCAGGGCTGCATGTTCGCCACCTTCAGCCTGTTCTGGACCGCCGCCCCGCTGGAACTGTCCCGCAACCACGGCCTGAGCCAAAGCCAGATCGCCCTGTTTGCCCTGGTCGGCGCCCTGGGCGCCATCGCTGCACCCATCGCCGGGCGCCTGGCGGATGCCGGCCACACCCACCGCGCTTCGCTGTTGGCGATGCTGTTTGCCGCACTGAGCTTCCTGCCGGCCTTCGTGCACCCGCTGTACAGCGTGATCGGCCTGGCGGTGACCGGCGTGGTCCTGGACTTCTGCGTGCAGATGAACATGGTCCTTGGCCAGCGCGCCATCTACGCCCTCGACGCCAACAGCCGTAGCCGACTGAACGCGCTGTACATGACCAGCATCTTCATCGGCGGCGCCTTCGGCTCGGCGATTGCCAGCAGCGTGTACGAACACGGCGGCTGGCTGGGGGTGATGCTGGTGGGCAGCGCATTCCCGCTGGTGGCGTTGCTGCGCTTCTTGAGCGCCTCGCGGCAAGGGGCGGTGGCGACTGCCTGACCCACCTTACAACCGCATCAACGGCTCCAACGCCGCATCCGCCAGAAATGACGAGTGACGAGGTCAAGGGCTTGCTGACTGATTGGGAATTACCGCCCAGGGATTTATGGGCGGTATCCCCTCCAGGAGGATGGCGAGCGCCCTGGCGCGTTGCTTTTCAGCGCAGGTGAGTAGACAGACCGATCACGTCCTCTGGCCGGATCAAGCGTGTGCTTTTAAGCAGGAAGTTTGTCTGACGCCGTCCCAGTAAGTCGATGCCCACAAAGTAACGCCCGCTCTGCTGGTTGTATTTGACGACGGTATCTCCAATACGGCCCGTGTAGCTATCCACCAGCCGCAAGGGCGTTCCGACTTCTGTCATTAAACCCGTCAGATCAATTGTGTCTTGGCCACTGGTGAAATCCATGATCAGGTCAGCGTCGTCATAGGCCGAGTCGCTGGCCTTCTCATACCTGAACGTGTTTCTACCGCCCACACCCCAGAGCGTATCTCCACCTGCCCCGCCGGTGAGAACGTTATCCACCGTATTGCCTATGAGCGTGTCACGGCCTGAGCCGCCAATCGCATTCTCCACGGTGACACCTTTGGCTATACCAACGTTATTGCGCAAGCCGCCTACGCTGGAGGCTGCGCCCTCGCGCAAGTCGATGGTCTGGTTCTGCCGGAAGCCCGAAAAGTCCAGGGTGTCATCGCCACCTTTGTCCCTCACCAGGAACCTGGGAGCGCCACTCTGGGAATGCAGGCTAAGGAAGGGATCACCGGTGTTGGAGTTGAAGCCATAGACAGTATCGTGCGGAGCAGGAAAAGGGTCCGGATTCGGGTCCGGTTGAGGTTCTGGCTTGGGCTCTGGTTGGGGCTCCGGCTTGGAAACTCCAGGTTCGTATGCCCCGCCAGTGACTATGTCACTGGCCTGAATGCCACCCACGCTCTTAATCAGAAAATCCGCTTTGCCCCTGCCAGTGGTGTCAAGACCCAGACTACCGTTTCCGCTGCGCGGGTCATGGCTCAGGACAATCTCGCCAGCACGCCCCGTAAACCGCTCAACAATGTTGAAATGCTTGATTGAGGTATTTTTCAATAAGCCCGAAAGGTCGATCTTGTCTGTGCCGCTGGTGAAATCCAGGATTTCGTCAGGCCTGGTGAGTGTCGAGTCACTCGCTCTATCGTAAGCAAACACGTCCGCGCCTGCGCCGCCTGTCAACCTGTCTGAACCCGCTCCACCCTTGAGCCGGTTGCCGGACTCATTCCCTATGAGCTCATCGTCACCTGAGCCACCTGTGGCATTTTCAATGACAACGCCCTTGGCGATAGACACATTACCCTTCAAGCCACCCACATTGGAAAACGACTCCGCATTCAGGTTGATCTTCTGGTTCTGGGAAAATAGCGAAAAGTTCAGCGTGTCATTCCCGCCCCCGTCCCATACCGAAAATATCGGGGCGTCCTTCGAGGACTCAAGGCTGAAGTGGTCACGGTCAGTATTGGATTCAAAGCCATAAGTAGTATCGGTATTCCGAATATTGAGATTGGCCCCGTAGAGTTTCTGTACGGCAGCAATATCATCTTTCATTGGCGTTGAAGGTTCGCGCGATTTGAAGTCATGGCCCGTATGATTGGTTTCTCGCCAGTAACTCATCACGCTGTGGGCTCTGGTGTCCTGCGTGTATAGGGCATCTGCATAAGAGTGCACACTTTCACCATAGTCCCCAGGGTGGCCAAGCCCCAGGGCATGTCCCAACTCATGTATGGCCGTTGATAAAAAAACATCGCCATGCCGTGGGGCATCAGAAGCGCCTTTCGTTCCAACCGTAGTGCTCATATCACCGTACCAGCGATTAGGCAGCCCAGACACCCCGCCATTGTCATCGGGATTGGCCTTGATGGTTATTGAACCATCCGGACCTGTCGCCCCCTCCTTGAAGACAATATTTGTCACGTCCTGCCAAGACGTCAGGGCTTTGCGCAAGGACGCTTTCTGTTGCACAGAGAATTGATCGTCAAGGGTGAAGGAAAGCTCGATTTTGTTATCGCCATTACGATCGTAATGCCTCGAACCCTCTCGCAGGATCTGCTTTGCAGCATCATCCGTGGTGAAGGTTTTTTTTGAGGTTGCGCCATCACTGGTAGTGGCCGCATTCAACGTAGATAGCTCATGACTTGATACAGGCGGATTAACAAAAGAAGCAGTGACTCTCATAAAAACAACATCCTTTTAGTTGAGACTTTGATTCATCAGGAAACAGACTTTCAACGCGACTGTTTCACTTAACAGCCGCCTTAAAATCTCACATGAAAAAACCGAATGTCACCCCTATGAACGTTTCAATTTAAATATCCAAACAGCCAGAAACACATCGCCAATTTTTTAAGCGCACTATATTTATATTCAGAAGTTTCAGATCAGGCCAGCTCTGCATTCAATATGCGACACGAAGAAAACCGGAGACATATAAACCTACAATTACCCATCGCCCTAACCAGGGCATGAAAACAATCTGCTACACATCCGGCTGCTGCACCACGTGGTGCTGATGGCTGAGAGCCAGGCACTGGAAACAGGGCCAGACTCTGCCTTCACTCTGGCGGTTACCCAGGGGCGCCCGGCTGTTGAAGCAGACCTTTCAATAGCTGCAGCAACGTCGACAATGTCTTGGCGATCATCTCGTTCAACACTGCAAGCGTGGTCGTTTTCGAATCAGGCGCAGGGGGCGGCGCCGGGGACGGCACTACATTTGGCATGGGTAATGGCACCGGCTTGAACCCAGGCGTCGCCCCCGCCCACTGCACATCCGTCGACTTGATCTGGCCAACACTGTTGATCAACAACTCGGCTTTGCCACTGCCGTTCAGGTCAACTTCAAGGCTTGACCGGCCCGTGGCGGCGTCGTACTTGAGCAAGGCCTCGCCAGCGCGCCCCGTGAATCGGTCCGTGAACACCAGGGTGCCCACGCCGGCTTCTTTCAATGCGCCCGACAGGTCGATCTTGTCGGTACCGCTGGTAAAGTCCTCGATCAAGTCAGGATCCTGGGGCGTGGAATCACTGGCCTTGTCGTAGATAAACATGTCCGCTCCGCCGCCACCGCGCAACGTATCAGCCCCTGCTCCACCTTTGAGTCGATTGCCCGCCTCGTTACCGATCAGGGTGTCGCGACCGGCCCCACCTGTTGCGTTTTCAATTGTGCACCCCTTGGCAATCGAGACATTGCCCTTCAAGCCGCCCACGTCAGAGAACGACTCGGCATTGAGGTTGATCTTCTGGTTCTGTGAGAACCCTGAAAAGTCCAACGTATCGTCACCGCCGCCGTCCCATACGCAAAAAACGGGTTTGTCCGTGGCGCTCTTGAGCGTCATCGCCTCCCGCTCGGTGTTGGAGTTGAAACCATACGTGGTGTCGGTATTGCGGGTTTGGTGATTGGCCCCATACAACCGCTGCGCTGCCGCGATGTCGTCCATCATTGGAGCGGATGGATTCGAAGACTGAAAGTCGTGGCCGGCCTGGTTTTTCTCCGACCAGTAGCTCATGACGCTGCGCGCCTTGGTATCCCCGGCATAGACCGCGCCACTGTTGTAGGTAGAGCCGCCACCATTGTAGTTGCCTGGATGCTGCAGGCCGATGGCGTGCCCGATTTCATGTACCGCGGTCACCGAAAAGTGGCTGCCCAGGCCAGGTCTGCTCCCTGCTTTCAGCGTGCCTATCGTCGCGGTCGTGCTGGTGTTGGAGCGTGTAGGTGATGTGGCAACACCACGGTCACCGCGAGGGTTGTTTTTAATGTTTACCGTGCCGTCTGCCCCATCTGCCTGCTCCTTGAGGTTAATGTTGGCAACATCCTGCCAGGACTGCACCGCTTGACGAACGCGTTGTTGCTGCTGCGCGGTGAAACTGGGGTCGACGGTGTAGGACAGATCAACTTTCTTGTCGCCGTTACGATCGTGAAACCGCAGGTTGTCCCGCGAGATCTGCTTGCCGGCCTGATCCGTGGTGTAGGTCGGCTTGGCTTTCGCGCCGAAGCCAGTCGGACCGGGGTCAGACTCCGGCAAGTTTTGAAGCATGGGCCTGATGGAGATCGCGTCAAAAACGTTCATGAGAAAGAGCACTCTCTTTTAATTAATAGACGAGCCGGAACAATCGGCATCAGCCATTAAGCTCCCATGCATGGAAAGCACGGGACAGCGCTTATTTAGTTCTCACCGAAACATTTAAAAGCGATGAAACACCCGCTAAGAAACTCAATAAATAACTTGTAATTTAAACAACTGAACACACACCAGCCGTTGCGGCAGCGCCTTGGTTTATCAGAAAAAAAACAAAAACCTACACAATGCCGCCAATATGAATACTCCAAACCGGCATCAACAAAGATACATCCACTCAAACTTTTCATCCAAATCCACCAGCGATCAGGACTTCACCGCTTGACGTAACTTCCCACGTTAAATCACCCGCCCATCCCAGCCCACCGTCACATGCCGCGGCAGCTCCCGCCGATGCTGCAACAACCACGCATCCAGCGTATGCCCCACATGGGTCAGCACCCCCAACTGCGCACCCACCTCTTCAATACATTGCAACGCCAGCGTCAGGTCATTGTGATTGCGCGGTGCCTGCGGTTGCGGCGGCATGGAGCAATCGAGTACCAGCACATCCAGCGGCTCGTGTTGCAGCCAATCGCGGGTGGCGGGTGGCAGGCCGACGGTGTCGGTAAGGTAGGCAATGCGCCGCCCTTCACCTTCCAGCAGATACCCCAGGGTGGGCTTGGAATGCAGCAGCGGTAACGCAGTGACGCTCAGTTCACCCAACCGGCGGGTTTCAAACTCGGCAAACGGCTGGCTGAAATCGAGGATGCCGGGGTGCTTGTACAGGTCGGACAACCCTTCCGGATCCACCGGACCATGCACCGGAATCACCAGCCCTTGCCCCCAACGCAAATGCAGCAGGCCTTGGGCGTGATCGGCGTGGTAGTGGGTCTGGAGAATCCCGTTGAAGCTGCGCGGCGGGAAGCGCTCGGTGAGGTCGGGCAACCCGCTGTCGATCAACCAGCGCTGGTCGCCACACTCGATCAATGCGCTGCATGGGCGGCGGCGCAGGCTCTGGTCATGGCGGGCCAGGCCACAGGCGGCGCACTCACAGCCATACACCGGGACTTGCCGCGCATCGCCGGTGCCCAGCAGTGTCAGGCGCATGCAGGTTGCCCGTCTAGGCAGCCCAGCAAGCGCTCGACCGTGTGTTCCAGGTGGCCGGAATTGTCGAGCAGGAACACGTCTGCAGCAGCGCTCAATCCCTCGGCGAATCGCGCATTGCGCGCCAGGCGCAGATCAATATCCGCCAGGGATTCGCGACCCCGCGCCAGCAAGCGCTGGCGCAACACCCCTTGGTCTACCGTCAGCAGCACCACCAGCAGGTTCGGGTAACGCAGCCGGGTTTGCGCCAGGTGGCCGCGGGAGCCGTTGACCAGCACATCGTGCCCCGCCGCCAGCCACTCATCGATTTCCCGCGGGATGCCATAGGACAACCCGTTGGCGTGCCAGCTGAGGGCAAATGCGCCCTCGGCCTCCATTGCGGCAAACTGCGCCGGGCTCACCCCCTGCGCCGCTTCGCCCACTGCTTCCGCCGAGCGGGTGATGACCCGCCGCACAATGCGGCAGCCACGCTCGGCCAGACGCGGTCGTGCGGCATCCAGCAGGCTGTCCTTGCCCGAACCCGATGGTCCGATGAGATAGATCAACCTGCCTGCCATCAAAACACCCTCTTCGCTTGTCGCCACACTTGTTGGACCACGGGCAGTCCGTCGCGGCTTTTTTTGGCTTGCACCAGGTCGGCCCGCAGACCGATAGCGATTTCGCCGCGATCACTCAGGCCCGCCGCGTGTGCGGGCGCCAGGCTGATCATCCTGATCGCCCGCGACAGATCGCCGCCATCCTGTTGATCGGCCAGCACAAACGCCGCCTGCAACAGGCTGGCCGGGTAGTAGTCACTGGAAAGTATATCCAGCAATCCTTCGGCGGCCAGGCCGGCGGCGGCCACATTACCCGAGTGGGACCCGCCACGCACCACGTTCGGCGCGCCCATCAGAACTTTCATGTTCAGTTGCCGGCAGCCACGCGCCGCTTCCAGGGTGGTGGGGAATTCGGCGATGGTCATGCCATAGCGCGCCGACTCCTCCACATGCGCCAACGTCGCATCGTCATGGCTGGCCACCGACAGGCCGCGTTCCAGGCAATGCTCGACGATCGCGGCGCGGTAGCGGTCGCTGTACTCCCTGGAGTTGGCCATTTGCAGCTTGATGAACGCGTCCATGGTCTCGTCGTTCAGGTGGTACTTGCCCATGTAGTACTCACGGTACTTGGATTCAAGCACGAACTGGCGCTGGCCCGGCGAGTGGTCCATCACTGACACCAACTGCACCAACGGGTTTTCCACCAGGTCGCGGAACACGCTCAGGGTGTCGGGGTGGCACAGCTCGCAGCGCAGGTGCAGGTGGTGTTCGGCGCGGGTCAGGCCGGCGCTTTCTGCAGCCGCGATGGCGTTGAGCATCGCCGGCAGTTTCTGCATGCGGTTGCCCTTGGGGTTTACGTCGCCGATGGACACCGCGTCGAACACCGTGGTGATGCCGGCCGCGATGATCTGCGCATCATGGCTGAGCACCGCCGAGGTCGACGGCCAGTCCACGCCGGGGCGCGGGGTCATGTGTCTTTCCAGGTTGTCGGTGTGCAGTTCCACCAGGCCCGGCAACAGGAAATCCCCTTCAAGGTCCTGGGCCTGGGGCAGTTGGCTGCGGCCTTCGGCGATGTCGACGATCAGCCCGTCACGCAGCACGATGCTGCCAAGGAACATGCGATCAGCCGTCACCAGCCGGGCATTACTGAGGATCTGTTCAGCGGGCATGGGCGTATTCCTCTTGGGCAACAGGCGCGGGGGTCATGTCGAAATGGCGGTCGGCGACCGCTTCACGGGCGGCACGGTCGTGGAAGATGCCGATCAAGGCCGCGCCGGCAGCCTTGGCTTCGTTCATCAGTTCCAGCACCACCTGGCGGTTGCTGTCGTCGAGGGACGCGGTGGGTTCGTCCAGCAGCATCACCGGCCAATCCACCATGAAGCCGCGGGCGATGTTGACCCGCTGTTGCTCGCCGCCGGAGAACGTACCGGGTGCCAGCTGCCACAGGCGTTGTGGGATATTCAGGCGGGTCAGCAGATGCTCGGCGCGCGACTGTGCATTGGCCTTCGACCAGCCACGGGCCAGGGCAGGCTCCATCACCACATCCAGGCAGGCCACCCGCGGGATCACCCGCAGAAACTGGCTGACGTAGCCGAGGGTCTGCTGGCGCACCTGCAACACCTCCCGCGGTTCGGCACCGACCAGCTCCAGCCATTCGCCGAGGTGCTGTACCCGGATGCTGCCGCCCGCCGGCAGATAGTTACCGTACAGGGTGCGCAGCAACGTGCTTTTACCGGCGCCGGACTGGCCATGCAGCACCAGGCACTCACCGCCTTTCACACTGAACCCCACCCCGCGCAGCACGTTCAGCACCACGCCGTTCTGCTGGTGCAAGGTGAAGGTTTTCGAGAGGTCACGGACCTCGATCAAGGCATTCATCATGGCTGCAATACCGAAGACACCAGCAGTTGAGAGTAAGGGTGCTGTGGATCGTCGAGGATCTGGTCCGTCAGCCCGGTTTCCACCACGCGGGAACGGCGCATCACCATCAGGCGGTCGGCCAGCAGGCGCGCCACGGCGAGGTCGTGGGTGACGATCACCACCGCCAGATCCAGCTCGCGAACGAGGCCGCGCAACAGGTCGAGCAAGCGCGCCTGTACCGACACGTCCAGGCCGCCGGTGGGTTCGTCCATAAACACAAGGCGTGGACTGGAGACCAGGTTGCGGGCGATTTGCAGGCGTTGTTGCATGCCGCCGGAGAAGGTCCGGGGCAAGTCGTCGATACGCTGCGGGTCGATTTCCACCTGGCCCAGCCAGTCGAGGCCGGCGCCACGCAGTTGCTCATAGTTGCGCACGCCCTGGGCCATCAGGCGCTCGCCGATGTTGGCGCCGGCAGACACGCCCATGCGCAAACCGTCCCGTGGGTTTTGCTCGACAAAGCCCCATTCGGTGCGCAGCAATGTGCGGCGTTCGGCTTCGCTGGCGCTGTACAGATCCAGCCATTCACCGTCCTTGCCGCGATAGCCGATGTGGCCGGCCTGCGGTGGCAGACGCCCGCTGAGCAGCGAGAGCAAGGTGGACTTGCCTGAGCCCGACTCACCAACAATCCCCAACACTTCACCGGGGTACAAATCGAAGCTGACGTCCTGGCAGCCCTTCTCTTCCCCGTACAACAACGACAGGTCACGCACTTGCAAAAGAGGCTGGCTCACTGGTTGTTCTCCTTGACCCGTTGGGCGCAATACCAGGTGTCGGAACACACAAAACTCTGGGTACCGGCGTCGTCGAGAATCAGCTCATCGAGGAACGATTCATGGCTGCCGCAGATCGCGCAGGTGTGTTCCCACTTCTGCACTTCGAACGGATGGTCTTCAAAGTCGAGGCTGGTGACCTGGGTGTACGGCGGCACCGCGTACAGGCGCTTTTCGCGACCGGCACCGAACAGCATCAGCGCCGGGCTCATGTCGAGTTTCGGGTTGTCGAATTTCGGGATTGGCGAGGGGTCCATCACGTAGCGCTCATCCACCATCACCGGGTAGGCGTAGCTGGTGGCGATATGGCCGAAGGTGGCGATGTCCTCGTAGAGCTTTACGTGCATCACCCCGTAGTCATTCAGGGCGTGCATGGTGCGGGTCTCGGTTTCCGACGGTTCGATAAAACGCAGCGGCTCCGGGATCGGCACCTGGTAGACCATGATCTGATCGGCCTGCAACGGGGTTTCCGGGATGCGGTGGCGGGTCTGGATCACCGTCGCGTCCGGGGTGCTTTCGGTGGTGGCGACGCCCGCCGTACGGGCGAAGAAGCGGCGGATCGACACGGCGTTGGTGGTGTCGTCGGCGCCCTGGTCGATCACCTTGAGCACGTCGTCAGCCCCCAGGATCGCGGCGGTCAGTTGCATGCCGCCGGTGCCCCAACCGTAAGGCAGCGGCATCTCGCGGCCACCGAACGGCACCTGGTAACCGGGGATCGCCACGGCCTTGAGCAAGGCGCGGCGGATCATGCGTTTGGTCTGCTCGTCGAGGTAGGCGAAGTTGTACGCCGGGTCACGCGCAGGCGCTTGAGTCAGGTCATTCATGGCGGGTGCCCTCGGCCGGTTGGCGCAGTTTGCGGATCAGTTCCAGCTCGGACTGGAAGTCCACGTAGTGAGGCAATTTGAGGTGGGAAACGAAGCCCGCCGCCTCGACGTTGTCGCAGTGGGACAGCACGAATTCTTCCTGCTGGGCCGGCGAGACGATCTCTTCGTTGAACTCATTGGCCCGCAGCGAGCGGTCCACCAGGGCCATGCCCATCGCCTTGCGTTCGGCATGCCCGAATGCCAGGCCGTAGCCCCGGGTGAACTGCGCCAGCTCGGTGGCCGAGCCGACGAACTGGTTGACCATCTCGCACTCGGTGACTTCGATGCTGCCCAGGCAAATCGGGAAACCCAGCTCCTCCGGGTCGATCCACACCTCGACGTCGCCGATGCGAATCTCGCCGGCAAACGGGTGGTTGCGACCGTAACCACGTTGGGTCGAGTAACCCAGTGCCAGCAGGAAACCTTCGTCGCCACGGGCCAGGGCTTGCAGGCGCTGGGCGCGGTTGGCCGGGTATTCCAGCGGGTCGCGGGTGATGTCGGCGACGCTGCCGGTGTCGTCGGATTCGTTCTTGATCAGCCCTTCCTTGGCCAGCAGGCCGAGTACCCGAGGGCACGCTTCCAGAGTCGCATCCGGCGTGGTTTGCGGGCCCGGGTATTCACCTTCGGCCAGCAGCGCAAAGTCCAGCAGGCGGTGGGTGTAATCGAAGGTCGGGCCCAGCAGTTGCCCGCCCGGCACGTCCTTGAAAGTCGCCGACAAACGCCGGCTCAGTGACATCTGCACGGTATCGATCGGCAGGCTCGGGCTGAAGCGCGGCAACGTGGTGCGGTAGGCCCGCAGCAGGAAGATCGCTTCCACCAGATCCCCCGCCGCTTGCTTGATCGCCAGTGCGGCCAACTCCGTGTCGTACAGCGAGCCTTCGCTCATCACTCGCGCGACCGCCAGCGGCAGTTGCTCGCGGATCTGCTCCACGCTCAGTTCCGCAATGGAAGTATCGCCCCGGCGCTTTTTCGCCAGCAGGCGGTGGGCATTGTCGATGGCCTGTTCGCCACCCTTGACGGCTACGTACATCAGGCATGCTCCTGTGCAATTCGGGTGCTGCGTGGCAGGCCGATCAGGTGATGGCCGGCGGCGAACAACACGTCCAGGCCACGGGGAAACGTCTCGCGGCGTTGACGTTCCAGCCAGAATGCTTGAGGCACCGGCAGGTTGACCTGACGCTGGGTCTTGATCCCCGGACCGCGCCAGTTCAAGGCGCGACCGGCTTCCAGGTCGGTCAACTGGACCAGCAAGGTGCAGGACTGATCCGGGTAGCGGTCATTGCCGTGGTCGAAGCCGCTGAGGTCGAGCAAGTCCTGTTCACCGAGCAAGGCGAACGCGGCCTCTTCCCGGTTGGCGGTCAGCGGGCAGCCGCAGTGAAAGGCCAGGTTGGCGCGGATCAGCGGCGTGTCGAAGCACGGCGCCAGCCAGAGCGGTGTGTCCATATCCAGCAGCGCCAGGCACAGCGCATAGGTAGCCGGCGCCAGGCCTTCAAGGCTGGGGGCCGCGGGCAAGGACTGGATCAGGCCGGGCTCGGCGAGGGCCTTGAGGGCCCCGCGAAAACCGCGCTGGGCATCCAGCACCGGGTCTACAAAGGCCGGTTGCAAGCGTTGGGCATTCATCAGTTTTCTCCTCGAACCAGGGTGAAGAACTCGACCTTGGTGGCGGCGGTGTCGGCCTCTTTTTGCGCCCGGCGCTCGGCCTGGGCGTTGGCCAGTGCGCCGATCAGGTCGCTGAGCCAGGGGCTCGGGTGTGCGCCCTGCAAATGCGCATCCGCCAGGGCCGCCAGTTCGGCGTGGACCTTGTCGCGCCCGGCCAAATAGCTGTAGCCGGTACGCCCGTCAGCCAGGCGCACCACGCAGCGGGTCACGCTCATTTCGCCGAGGTTGAACGGCGCGCCATTGCCGCCCATGCGGCCACGCACCAGGGTCATGCCGATTTCCGGGGCGCGGATCAGTTGGTAATCCACGTCGCGCAGGGCGTCTTCATGGGGCAGCAATTCACTGCGAAAGGCGCGGGCGAGCACGCCGATCCAGTGTTGACGCGGGGACAGGTTCATCGGGGTCTCCATCAGGTCACCACTTGGTACTGGAAGCGATCCGAACGGCTGGTGGACTGCGCCAGCTCCACCGGGCGGCCGTCGCGATCGCGGGAAAGGGTGAATACGGTGAGCGCCGGCAAGTGCCGGGGCATCATCAGCAGTGCGGCTTCGTCGCGGTTGGGCAAACGCGCGCCGATCAGGCTTTGGGTACGGGTCAACGGCATGTCGCGCTCACGCAGGTAGTGGCGCAGCGAGCCGCCGTTGTAGTCCGCCAGCAGCGGCGCATGGCTGGCGCAGTAACGGTGGCGGATCAGGCTGACCGGCTGGTGGTCGAGCTTGCGCAGGGTTTGCAGCTCGATCATCGGCGCCATCTCGGCGATGCCCAGTTGCTGGGCCTCTTCGCGGCTGGCAAAGCAGTAGCGGCGCTTGAGCAGCATCGCTTCCACGCCCACGCCTTGGGCCGACAAGGACTGGCTGTAGGAGGTCTCGGCGCCCATCGGGTAAATCAGCGGGCGGTCCAGCACCTGGGTGCCCTTGCCCTGGCGGCGCAACAGGCTGCCTTCGAACACCAGCTCGTCGATGGCGCGGCGCAGGGTGTGGCGGTTGACGCCGAAGCGTTCAGCCAGTTGCACCTCGCCCGGCAGGAATTCACCGGCCTGGTAGCTGCTCAGTTCGCGGCGCAGGATGTCGGCGAGTTCGCGGTACACCGGCTCATCTTGTCTAGACAACTGCATGCTTAAAAAAAGCGCCCTTGGGCACCCCTCCGACGTCAGATGAACTGCTTGCGCAGGCGTTGGGACAGCACGTCGATACAGCTCACCACCACGATGATCACCAGCAGCACCGCGCAGGTCTGCACGAACTGGAACGCGCGGATGTTCTCCCAGAGGATCACGCCGATCCCGCCGGCACCGACCATCCCCACCACCGTCGCCGAACGCACGTTGGCCTCGAAGCGGTAGAGCGCGTAGGACACCCACAGCGGCATCACTTGCGGGATCACGCCGTAGATCACTTCCTGCAAGGCACTGGCGCCGGTGGCTCGCACACCTTCAACGGGGCCCGGGTCGATGGCTTCGACGGCTTCGGCAAACAGCTTGGCGAGGACCCCGGTGGTGCTGATCCACAAGGCCAGGACACCGGCAAAAGGACCGAGGCCGACGGCGACCACGAACAACATCGCGAACACCATTTCGTTGATCGAACGGAAGGCATCCATCACCCGGCGCAGCGGCTGGTGAATCCACCATGGGGTGATGTTGTCGGCGCACAGGATGCCCAGGGGCACCGAGCAGACGATCGCCAGCACCGTGCCCCAGAGGGCGATTTGCACGGTGACGATCATCTCCTTGAGGTAGGAGCGCCATTCGTGGAAGTCCGGCGGGAAGAAGTCGGCGGCGAAGGTCGCCATGTTTCCGGAGTCGCGGTACAGCGCCAGCGGGTTCATCTCGGCGCCGTGCCAGGCCCAGGCCAGCAGGACCAGGAACAGGCCCCAGCCCAGGTATTGCGGCCAAGTCCTTTTGCCCACTGCTTCAGCATGCAAGGTAGTCATGGGTCACTCTCGGTGTAGGGTTGGAACTGGGCTTAATGTGGGAGCGGGCTTGCTCGCGAATGCGGTGACTCAGTCGCCGGATGCGTTGAATGACACACCGTATTCGCGAGCAAGCCCGCTCCCACATGAACCCGATTCCTACAGGGGGTTAGCCGTTGGCTGCGGTCTTCTTGTCCAGTTCGGTGATGCGCTCTTGCAGCTTGGCCAGGTCGGCGTCGATGTCGGCGAGCTTCCTGGCCTTGTCAGCCGCTTCCAGCTTGTCGTCGGCGCTGATGGTGGTGCGCTGCTTGAACAGTTCCAGTTGGCGGATCGGCAACAACTGGTCGTCGCTGGACTTGAGGAACTTGCCCAGTTGCATGTTCTTCAGCACGGCCTTCTCTTCGTCGGTGTCACCGTAGTTGGCGAAGAAGTCGCGGATCTTGGTCTTCTCGCTGTCGCTCAGGGCCTTGCTCCACACCATCGGGTCGGCCGGGATCAGCGGCGACTTCCAGATCACCTTGAGCATGGCGGCCTTGTCCGGCTGGGTGACTTCCAGGCGGTCCCAGCTTTCGGTGTTGAAGGTGGCGACGTCCAACTGCCCCTTGGCCACGCTCAATGCGTTGACTTCATGGCTGGAGTTGAGGGTGCGCTTGAAGGCGGTGGCAGCGTCGACGTGGTTCTTGGCGAACACGTAGTAGCCGGGTACCAGGTAGCCCGAAGTGGAGTTCGGGTCACCGTTGCCGAAGGTCAGGTTCTTGGCGTTCTTGAGCATGTCATCGACGTTGTTGATCGGGCTGTCCTTGCGCACGATCAGCACGCTCCAGTAACCGGCAGCCCCGTTGGCGGCGGCGGTCTGGGCGAAGATTTCGCCGTTGGAACGGTCCACCGCTTCCATCGCGGCCTTGTTGCCCAGCCAGGCCACGTCGACCTTGTTGAAGCGCATGCCCTGGATCAGGCCGGCGTAGTCGGAAGCGAAGGTGGCGTTGATGGTGAGGCCGGTCTTCTTGTGCATGTCATCCAGGAAGGGCTGCCAGATGCTCTTGAGGTTCTGCGAAGACTCGGTGGACATGATGCCGAAATTGATCGCCTTGTCGGCGGCCTGGGCAGTGCCCATGGCCACGCTGGCAAGCAGCACGGCAGACAGAAACACATGACCGATACGGTTCAACATGGAGAGGATTCCTGTGGGTCGTTAGTAAGGTTTCAAGCGCGGGCCAGGGCCAACCGTGCGGGGACGACGGGTGTGCGGGTCTGGTCGGAAAACATCAGGCTGGTGTCGACATCGGCACCGTACAAATCGTTGAGGAACTGGCTGCTCAGCTCGCTGGCCTGGCCATCGAAGTGAATCCGCCCGCCCTTGAGCGCCACGGCTCGCGGGCAATAACGCATGGCGTAATCGACCTGGTGCAGGGTGACCACCACGGTCTTGCCGTCGCGGCCGTTGATGTCGGCGAGGATCTCCATGACCTTGCGCGCCGACTCCGGGTCCAGGGAGGCGATGGGTTCATCCGCCAGGATCACTTCGGCGCGTTGCGTCAAAGCGCGGGCGATTGCCACGCGTTGCTGCTGGCCGCCGGACAAGGTGGAGGCGCGCTGGCTGGCCAGGTCTGCCAGGCCGACGCGGGCCAGGGATTCCATGGCGAACTGTTTTTCCTCGGCATTGAACAAACCGAGGTTGCCGCGCCAGCGCGGCATGCGGCCCAGGCAACCGAGCAGTACGTTGTCGAGCACGCTCAGGCGGTTGACCAGGTTGAACTGCTGGAAGATGTAGCCGATGTCGGCGCGCAGGCGCCGCACCTTGCCATTCAACCGCCCGCTGGCCTGCACTTCCCGGCCCAGCACCTTGACGCTGCCGCCGTTGCTCTTGTCGCAACAGGCCAGGCCCGCGAGGTGGCGCAGCAAGGTGGACTTGCCGGAGCCGGAAGCGCCAATCAGCGCGACCATCTCACCGGTGGCAACGGTGAGTTCGAGGTCGACCAGCGCGGATTTCTTCGCAAAGGTCTTGTTCAGATGATCGACATGGATAGCTGGAGTCATGGGCTTCTCTGTCTGGTTGAACAGCCATCCGTGGCTGCGTTTGAGTTCAAACGACAGTAGGCGCGGGCTGTGTCAGCCCTATGACTTGCACATGACTGGAGTAAAACCGTTTGATGAAGGTTTGATGAAAGGTTGGAAGTAGCTGTAGGACGTTGATCGTTCCCAAGGCTCTGCGTGGGAATGCCGCCTCGGACGCTCTGCGTCCATTGAAGTCTTGCGCAGTGGTGACGCGGAGCGTCACGGGATGCATTCCCACGCAGAGCGTGGGAACGATCCATACCTAACCTGTGGCGAGGGAGCTTGCTCCCTCGCCACAAGGTCTTCGCCCGGCATTGGAAATGTGCCGGACTGTGGTGCAATAGCTGGCCGCCAATATGTGCAAAAGGACAACGTGATGGGAAAAGACAAGGCATGTCCGGTCATCCTGCGAACCCGCCAATCCCTGGAAATCCTCGCCTTCAAACACCCACTGGCAGGTCTTCAACTGGTCAAGGGCAGCGTGGAGCCTGGCGAAAGTACCGAGGTTGCGGCAGTTAGAGAGTTGCTTGAAGAGGCCGGGATAACCGGCAAGGTGATACGTGACCTGGGCACTTGGCACTCAGCGTCCACGGGGCATACATGGGCCTTTCATCAATGCCTGATCCCTGAAGACCTGCCAGATACCTGGACCCATTTTGCAGAGGATGATGGCGGCCACGAGTTCCAGTTCTTCTGGCACCCGCTGGCGAGCGAACCGTCAGAAGAGTGGCATCAGGTGTTTAAAGATGCCCTGGAGTTTCTAAAGCCGCGCCTTGCCGAAGTATCGCTTCAGGAATAATCAAGATCCCGGTAAATCGGTGATTTTTCCTACGATCTCTATGGCTTGCAGCAGCCTTAACTCGCCGCTAGCCTCTCCAAGTCGCTGCTCATCAGCGATCGGGTTTGGTCGCCCGGGTTAGAATGGCGCACAGTGCCGCGCAAGCGGCATTATCGTGTTCGCTTTATGGCGAGCTGTGCGTGGGAGGGCCCTGGCCCTGCCGGGTTTCCATTCCCTGGTCGACCAACCTGCGTACAGCTCGCCACCCACCTGCTTGGTCGCAGATGTGGTGAGCTCCCACTGAATGGAGAGTCATTGCATGTACAAGGTCACGCCCAATCCGCCAGAAACGTCTGGCTCCAAGTCTGAAAAAAACAAGCTTCAGGACGCCGCCCAGCGGGCCATCGATCACTACCTGAAACCCGCCGAAACCAAAGCGTCCACCAATGAAAAAAACCACTTCAGTCTGTTCACCGTATCAGCCAACGTTGAAACGGAAGCACTGCTGAGCAACGCCTACGAAACACTCCAGTCTGCCAATGCAATGGCGTTGGACCTTTCCGAAAACATTGATGGCAAAGACCGCAGCCTGGTATTGGCGATGCAACAACTGCTGGAGTTGGGATTGTTGTTGGTGGATAGAGCGCTGGATCGAGAGTGCCCGGTGGCCTGATCAAAACCGAAATCCAACTGGCAACATAAATCCAATGTGGGAGCGGGCTTGCTCGCGAATGCAGAGGGTCAGTCAATACATCGGGTGACTGATCCACCGCTTTCGCGAGCAAGCCCGCTCCCACATTTTGATTTTCATCAGGTTCAAACTGCCCGGTGTTATTGAGCGATGCGGGCGCGCAATCGCGGCATCACAAAATCCATAAACGCCCTTAACTTCAGCGGCAACGGTGACTGGCCTTTATGCACCAAACTGATGGGCAGCGGCGCCGACTCGAACGCCTCAAGCACCACCGCCAACGCCTCCTCCCGCAGCGCATCCGCCACCTGATACGACAGCACCCGAATCACCCCCACTCCTAACGTCGCCGCTGCAATCGCTGCTTCTGCGGTGTTCACCGACAACCGCGAATGCACCGGTACCGAGAGCCCGGTTTTACCTGCGCCAAATCCCCACGCCCCTTGGGACGCCAGCACTTCGAAGGTGATGCAGTCATGCCCCGCCAAGTCCTGGGGCTCAGCGGGTATGCCGCGAGCGGCCAGGTATGACGGGCTGGCGCACACCACCCGCCGCACCGTGCCCACCTGCATGGCCTTGAGCGAGCTGTCGGGCAACTCGCCAATGCGCACCGCGACGTCGCAGTGTTCTTCCATCAGGTGCACGACGCGGTCGGTGAGGATCAGGTTGATGTCGATCTCCGGGTACTGCGCGAGGAATTCCGCCACCACCGGCACGATGTGCAGCCGCCCGAAGACCACTGGCGCGGTAACGACCAGTTCGCCCCGGGGCTGGGAATATTCGCCAGTGGCCGCGCGCTCGGCCTCGCTGATGTCTTCAAGAATGCGCCGGCACGCGTCGAGGTAAGAGGCGCCGGCATCGGTCAACGACAGCTGGCGCGTGGTGCGGTGCAGCAGGCGGGTTTTCAGGTGCGTCTCAAGCTCGGCCATCTTGCGGCTGACGCTGGCCAGCGGCATGTCGAGGCGCCGCGCGGCAGCGGTCAGGCTGCCTGCATCAACCACGGCAACGAAGATGGACATGGATTCAAGACGGTTCATGGCAACCTATCAAATTCTGGAAGGATGATTCCAAATCCTAGGGGATTATCCTGCCAAGCGCGAGTGCGTAACGTTGGCCACTCATCTCCTTCCCGGAGATCTGCATTGAAGGAGAGCGCCGTGAGTGGCCTGCCGATGACATCCCAACCTTCCACAGCGCCTGCGGTCGCGCCGCGCGGCAAGATCATCATGATGGCGGTGATCGCCGGCGCGGTGATTACCAATATTTACTGCACCCAGCCGATCCTGCCGCTGATCGCTTCGGACATGGGCGTGGACGTGACCACCGTGGATCTGGTGGCCGGTTCCGCCCTGCTGGGTTTTGCTACCGGGCTGGCGTTGCTGCTGCCGATGGGCGACCGTTTTGACCGCCGCAAGCTGGTGCTGGGGCAGATTGCCCTGGCGTTCTGTTTCGCCCTGGCGGCAGCGTTTTCACCGGGCATCTGGGCGCTGATCGGGGCGTCTTTCGGCTTGGGGATTGTGAGCTGTGTACCGCAGCAACTGGTGCCGTTCGCGGCGGTGATGTCGCAGCCCCACGAACGCGGGCGCAATGTGGGCACGGTGGTCAGCGGGATCATGGTCGGCATCCTGCTCGGGCGCACGATCGCCGGCGTGGTCGGTGAGGCTTATGGCTGGCGGGCGGTGTACGCGATGGAGGCGGCCTTCATGATCCCGGTGTGGATCGGTGCCGCCAGGCTGCTGCCACAAGGCGTGCCGAGCACCAACCTGTCCTACCCTCGCCTGCTGGCTTCGCTGTGGCCGCTGATGCGCGACAACAGCCCGATTCGCCAATCAATGATGGTGCAGGCGTTGTTGTGGGCTTGCTTCAATGCGTTTTGGGTGAATCTGGCAGCACTGTTGGCTCATGGGCCATGGCAATTGGGCAGCGCCTGGGCCGGTGGCTTCGGGATTATCGGTGCGGCGGGTGCGTTGGCGGCGTCGCTCGGTGGGCGGGCTTCCGACAGGCTGGGTTCGCGCAAGGTGATTGGGGCGAGTATCGGGATTGTGACCTTGGCGTTCCTGCTGCTGGCGGGTGCCGAGACTTCGATTATCTTGCTGGTGCTGGGGGTGATCGTGCTGGATATCGGCGTGCAGTCGGGCCTGGTTTCCAACCAGACCCGGGCGTTTGCAGTGGACCCGAAAGCCCAGGGCCGCATCAATAGTTTGTACATGACGGCGACGTTTTTTGGCGGTGCGGTGGGGGCGACAGTCAGCGGCTGGTTGATGTCGCGGTTGGGCTGGATGGGGATTGTGGAGTTTGGGGTGATGCTGGGGGTGATTGCCGGGGTGGTCCACTGGACAAGCGCGCCCAGGCAGACTGAGGAGCTGGCGTAATTTCAAATCAAACGAGATTCAAAATGTGGGAGCGGGCTTGCTCGCGAATACGGTATATCAGTGCCCGATTTGTTGGCTGACACGCCGTATTCGCGAGCAAGCCCGCTCCCACATTTGAGCTTTGTTGTTGGGTGGACTGTATTCCAAACCAGCCATGAAAAAGGCGACCCGAAGGTCGCCTTTTTTCATTGCGCGTACTGCTTGCTCAACCCCGGCGGTACGCCATGGACATCGGTCTCTTCCCAAGGCCCGTTCGGGCTGATGGACCGGCTCCAGCCGTTGCTCCAGCGGTAGTAGGTGCGCTGGCGGTAGAACGTATCCGGCTGTTCGTCCAGCACGTACACCTGCATCTTTCCGTCCCAGTGGCTGGCCGCACCCGGTGGCGGTGCGAAGGTCGGCGAGGAGCTCGGCACCGGCTTCGACGGTTTGATCACTGGGCCCGAGGGCTGGGTGCCTGGCTGTGTGCTCGGCTGGGTCGACGGCCCTGTCGGTGGAATAGTCGGCCCGGTAGGCGACGGAGGCCGATGGACCGCACAAGCACTCAACCCCAGTACCAGGCTGAGCAGGGTGATACGTGCGATAGCGGTCATGGGCATTTCCTCGAATTATTGGTCCGGACTGTCGATGGTCAGCTGCTGCAGCGCAGTGGTGCTGCTGGCCAGGGGTTGGCTGCGGCCGATCCACTCGCCAGCTGTGGGAACACCTGCCCGGGATATGCGCGCAACCAGTTGGACTTCGGGAAAGTTGGACAGTTTCAACTGCGACATCATCGCGTCGCTGTCGCCCAGCTCGACGGTGATCGGCAGGTCGGCCACGGTCACGCGCTTGGCCGCCAATGGCGCAGGCGGGCCTTTGACGGCACGGGCGAAGATGAACACGCTGTCGGTCGGCAGGGCCTTGGCCTTCACATCGGCGGCCAGGTCCACCCGCACTTGCATCTGTTTTTCTGCCTTCACGGGCGCCACGCTACCACCGCTCTCCTTGAGCTTCTCGGCGGCCCGGTCGATCCCGCCTTGCAGCGCGGCACGGGAATTGTCGTCCGGTGGCAGTTGCGCCAGCAGGCGGTTCCAGTAGTCGATCGCTTCCTGGTAACGCTGGCCTTCAAAGGCGGCGATGCCCAGCAGGCCGAGGCTGGTGACTTCTTTCGGATCGAGTTTCAGTGCTTCGTCGGTCAGGGCCTGGACCTTGGGCGACCACTGTTTGTTGTCGGCAAAGTACTGGGCCTGGGCCCACTGGCCGAGCAACTCGGGCTGGCGACCGGCCAGGGCCACGGTGCGCTCGAAGATTTTCGCCGCATCGGCGGAACGGTCCTGGGCCATGTAGGCACGACCGAGGAAGTACAGGCCTTCCGGCGAGTCCGGCTGGGCCGCTGCGGCGCGCTCCAGGCGGCGGGTCATGTCTTCCATGGACACCGGCGGCTGGGAGAATTCGCGGGTCAGTTCGACCTTGTCGCTGGCACCGTAATGCAGGTACAGCGCCACGCCCAGCACCGGCACCAGAAACGCCGCGAGCAACGGCAACGGTTTGCCGAGGCGCGATTCCCGGGGCTTTTCCACACCCTCGGTATCCGCCAGCAACTCACGGGCCGCTTCAGCGCGACCGCTGTCCAGTTGGGCCGCATCCAGCACGCCTTCGGACTGCTGGGTTTGCAGTTCCGCCACACGTTCTTGATACAGCGCCACGTTCAGCGCGGTGCGATCCTCTTCAAGCTGGGCACGGCGGCCGCGTAACACCGGGATCAGCAGGAAACTCAAGGCAATCAGAAGCAGCAGACCTGCTGCGAGCCAGAAATCAATCATCAGTTTTTTTGTCCAGCAGTTGGTCGAGGCGTTGACGCTCGTCGACGGAAAGCGAGTCCGAGCCATCGGCCGGGGCGACACGACGGCGGCGCACAATCACCGCCATAACGACTAAGCCTGTGAGCAACAACCCGGCGGGGCCGAACCACAGCAGCGCAGTCTTGCCGGTGAGCGCCGGCTTGTAGCGCACGAAGTCACCGTAGCGGTCGACCATGAAGTCGATGATCTGCTGATTGTCCTTGCCCTCGCCGAGCATGCGGAAAATCTCTTTGCGCAGGTCGGCGGCGATCGGTGCATTGGAATCGGCGATGTCCTGGTTCTGGCACTTGGGGCAGCGCAGCTCCTTGGTCAGCTCGCGAAAACGCTCGCGGTCTCCGTCCTTGGCAAATTCGTAGGTGTCGATGGCGGCGTGGGCCACGCCGACCATGCTCAAGCCCAATACCGCGGCGGCTAACCAACGCTTCATGGCTTGGCCTCGTCCACCAGCGCCTGGTACTTGGCGGCCAGTTGCTCGCGCCACACCACTTCGTCGATCACGCCCACGTACTTGTCGCGGATCACGCCCTTGGCGTCGATGAAGAAGGTTTCCGGAGCGCCGTACACACCAAGGTTCAGCCCGAGGTTGCCGTCTTCGTCGCGGATATCCAGCTGGTACGGGTTGTGGAATTCCGCCAGCCACTTCAGGGCGGCAGCATTGTCGTCCTTGTAGTTGATGCCGTAGATCACCACGCCCTTCTCCGCCAGCTTGTTCAGCACCGGATGCTCCACGCGGCAGGAAATGCACCAGGTGCCCCACACGTTGACCAGTGCCGGTTTGCCCAGCAAATCAGCCTGGGTCAGGGTCTTGTCGCCCTGCACCGTCGGCAGCGAGAACGCCGGGAATGGCTTGCCGATCATGGCCGACGGCAGCTCGGCCGGGTCCAGGTACAGCCCGCGATACAGGAACACCGCCACCACCAGGAACGCCGCCAGCGGTAACACCATCAACCAACGCTTCATACTGGCGCTCCTTGCAGGCCGAGGGCTTCACGCACCCGGCTCTTGACCTTGACCCGGTAGCGCCGGTCCATCGCTGCCAGCAAACCACCGAAGCCGGTGAGCAGGCCGCCGAACCAGATCCAGCGCACAAACGGTTTGACGTGGACCCGCACGGCCCACGCGCCATCGCCCAGCGGTTCACCCAGGGCGACGTAGAGGTCGCGGGTGAAACCGGCGTCGATCCCGGCTTCGGTCATCATCGAGCTTTGCACGGTGTACAGGCGTTTTTCCGGGTGCAGCACCGCCACTTCCTTGCCATTGCGCACCACACGTACGGTGCCTTTGTCGGAGGTGAAGTTCGGGCCTTCGAAGTGCTTGGCGCCTTCGAAAATGAAGTGGTAACCGGCCAGGTCCATGGACTCGCCCGGTGCCAGGCGCAGGTCGCGCTCGGCACTGTTCTGGCTGGACAACACGACGCCCAGGGCGCACACGGCGATGCCGATGTGGGCGACCTGCATGCCCCAGTAACTGCGGGTCATGGTCGGCAAGCCTTTGATCAAACCTTTGTGGCGGGTCTTGTCGATCAGGTCGCGTACACCGGCCAGCAATACCCAGGCCGCGAGCATGAAGGTGGCAAGCACGGCCCAGTTGAAGTCGCCGTAGGCAATACCGGCGATCACGGCCAGCGCGGCGCTGCCGAGCAGTACCGGGGTGAGCATGCCCACCAGCCATTTCACCGGGGTGTCTTTCCAGCGCACCAGTACGCCGACCGCCATCACCACCATCAGCAGCGCCATCAACGGGATGAACAGCGCGTTGAAGTACGGCGGGCCGACGGACATCTTGGCGCCGCTCAGGGCATCCAGCACCAGCGGGTACAGGGTACCGAGCAGAATCATCGAGGCCGCCACCACCAGCACCAGGTTATTACCCAGCAGCAGGGTTTCCCTGGACCAGAGGTTGAAGCCCACGTGGCTCTTGACCACTGGCGCACGCAGGGCGAACAGCGTCAGGGAGCCGCCGACCACGAACAGCAGGAAGATCAGAATGAACACGCCGCGCTCCGGGTCGGAGGCAAACGCGTGCACCGAGGTCAGCACGCCGGAACGCACCAGGAACGTACCCAGCAGGCTCAGGGAAAACGCGGCGATGGCCAGCAACACGGTCCAGCTTTTGAACACGCCGCGTTTTTCCGTGACTGCCAGCGAGTGAATCAGCGCGGTGCCCACCAGCCAGGGCATGAAGGAGGCGTTTTCCACCGGGTCCCAGAACCACCAGCCGCCCCAGCCGAGTTCGTAGTAGGCCCACCACGAGCCCAGGGTGATGCCGATGCCGAGGAATGCCCAGGCGACGATGGTCCACGGCCGCGACCAGCGCGCCCAGGCGGCATCGAGACGCCCGCCGAGCAAGGCGGCGATGGCGAAGGCGAAGGCGACCGAGAAACCGACGTAGCCCATGTAGAGCATCGGCGGGTGCACGATAAGGCCGATGTCCTGCAGCAGCGGGTTGAGGTCGTGCCCGTCGACCGGGATCTGCGGCAGGATGCGGGTGAACGGGTTGGAGGTCATGATCAGGAACAGCAGGAAGCCGATGCTGATCATGCCCATCACCGCCAGCACCCGGGCCAGCATCACCTGCGGCAGTTGGCGGGAGAAGATCGAGACGGCAAAGGTCCAGCCGCCGAGGATCAATGCCCACAGCAGCAACGAACCTTCGTGGGCGCCCCACACGGCGCTGAACTTGTAGTACCAGGGCAAGGCGCTGTTGGAGTTATTGGCGACGTAGGCGACAGAAAAGTCGTCGGTCATGAAGGCGTAGGTCAGGCAACCGAAGGCGAACACCAGAAAGGCGAACTGGCCCCAGGCAGCCGGCTGGGCCAGGCTCATCCACAGGCGGTCACCGCGCCAGGCGCCCAGCAACGGGACCACGGCCTGGACGATGGCAAAGCACAGGGCGAGGATCATCGCCAGTTGGCCCAACTCCGGAATAAACAGTGCGGACGTCATGACTTAGCCCTCCTTGGCAGGGGTCGGGGCGGATTGGCCGCTGTCTTTGAGGGCCTTGGTGACTTCCGGCGGCATGTATTTTTCATCGTGCTTGGCCAGCACTTCGTCGGCCACTACCACGCCGTCGGCGTTGAGCTTGCCGAGGGCGACGATGCCCTGCCCTTCGCGGAACAGGTCCGGGAGGATGCCGCGGTAGGTGATGGTCACGGACTTGTTGAAGTCGGTGACGATGAACTTGACGTCCAGGGAGTCGCCGGAGCGTTGCAACGAGCCTTTCTCGACCATGCCACCGGCACGGATTCGGGTATCCAGCGGCGCTTCGCCGTTGGCGATCTGGGTCGGGGTGTAGAACAGGTTGATGTTCTCCCGCAGGGCGCTCAGGGCCAGGGTCACGGCAATGCCGACACCGGCCATGATGGCCAGGATGATCAACAGACGCTTTCTACGCAGCGGATTCACTTTTCGGTCTCCCGGCGCAAACGACGCGCCTCTTGTTGCAGGTAACGCTTGCGGGCCAGGATCGGCGCGGCGACGTTGAGGGCCAGCACCGCCAGGCAAATGCCATAGGCCGTCCAGACGTACAGGGCGTGATGGCCCATGGCGAGAAAATCACTGAAAGAGTTGAAGCTCATCCACGGGCTCCCAGGCTGTTTTGCACTTCGGCCTTGACCCAACTGGTGCGGGCTTCACGCTTGAGCACTTCGAGGCGCATGCGCAGCAGCAGCACGGCGCCGAAGAAGCAGTAGAACCCCAGCACCATCAGCAGCAGCGGCGCCCACATTTCCACGGGCATTGCCGGCTTTTCGGTGAGGGTGAAGGTGGCGCCCTGGTGCAGGGTGTTCCACCACTCCACGGAGTATTTGATGATCGGGATGTTGATCACGCCGACAATCGCCAGCACCGCGCAGGCCTTGGCGGCGCTGTCACGGTTGCTGATGGCGTTGCCCAGGGCAATCAGGCCGAAGTACAGGAACAGCAGGATCAGCATCGAGGTGAGTCGCGCATCCCATACCCACCACGAACCCCAGGTCGGCTTGCCCCAGATCGCGCCGGTGACCAGCGCCACGGCGGTCATCCAGGCACCGATGGGCGCGGCGCATTGCAGGGCCACATCCGCCAGTTTCATCTTCCACACCAGGCCGACGATGCCGCACACCGCCAGCATCACGTAGCAGGACTGGGCCAGCATCGCGGCAGGCACGTGGATGTAGATGATGCGAAAGCTGTTGCCTTGCTGATAGTCCGGCGGCGCGAAGGCCAGGCCCCAGACCAGGCCGATGCCGATCAGCAATACCGCGGCGATGCTCAACCACGGCAGCAGTTTGCCACTGATGCCGTAAAACCATTTGGGCGAGCCGAGCTTGTGAAACCAGGTCCAGTTCATGCTGTTTCCATCACGGTTGCTTCTCGTCGTTGCGAGAAGCTTAGGGTCTTTACTGGTTAAGGTTCTATCGCTTAACCAGACCTCATTATTCGCCGACGCTGATCTTCAGGCCAGCCGCTATAGCAAAGGGTGTCAGGGTTACCGCCAGGGCGGCCAGGCTGCCAAGCCACAGGAGGTAACCGGTCGCCGGCATGCCCTGGAGCGCGGCTTGCAACGCGCCGCTGCCCAGGATCAACACCGGGATATACAAAGGCAAGATCAGCAGCGCCAACAACAGGCCACCGCGTTTCAAACCGACGGTCAGTGCCGCACCTACGGCGCCCAGTAGACTGAGAACCGGCGTGCCAAGCAACAAGGAAAGGAGCAACACCGGCAGGCATTCGGTGGGCAACCCCAGCATCATCGCCAGCAGCGGCGCGAGCAGTACCAGCGCCAGGCCGGAAAACGCCCAGTGTGCCAGTACCTTGGCCAATACCAGAAGTGGCAGGGGGTGCGACGAAAGGACCCACTGTTCGAGGGAACCGTCTTCAAAATCACTGCGAAACAGCCCGTCCAGCGAGAGCAGGACTGACAAAAGTGCCGCCACCCAGACCAGTCCCGGAGACAAGGTTTGCAACAGTTTAGTCTCGGGGCCCACCGCCAACGGGAACAGCGCGATCACAATCGCGAAGAACACCAGCGGGTTGGCCAATTCGGCCGGACGGCGACAGAGTAACCGCGCTTCGCGGGCGACCAACAGGGCAAATACGCTCATACCGCCCACCGGCCCAGGTCGAGGTCGCGGTAACCGGCGGGCATGCGCGTCAAGGTGTGGTGAGTGGTCAGGACAACCATGCCGCCCTGCTCGCAGTGCGCGGCAAGGTGTTCTTCCAACTGGGCGACGCCTTGTTTGTCGAGGGCGGTGAAGGGTTCGTCGAGAATCCATAGCGGCGGGCCGTCGAGATACAAACGGGCCAGGGCCACGCGGCGCTGCTGGCCGGCGGACAGGGTGTGGCAGGGAACGTCTTCGAAACCCTTGAGGCCAACCGCGGCCAGTGCCTGCCAGATCGCCTCGCGGCTGGCGGGATGATGCAGGGCGCTGAGCCAACTGAGGTTTTCTTCAGCGGTAAGCACATCCTTGATTCCGGCGGCGTGGCCGATCCAGATCAGGTTGCGCGCCAGCTCGGTGCGCTGCTCGTGCAACGGTTTGCCGTTGAGCCGCACTTCGCCCGCCGTCGGCTGCATCAGACCGGCCAGCAGGCGTAACAGGCTGGTCTTGCCGCTGCCGTTGGGGCCGCTGACCTGCACCATGTCGCCGCCCGCCAGACGCAGTTCGAGGTGTTCGAACAGCATCCGCAGGTCACGTTCACAGGCGAGCGCTACGGCTTCTAGAAGAGGGCTGGTCAAGAGATCGCGGGCCTTTACGGTTCAAGTCGGCGGTGGAACGGCCGTTAAAGAGATGCACATTAACTGCTTTGGCGACCGTTTTTAGAGAGCTGGATCAATCAGTTGTGTTGTTTTTAACGCTCTCTTTGAAGACGGGCGGCATTATACATGTGATGCCCTACTCTAAAGAGGGCAATTTCCCCTGAGACGGCGCGCACGATGACCGGTGAGATCAATCTTCCCACGCTCCCCCCGACGCTTCCGGCCGGGCCTGCGCCCGCGCCTGCAGCGGGCGAGTTGCTGAAACTGCTGGAGCCGCAGACCGGCCTGATCGACCCCGGAAAAACCGTAAATGCCGAGGTGCTGGCACTGAAACAAGGCGGCGATGCGTTTCAGTTGCTGCTCAAGCTGACCCTGGAAGGCGGCCGGCAAACCCTGGTGCAGGCCAGCAGCAGCCAGCCGCTGCCGCTGGGTACCCAGGTGGAAGTCAGCCAGACGCCGTCGGGCAATTTGTCCATCAGCCTGCAGCAGGCCCTGAGTTCCAGCGTCGCTGCGCTGACGCGTATCGATACCAGCCAGTTACCGGTGGGCACCCTGCTGCAAGGCAAGGTGCTGACCACCCAGGCGCTGCCACAGGGCGCCAACCAGCCGGTGGTGTATCGCTCACTGGTGTCGGTGCTCAATAACGTCCTCAGCGGCGCGACCCTGACCGTCGAAAGCCCGCAGCCCTTGCGCGTCGGCAGCCTGCTCAGCGCCGTGGTGCAAAGTGCGCAGACCTTGAGCTTTGTACCGCTGAGCGGGCGCCAGGACCAATTGGCCGTGGCCCAGCAACTCTCCACCCAGCAAAGCCGCCAGGGCTCGCTGGACGTGGTATTCACCGCGCTGCAAAGCCTGCCGGCGACCAGCAGCGACGGCACCGGGGCCGACCTGCGCGCCGCCGCCGAGCGTTTGCTCGCCGGCCTGCCCGACCTGGCCCAGGCCAGCAACCCCAAGGTGCTGGCGCAACTGATCCAGAACAGCGGGACCTTCCTCGAAGCCAAGTTGCTGGCCGGGCAAAACCCGCAGATACCGCCGCTGGACATGAAAGGCGCGCTGCTGCGCTTCGTCGCCGACCTGCTGCCATCCCTGCCCGCCAGCACCAATCTGAATGCGATCCTCGCTGCCAACACCCTGGCGCAGTTGCTGCCCAGCTTCGTACGCAGCCCGCTGGGCACCCTCGGCCAGGTCGGCGCCAGGCAGGCGCCCGCAGGCTTTCCGTTGCCCGATCGGCTAATGCAACGCCTGGAAGGTGAAAGTGACCTGGAAAACCTGCTGCGCCTGGCCGCCGGGGCCATCTCCCGCCTGCAAAGCCATCAGCTGTCGAGCCTGGAGCAGACCGGTACCACCGCCGACGGCAAGCTCTTGACCACCTGGCAGCTGGAAATCCCCATGCGCACCTTGCAGGACATCGTGCCGTTGCAGGTCAAGTTCCAGCGGGAAGAATCGGCGCCCGACAAGGAACAGCCGGAACGCAAGGACAGCAAGGATCCCAAGCAAATGCTCTGGCGCGTGGAAATGGCGCTCGACATGGAGCCGCTCGGCCCGTTGCAGGTCCAGGCGCAACTGAGCCAGGGCAAACTGTCGAGCCAGTTGTGGGCGACCCGGCCCTTCACCGCCAGCCTGATCGAAAGCCACCTGGGCAGCCTGCGCGAGCGCCTGGTGTCGTCGGGACTCAACGTCGGCGACCTCGACTGCCACCTCGGTACCCCGCCACGGGGCCCGAAAACCGGGCTTGAACAACGCTGGGTGGATGAAACCGCATGAAAAACCCCAACCCGCCCCGCCAGGCCATCGCCCTCAAATACGACGGGCAACAAGCGCCGACCCTGACCGCCAAGGGCGACGATGCCCTGGCCGAAGCCATCCTCAAGCTGGCCCGGGAGAACGAAGTCCCGATTTACGAAAATGCCGAGCTGGTCAAATTACTGGCACGCATGGAGTTGGGCGACAGCATCCCGGAAGAGCTGTACCGCACCGTCGCCGAGATCATCGCGTTCGCCTGGACGCTGAAGGGCAAGTTCCCGGTGGGCTACGACCCGGACGCGGGGCCGGTGGAGCGGGATGTGACGGAAAGAGGCGACGATTATTAAGGTGGGAGCCGGCTGATCGTTCCCACGCTCTGCGTGGGAACGCCGCCTCGGACGCTCCGCGTCCAACCGGCGCTGCAACGTTCAAGTCTTGCGCAGGGGTGACGCGGAGCGTCACGGGATGCATTCCCACGCAGAGCGTGGGAATGATCAGTTGCGGTGGGTGGTGTATAGCAATTATATCTTTCGAGGTATAGATTATCCCGAACCCGATAGTTCAGGATAAACCCATGAGCCCTACCCGCCCGATTCTCAGTCGAAAGCTACTCGCCGAAGCGCTCGCCCGTGATCTGGCAGGCGAGTCATTTGCCGACTACAGCTCCGGCATGTTCCTCGCGGCTCCGCGCCGTACCGGCAAGAGTACGTTCCTGCGCAACGACCTTATCCCCGAGTGCAAGGCCCGGGGCTGGCTGCCGGTGTACGTGGACCTGTGGATGAACCGCGAAGTCGACCCCGCCGAACTGATCTCCGGCGCTATCGGCAAAGCCCTGGGCGAGTTCGAAAGCGCAGTGAGCAAGGCGGCCAAGAAAGCCGGTATCGATAAGATCAGCCTGCTGCGCACCTTGAGTTGGGATTTCACCAAACCGCAATTGCCCGCCGGCACTACGCTCAGCCACGCCCTGGACGTGCTGCACCAGGTCTCGGGGCAAATGATCGTGCTGATCGTGGACGAGGCCCAGCACGCCCTCAACAGCGAAGGCGGGGTGAACGCCATGTTCGCCCTCAAGGCGGCACGGGATCATCTCAACGGCAGCAGCACGGCCGACGGCCTGCGCCTGGTCTTCACCGGCTCCAGCCGGGACAAACTGGCCAACCTGGTACTCAAGAGCAAACAACCGTTCTTCGGCGCCCATATCACGCCGTTCCCGCTGCTGAGCCGGGATTTCGTCGAGTTCGTGACGGACCTCTGGAACCAGCGCCTGGCCGCGACCAACCAGTTCAACCTGGAGGACATGGACTATGCCTTCCAGCTCGTTGGCCGGCGCCCGGAAATGCTCAACACACTACTGACCGAAGTGAGCGTGGGTCTTGGCGAGGCCAGCAACCTTGGCGAGTTGCTGAGGACCGGGGCACTCAATCACCAGGCCGGCATCTGGAGCGATTACGAGAGCGCCTACAACGACCTCTCGCCGCTGCAACAGGCGGTACTTGAAGTGATGGGCGAACGAACCCTGGGCAAGCAGGCGTTCTCGCCTTTTGCGGAGAAAACCTTCCAGGATGTGAACCGCAAGCTGGAGCAGGCCCAGGTCGAGCCGAACGCCAGCACGCCAAACGTGCAGAAAGCACTGGAAGTGCTGCGGGAGAAGGAGTTGGTCTGGAAAGCCAACCGTGGTGAATACGCCCTGGAGGACTCGACCATGGCCGAATGGCTGAGCAACCGGCACCGGCTATAAGCTGCAAGCAATACCGCTTGCAGCTCGTAACCTTCAGTTGTCCTTGTGCAACCGGCTCATCAACTGCGCTTCAGCCTGGGTCAACCCGCAGGACTGCGTCAGCTCATCCACCGTGGCGCCCATGCCCACCAGCTTCGCCGCCTGGGCGAATGAGAGGCTCGACGGGTCACGCTGCTCGAGTGCCGACAGCTTGTCCGGCAACGGCGCCAGCACCGAACGCAGCTCGTGCACTTCATCACCCACACGCACCGCACTTTGCTGGAAGTGGTCGACCCGCTTGGCCAGCTCCAGGATCCGCCGGTCGCGCACAGCGTCGCGCTCGACTTGTCGAGTGGCCAATTCCCGTTGCTGGCGAACATAACGCAGCAGGAAGCCCAGGGTCCCGGCCCAAAGGATGGCCAGGACGATCACCGCTACCTCAAGAAACAATCAGATATTCTCCAGGTCCTGCCACTCTTCTTCGCTCATCATCTTGTCCAGCTCAACCAGAATCAGCAGTTCGCCGTTCTTGTTGCAGACACCCTGGATGAACTTGGCCGATTCTTCGTTGCCGACGTTCGGCGCAGTCTCGACTTCGGATTGGCGCAGGTAAACCACTTCAGCCACGCTGTCGACCATGATCCCGACCACTTGCTTGTCGGCTTCGATGATCACGATGCGGGTGTTGTCGTTGACTTCGGTCGGCACCAGGCCAAAACGCTGGCGGGTGTCGATCACGGTCACCACGTTGCCGCGCAGGTTGATGATGCCCAGCACATAGCTTGGGGCACCCGGAACCGGAGCGATTTCGGTGTAGCGCAGCACTTCCTGCACACGCATCACGTTGATGCCGTAGGACTCGTTGTCCAGCTTGAAGGTGACCCATTGCAGGATTGGATCATCCACCAGACCTTGTGCGGACACTGACTTGTTCATACTCCAGACCCCTTCAAATACCGTTGGTTACGGTGTGTGTTCTTGGGCAGCGCCGTAGCGCTGCTGCTTGTTATCAAGTGCGTTTGTTCAGCGGCATGGCTTTTACCGCGCCGCTGGCAATCAACTCCGCCAGTTCGGCCACATCCAGCAACGCGCACATGTGTTCGATCACAGTGCCCGCCAGCCATGGCCGCTGGCCGCGGTGGCTGCGCCATTTGATTTCGTTCGGGTCCAGGCGCAATGAGCGGCTGACCTGATGCACCGCCAGCCCCCACTCGTAGCCCTGGACCGAAATAACGTATTGCAGGCCCTGGCGGAAGTCATCGCGGTAGCGGTCGGGCATCACCCAACGCGCGGTGTCCAATACCTTCAAGTTGCCCTGCTGGCTCGGCAGGATCCCGAGGAACCAATCCGGCTGGCCGAACAACGGCGTCAACTCCTGGCCTTCCAGGGAGTAGATCGACCCCAGGCACACCAGCGGCACCGCCAGGGTCAGCCCGGCGACATCGAACAGCAAACATTCGAACGGCTCCGCAGCCCACACCGGGCGACCGTCGCCCTGTACCGGCGGCGGCGTGATGCTCGGCGGGAGGTGAACCTCAACCACCGGCTCCACCACTACAGGCGCAATCACCACAGGCTCGACGGGCACAGCAACCGGTACAGGAACTGCTACGGGAACCACCAACGCATCACGGGCCTGCTCTTCCAGGACCGCCAGCTGAAACTCGTCCAGGGCAGCAGGTTCAGGCTCGATGACTTCATCGAGGATCAGAATCGGTTCCGGCATGTCCTCGGTGGCGTCCTGGAGCAAGGCGTCCAGGTAGGACTCCAGCGCCAGTTGCGGCCGGGTCTTGAAATCAACGGGACGGTTCATCTGTATGCCCACGCGCAAGCCCCATCAACCCTGTATTCAGAGGTTATCGGCCTGTGAGTGTCCGGACTTGAATCGAGAGCCGGTTTTGTCGCGAAAACTGCGGCGTCTGCATCGCTGGCAAGCCAGGCTCCTACAGGGCTGTTTATGACCATCACGCCACCTGCGCCACAAGTTGCTGGGACAACAGGTGCTTGAGCAACGCCCGATACGCCAGCACCCCACGGCTCTTGCCGTCGAACTGCGACGGCGTCAGCCCTGCCCGGCTCGCATCCCGCAGGCGCGTGTCCACCGGGATGTAGCCTTGCCAGATAGTGTCCGGATAAGCATCGCGCAATACCCGCAAGGTGCCGAGGGACGCCTGGGTACGGCGGTCAAACAGGGTCGGCACGATGCTGAACGGCAGCGCTTGCTTGCGCGAGCGGTTGATCATCGCCAGGGTACTGACCATCCGCTCCAGGCCCTTGACGGCCAGGTGCTCGGTCTGCACCGGGATCACCAGCTGTTGGCTGGCGGCCAGGGCGTTGACCATCAGCACGCCGAGCAACGGCGGGCTGTCGATGATCGCGTAGTCGAAGTCCTGCCACAGCTGCGCCAGGGTCTTGGCGATCACCAGGCCCAGGCCGCTCTGCCCCGGCGACTGGCGCTCAAGGGTGGCCAGGGCGGTGCTGGACGGCAACAGCGAGATCTTTTCATTGCTGGTAGGCAGCAACAGTTGCCCCGGCAAGTCGGCCGGCACGCTGCCCTTGTGCAGGAACAGGTCGTAGCAACTGTGTTCCAGGGCATCCGGGTCATAGCCGAAATAGCTGGTCATGGAGCCGTGGGGGTCCAGGTCGACCACGACCACACGCTTGCCGGCCTCGGCCAGCAAGCCGGCCAAGGCGATGGACGTGGTGGTTTTACCGACACCACCCTTTTGATTGGCAACTGCCCAGACTCTCATTCGGATTGTTCCTCCCGGCAGGCATAGGCTCGACCGAGAAATTGCATGGGGTTATAGAGCCGGTGACGGAGAATTGACGGCACTCCCGCGAACCGGCGCCTTTACGGGCGCTGGTGCAGTTTGTGTGCCAGCCCGCTTCAAGGCGGCATCCGGTGTTGCATTGGCAGTGCCGGTACCGGTCAGGCTGCGGCGCACGTCCAGGTTGCGCGACACCACCAGCACCACCCGTCGGTTGCGCGCACGGCCTTCCGCCGTGGCGTTATTGGCCACCGGCTGGAACTCGCCGTAACCCACCGACGCCAGGCGCCCGGGGTTCACACCCTGCATCGCGAGCATTCGTACAATACTCGCCGCCCGGGCCGAAGACAGCTCCCAGTTGGTCGGGTACTGCGCGGTACTGATCGGCAGGTTATCGGTAAAGCCTTCAACGTGGACCGGGTTTTCAAACGGCTTCAGGATCGCCGCCACCTTGTCGATGATGGTAAACGCCTGGTCGCTGGGCATTGCATCGGCACTGGCGAACAGCAGGCTGGAATTGAGTTCGATCTCGACCCACAACTCATTGCCGCGCACGGTCATCTGGTTGGAGCTGATCAGGTCGCCAAAGGCCGCGCTGATGTTATCGGCGATGCTTTTCAGCGGGTCGCTGGTGCCACCGATGCCGGCGGCGGTTTCATCGCTGTCGTTGACCAGCGGCTTGGCCGGGGTCACGGTCTTGGGGCGTTCTTCGCCAATGGGTATCGGCTTGAGGGCGCGGTCAGCGTCGTTGAACACGCCAATCAGCGCCTGGGAAATGACTTTGTACTTGCCTTCGTTGATCGAGGAAATGGAGTACATCACCACAAAAAACGCGAACAGCAACGTAATGAAGTCGGCGTAGGACACCAGCCAGCGTTCATGGTTGACGTGTTCTTCAGGCTCGCGGCGGCGACGGCTCACAACAAATACCTCCCATCAATCCATGAAGCCCTGGAGCTTCAATTCGATGGAGCGCGGGTTTTCACCCTCGGCAATCGAGAGGATGCCTTCGAGCAACATCTCGCGATAACGCGACTGGCGCAGGGCGATCGACTTGAGCTTGCTGGCCACCGGCAACAACACCAGGTTGGCACTGGCCACGCCGTAGATGGTGGCGACGAACGCCACGGCAATCCCGCTGCCCAGTTGCGACGGATCGGCCAGGTTGCCCATCACGTGGATCAAGCCCATCACCGCACCGATGATGCCGATGGTCGGCGCGTAGCCGCCCATGCTTTCAAAGACTTTGGCAGCGTTGATGTCGCGGCTTTCCTGGGTGTAGAAGTCCACTTCGAGGATGCTGCGAATCGCTTCCGGCTCGGCGCCGTCCACCAGCAGTTGCAGGCCTTTGCGCGCGTAGCTGTCGGGCTCGGCATCGGCCACGCCTTCCAGCCCGAGCAGGCCTTCCTTGCGCGCCGTGAGGCTCCAGTTGACCACGCGGTCGATGCCGCCCGGCAAGTCGACACGCGGCGGGAAAATAATCCAGATGAGGATCTGCATCGCGCGCTTGAACGAACTCATGGGCGACTGCAACAACGCCGCGCCCACGGTGCCGCCGATCACGATCAACGCCGCCGGGCCGTTGGCCAGGGCGCCCAGGTGGCCGCCTTCGAGGTAGTTGCCGCCGATAATCGCGACAAACGCCATGATGATGCCGATCAGGCTCAATACATCCATCAGAGGCAAGCCTCCACCAGGTGCTTGCCGATGTCGTCGAGGCTGTAGACGGCGTCGGCCAGGTCGGCCTTGACGATGGCCATGGGCATGCCATAGATCACGCAGCTGGCTTCATCCTGGGCCCAGATCGCGCTGCCGCCCTGCTTGAGCAGGCGCGCGCCTTCACGGCCGTCGGCGCCCATGCCGGTCAACACCACCGCCAAAACTTTGTCGCCGTAGGATTTGGCCGCAGACCCGAAGGTGATATCCACACACGGCTTGTAGTTCAGGCGTTCGTCACCCGGCAGGATTTTGATCGCACCACGGCCATCGACCATCATCTGCTTGCCACCAGGGGCCAGCAGCGCCAGACCCGGACGCAGGATGTCGCCATCCTCGGCTTCCTTGACGCTGATGCGGCACAGCTTGTCCAGGCGCTCGGCGAACGCCTTGGTGAACGCGGCCGGCATGTGCTGGATCAACACGATCGGCGCCGGGAAGTTCGCCGGCAATTGGGTCAACACCCGCTGCAAGGCCACCGGGCCGCCGGTGGACGTACCGATGGCCACCAGCTTGTAGGCCTTGCGCTTGGGCGCAGGTGAATGTGCGGCGGGCGCAGCCGTACGCACCGGGGCGGCGGCCGGGCGCGCAACCGGTGCCGGCGCCGGGCGACCAAAGGTGCTCGGGGCGGCCGGTGGCGGCGTAACGGGTGCGGGCGCCGGCGCACTGAACAGGCTGCGACGGTTACTGCGGGAGATGCTGTGCACCTTCTCGCAGAGCATCTGCTTGACCTTCTCGGGGTTGCGCGAGATGTCTTCGAAATTCTTCGGCAGGAAGTCCACCGCGCCGGCATCCAGCGCATCCAGGGTGACCCGGGCGCCTTCGTGGGTCAGCGAGGAGAACATCAACACCGGCGTCGGGCAGCGCTGCATGATGTGCCGCACCGCCGTGATGCCGTCCATCATCGGCATCTCGTAGTCCATGGTGATCACGTCCGGCTTGAGCGCCAGGGCCTGATCGATCGCCTCTTTGCCGTTGGTGGCCGTGCCGACCACCTGGATATTGGAATCCGATGAAAGAATTTCCGAGACGCGGCGGCGGAAGAAACCCGAATCGTCCACCACCAGGACCTTGACTACCATAAACACTCCGTTAGGCCGGGCGAGGGACAACCGCCCTGCCCGGGCCGAATCAAATACGCCGTGCGGCGTAACGCTTGAGCATGCTCGGAACATCCAGAATCAGCGCGATCCGACCGTCACCGGTAATGGTCGCACCCGACATGCCCGGGGTTCCCTGCAGCATTTTGCCCAAAGGCTTGATGACCACTTCTTCCTGGCCCACCAGTTGATCGACCACGAAGCCGATACGCTGGGTGCCCACGGAAAGAATCACCACATGGCCTTCGCGCTGCTCTTCATGCTTGGCCGAAGCCACCAGCCAGCGCTTGAGGTAGAACAGCGGCAACGCCTTGTCGCGCACGATCACCACTTCCTGGCCGTCCACCACGTTGGTGCGCGACAGGTCGAGGTGGAAGATTTCGTTGACGTTGACCAGCGGGAAGGCGAACGCCTGGTTGCCCAGCATCACCATCAGGGTCGGCATGATCGCCAGGGTCAACGGCACCTTGATGACGATCTTCGAGCCCTGGCCCTTGGTCGAGTAGATGTTGATCGAGCCGTTGAGCTGGCTGATCTTGGTCTTCACCACGTCCATGCCCACGCCACGGCCCGACACGTCGGAAATCTCGGTCTTGGTGGAGAAGCCCGGGGCGAAGATCAGGTTGTAGCACTCGGTGTCGGTGAGGCGGTCGGCGGCGTCCTTGTCCATCACCCCACGCTTGACTGCAATGTTGCGCAGTACCGTGGGGTCCATGCCTTTGCCGTCATCAGTGATCGACAGCAGGATATGGTCGCCTTCCTGTTCGGCCGCCAGGATCACTTTGCCCTGGCGGTTCTTGCCCAAGGCTTCGCGCTCTTCCGGCGTCTCGACACCGTGGTCGACCGCGTTGCGCACCAAGTGGACCAGCGGGTCGGCCAGGGCCTCGACAAGGTTTTTGTCGAGGTCGGTTTCTTCACCCACCAGTTCCAGGTTGATCTCTTTCTTGAGCTGGCGTGCCAGGTCGCGAACCAGGCGCGGGAAACGGCCGAAGACTTTCTTGATCGGCTGCATCCGGGTCTTCATGACGGCGGTCTGCAAGTCTGCGGTGACCACGTCGAGGTTCGACACGGCCTTTTGCATGGCCTCGTCGCCACTGTTCAGGCCCAGGCGCACCAGGCGGTTACGCACCAGCACCAGTTCGCCGACCATGTTCATGATGTCGTCCAGGCGCGCGGTATCAACCCGCACGGTGGTTTCGGCTTCACTGGCCGGTTGCTTGTCCGGGGCCGGGGCAGCCGCGGCAGCCCGGGCCGGTGCTGGAGTCGGAGCCGGAGCCGCTTTCGCTGCGACAGGCGTGGCAGCCTTGGCGGCAGGAGCCGGTGTTGCGACAGCCGCGGCAGCAGCCGGTGCAGCAGCGCCGACCACTTCGGTGAACTTGCCCTTACCGTGCAGTTCATCCAGCAGGGCTTCGAATTCGTGATCGGAGATCAGTCCATCGGCGGCCGGCGCAGCAGCGGGTGCCGCAGGCGCGGCGGCCGTTGCAGCGACTTCCGGCAGAGCCTCGGCGGCAAACGAGCCTTTGCCGTGCAACTGGTCCAGCAGCGCTTCAAATTCGTCGTCGGTGATTTCATTGCTGACGGGCGCCGCGGCTTCCGTTGGCGCTGGCGCTGCGGCCACCGCGTCCGGGGCAAACTGGCCCTTGCCGTGCAACTGGTCGAGCAACGACTCGAACTCGGCGTCGGTAATGTCTTCGGTGGTCGGCACCATGGCCGGCGCACTGGCTGCCGGCGCTTCGGCTTCGGCCTTGACAGCGTTCAGCGAGTCCAGCAGTTGTTCAAATTCGCTGTCGGTCACGTCGCCCGCAGGCTCGGCAACCGGCTCAGCCACCGCTTCCACCACGGGAGCGTTGGCCGCAGGTTCCGCCAGGCGCGCCAGGGCGGCCAGCAGTTCCGGCGTGGCGGCAGTGATCGGTGCGCGCTCGCGCACTTCACTGAACATGCCGTTGACCGCGTCCAGTGCTTCCAGGATCACGTCCATCAGTTCCGAGTCGACGTGCCGCTCACCCTTGCGCAGGATGTCGAACACGTTCTCGGCGATGTGACAGCACTCCACCAGCTCGTGGAGCTGGAGGAAGCCGGCGCCCCCTTTTACAGTATGAAAACCGCGAAAAATTGCATTGAGCAGGTTCGCATCATCCGGTCGGCTTTCCAGCTCGACCAGTTGTTCGGACAGTTGCTCTAAAATTTCGCCGGCCTCTACAAGGAAATCCTGAAGGATTTCTTCATCGGCGCCGAAGCTCATGGGTGTGCTCCTTAGAAGCCTAAACTGGACAGCAAATCGTCTACGTCGTCTTGCCCGGATACAACGTCTTCACGTTTATCGGCATGAATCTGCGGACCTTCACCCTTGGCGAGGTGTTTTTGTGGATCTTTTTCAGAAAGGATCGCTGCGCGGTCATGTTCGATGCCGGCAAACCGGTCGACCTGGCCCGCCATCAACACCAGTTTGAGCAGGTTGCTTTCCACTTCGGTGACCAGTTGGGTCACACGCTTGATCACCTGACCGGTGAGGTCCTGGTAATCCTGGGCCAGCAGAATGTCATTGAGGTTGCTGGAAACCGTGCGGTTTTCCTGCTCGCTGCGGGACAAAAAGCCCTCGACCCGACGCGCCAGCTCACGAAACTCCTCAGCGCCCACTTCCCGACGCATGAACCGGCCCCAGTCAGTGCTCAGGGCCTTGGCTTCACTGGCCATACCGTTGACCAGAGGCGTGGCGTTTTCCACCAGGTCCATGGTGCGGTTGGCCGCCGCCTCAGTCAGCCTGACCACGTAGGACAGGCGTTCGGTGGCATCCGTGATCTGCGAGATTTCCTCGGCCTGGGGCATGTGCGGGTCAATCTGAAAATTGACTATCGCACTGTGCAACTCACGGGTGAGCTTGCCCACTTCCTGGTACAGGCCGCGGTCACGGGTCTGGTTGAGCTCATGGATCAACTGCACCGCGTCGCCGAACTGGCCTCTTTCAAGGCTTTCGACGAGTTGATGAGCATGTTTTTTCAGGGTCGACTCAAAGTCGGCCTGCGATGATTCTTTATGCTCCATAGCTCCCCCGTGGCAGCATCAATGACCGATGCGTTCGAAGATCTTTTCGATCTTCTCTTTCAAGGCCAGTGCAGTGAATGGCTTGACCACGTAGCCGTTGACCCCGGCTTGGGCGGCTTCGATGATCTGTTCACGCTTGGCTTCAGCGGTCACCATCAGCACAGGCAGGCTGCGCAGTTTTTCATCGGCGCGCACGTGGCGCAGCAGATCGATACCGGTCATGCCCGGCATGTTCCAGTCCGTTACCAGAAAGTCGATGCTCCCGCTGTTGAGGATCGGAATCGCCGTAATACCGTCATCCGCCTCGACCGTGTTAGTGAACCCAAGGTCACGCAACAGGTTTTTTATGATCCGCCGCATCGTTGAGAAGTCATCAACGATGAGGATTTTCATGTTCTTGTCCAATTCGACCTCCAAGCAGTCTTAAACGCGCCCAGCACCTGGGCGCGCCATATCAATCAACAGGCGTTACACAAAAAGGACTACCGGGGGCGCACCACGGGCCAAGCCCGTCCGGGCGCAGGGCCTGGACGGTATCGTTCGCAGTGTCCCCACACTGCCTGTCAGCGCGCTCGCCACTCTCCCAAACGCCCCCGCAAGCGGGCCGCGCACTGGCTGTGTAACTGGCTGACCCGCGATTCGCTGACTCCCAGGACCTCACCGATTTCCTTGAGGTTCAGCTCTTCGTCGTAGTACAGCGCCAACACCAGTCGCTCACGCTCCGGCAAATTGGCTATCGCGTCCGCCAGCGCGCTCTGGAAGCGTTCATCTTCCAGGTCCCGTGACGGTTCGAGATGGGCACTCGCGCCGTCCTCGTGCAGCCCTTCATGTTCGCCGTCCTGTAAAAGGTCGTCGAAACTGAACAGCCGGCTGCCCAAGGTATCGTTCAAAATCCCGTAGTAATCGTCGAGACTCAATTGGAGTTCGGCCGCAACTTCATGATCTTTAGCGTCGCGACCGGTTTTTGCTTCAATTGAGCGAATTGCGTCACTCACCATCCGCGTATTGCGGTGCACTGATCGCGGCGCCCAATCACCTTTACGCACTTCATCGAGCATGGCCCCACGGATACGGATACCCGCGTATGTCTCGAAACTCGCGCCCTTGCTCGCGTCGTACTTGGTCGACACTTCAAGCAGGCCGATCATCCCGGCCTGGATCAAGTCCTCGACCTGCACGCTGGCAGGCAAGCGCGCCAGCAGGTGATAGGCAATGCGCTTGACCAGGGGCGCATAGCGCTCGATCAATTCGACTTGACTGTCACGTGCCGACTTCTTGTAAAGGTTGTAGCCGCTGGCTGTCATAGCACCGGTCCTGCGCTCGTCTGATGCACCAATCGCTCGACGAAAAACTCCAGATGCCCCCGGGGATTGGCGGGCAACGGCCAGGTATCGACCTTCTGGGCAATAGCCTTGAACGCCAATGCGCACTTCGAACGAGGGAACGCTTCATAGACCGCACGCTGCTTTTGCACGGCCTTGCGCACACACTCGTCGTAAGGAACTGCGCCAACGTATTGTAAGGCGACATCGAGGAAGCGATCCGTGACCTTGGTCAACTTGGCGAACAGATTCCGCCCTTCCTGCGGGCTTTGGGCCATGTTGGCCAGCACGCGGAAGCGGTTCATGCCGTAGTCGCGGTTGAGCAGTTTGATCAGGGCGTAGGCGTCGGTGATCGAGGTGGGTTCGTCGCACACCACCAGCAACACTTCCTGGGCTGCGCGCACGAAACTGACCACCGACTCGCCGATCCCGGCGGCGGTGTCGATCACCAGTACGTCGAGGTTGTCGCCAATGTCGCTGAACGCCTGAATCAGGCCGGCATGTTGCGCCGGACTCAGGTGCACCATGCTCTGGGTGCCGGAAGCCGCCGGCACGATGCGAATCCCGCCGGGGCCTTGCAACAGTACGTCGCGCAGCTCACAGCGGCCTTCGATGACATCGGCCAGGGTATGTTTGGGCGTCAGTCCCAGCAGAACGTCGACGTTCGCCAGCCCCAGGTCAGCATCCAGCAGCATGACGCGACGGCCAAGCTCTGCCAGGGCCAGGGACAAATTCACTGACACGTTAGTTTTCCCGACGCCACCTTTGCCGCCGGTCACCGCGATCACCTGTACGGGATGCATGCTGCCCATTTTATTTCTTTACCTTGTCTTGCTTAGACGCAGGCTACATAAGTTGGCCGCGCGAACTGCTGGCAGACCATCGATGTAGATACTTTTCACTGTCATTTTTAAATAGAAAGCCATGATGCCTCACCCAACTCGCTTGTTCGGGCTGTGGTAGAGGTCAGCAAACATGTCAGCCATAGCTTCCTCACTGGGTTCTTCCTGCATTTGCACGCTGACAGCCCGGCTGACCAACTGATGACGGCGCGGCAGATGCAGATCATCCGGGATCCGCGGCCCGTCGGTCAGGTAGGCGACCGGTAATTCATGACTGATTGCCAGGCTCAATACTTCGCCCAGGCTTGCCGTCTCATCCAGTTTAGTCAGGATGCAACCCGCCAGCCCGCAGCGCTTGTAGCTGTGGTAGGCGGCGGTCAATACCTGCTTCTGGCTGGTAGTGGCAAGCACCAAATAGTTTCTGGATTTGATCCCGCGCCCGGCCAGGCTTTCCAGCTGCATGCGCAGGGCCGGGTCGCTGGCTTGCAGGCCGGCGGTGTCGATCAGCACTACGCGCTTGCGCAGCAACGGGTCGAGGGCGTTGGCCAGGGACTGGCCCGGGTCGACGTGGGTCACCGGCACATTGAGGATGCGGCCCAGGGTCTTGAGTTGTTCCTGGGCGCCGATGCGGTAGCTGTCCATGCTCACCAGCGCGATGTTCTGGGCGCCGTACTTGAGCACGTAACGTGCGGCCAGCTTGGCCAGGGTGGTGGTCTTGCCCATGCCGGCCGGGCCGACCATGGCAATCACACCGCCTTCTTCCAGGGGTTCGATTTCCGGGGTGACGATCATCCGCGCCAGGTGGGCCAGGAGCATGCGCCAGGCCTGGCGAGGCTCTTCAATTTGCGTGGTCAGTTGCAGCAGGTCGCGGGACAACGGGCCGGACAGGCCAATGCGTTGCAGGCGACGCCACAGGTTGGCCTGTTGTGGCTGGCTGCCCTGCAACTGGTTCCAGGCCAGCGAACCCAGCTGCACTTCCAGCAGTTCACGCAGGCCGTTGAGTTCGAAGCGCATCGAGTCGAACACCCGCTGGTCTACCGCCGGCGCCGGGGCTGGCGCAGCAGGACGCGGTGGTTCAACAAAAGTCGGCTCTACCAGCGGCTCGGACGCGGTCAACGGCAGCCCGGCAAACAGCTGGCGATTGGTGGAGGCGTCGCTGTCGCCACGCATGCTCAGTTCAGCCTGGGCCGAAACAATGCGCGAAGCGGTCTTGCGCAGCTCGTCTTCCAGTTCCATGTTCGGCACGCGCGGCGCCAGGGCCGAGGGTTTGTAATCCAGGGCAGCCGTCAGCTCCACACCGCCGGCAATACGACGGTTACCGATAATCGCAGCGTCGGCGCCCAACTCATCACGTACCAGTTTCATGGCCTGACGCATATCGGCGGCGAAAAAACGCTTCACTTGCATATCCCACTACCTCAGCCGTTGGGCCCTACTGTCGCGACGATAGTCACTTGCTTATTGTCAGGAATTTCCTGGTAAGCCAATACGTGCAAATTCGGTATAGCCAGGCGTCCAAACCGCGACAACATCGCCCGGACGGGGCCAGCCACCAGCAGGATCACCGGATGGCCTTCCATTTCCTGGCGCTGCGCGGCCTCGATCAACGAACGCTGCAGCTTCTCTGCCATGCTTGGCTCCAGCAACACGCCCTCATCAGCGCCCTGCCCAGCCTTCTGAATACTATTGAGCAATATTTGTTCCAACCTTGGTTCCAAGGTGATAACAGGCAGCTCGGAGTCAAGCCCTACAATGCTTTGGACGATTGCACGCGACAATCCGACGCGCACTGCGGCCACCAGGGCGGCAGTATCTTGACTCTTGGCGGCATTGTTGGCGATAGCTTCGGCAATGCTGCGAATGTCCCGTACCGGCACCTGCTCGGCCAACAGCGCTTGCAGCACCTTGAGCAGTTGCGAGGTGGACAGCACACCCGGTACCAGCTCTTCGGCGAGTTTTGGCGAGGCCTTGGCCAGCAATTGCAAGAGTTGCTGGACTTCTTCGTGGCCAATCAGCTCGTGGGAGTGCTTGTACAGAATCTGGTTGAGGTGGGTGGCGACCACAGTGCTGGCGTCGACCACGGTGTAGCCCAGCGACTGCGCCTGGCTGCGCTGGCTGATTTCGATCCATACCGCTTCCAGGCCAAAAGCCGGATCTTTGGCGGTAATCCCGTTGAGGCTGCCAAACACCTGGCCCGGGTTGATCGCCAGTTCGCGGTCCGGGTAGATCTCGGCCTCGGCCAGAATCACCCCCATCAGGGTCAGGCGGTAGGCGCTCGGGGCCAGGTCGAGGTTGTCGCGAATGTGCACGGTGGGCATCAGGAAGCCCAGGTCCTGGGACAACTTCTTGCGCACACCCTTGATCCGCGCCAGCAATTGCCCGCCCTGGTTGCGATCCACCAGGGGAATCAGGCGGTAGCCGACTTCCAGGCCGATCATGTCGATCGGGGTCACGTCGTCCCAGCCCAGCTCCTTGGTTTCCAGGGCGCGGGCCGGCGATGGCAGCAGTTCCTGCTGGCGCGCCACTTCCTGCTGAGCAATCACCTTGATGTTGTTTTGTTTTTTCCAGAACAGGTAGGCACCGCCGGCGGCCATGGCGGCCATGCTCAGGAACGAGACATGGGGCATGCCCGGCACGATGCCCATGATCGCCATGATGCCTGCCGCCACCGCCAGCGCCTTGGGCGAGGCAAACATCTGCCGGCTGATCTGCTTGCCCATGTCTTCGGAGCCCGAAGCACGGGTCACCATGATCGCCGCAGCTGTAGATAACAACAGTGATGGCAATTGCGCCACTAAACCGTCACCGATGGTCAGCAGGGCGTAAACCTTGCCGGCGTCGCCGAAGGTCATGCCGTGCTGGAAGATGCCGACCGCCATGCCGCCGATCAGGTTGATAAACAGAATCAACAGGCCGGCGATGGCGTCGCCGCGCACGAATTTGCTGGCACCGTCCATGGAACCGTAGAACTCGGCTTCCTGGGCGACTTCAAGGCGACGGGCCTTGGCCTGGTTCTGGTCGATCAGGCCGGCGTTGAGGTCGGCGTCGATCGCCATCTGCTTGCCGGGCATCGCGTCGAGGGTAAAACGCGCGCTCACCTCGGAAATCCGCCCGGCGCCCTTGGTCACGACCACAAAGTTGATGATCATCAAGATCGCAAAAACCACGATACCGACCACGTAGTTACCGCCGATCACCACCTCGCCGAAGGCCTGGATCACCTTGCCCGCGGCGGCGTGGCCGTCCTGGCCGTGGAGCATCACCACCCGGGTGGAAGCCACGTTAAGCGCCAGCCGCAGCAGGGTGGCGATCAGCAGGATGGTCGGGAATACCGCGAAATCCAGCGGCCGCAGGGCGTATACGCACACCAGCAACACGACGACCGACAGCGCAATGTTGAAGGTGAAGAACACATCCAGCAGGAACGGCGGCATTGGCAACATCATCATTGCCAGCATCACCAGCAACAACAACGGCACACCCAGATTGCCTCGCGAGAGGTCAGTCAGGGTGCCACGGGCCGTGCTGAGCATTTGAGAGCGATCCACCGGTATTCCTCGTTTCCTTGAAGCAAACTTTTGACGCCGGGAAGCGTCCTGGAGGCGGTATTGCAAGAAGCCTTCCAACTTTTGCTTGAGGAAGCAGATCGTTCCGGCGGCCAGCAACGACATACCGCCGCGTGCACATCACCTGTGGCGAGGGAGCTTGCTCCCGCTGGGCTGCGCAGCAGCCCCGGAACGGCTTGCGCGCTTTGCCTGAATCACCGCGCTAGCTTTATTGGGGGCGCTTCGCACCCCAGCGGGAGCAAGCTCCCTCGCCACGCTGATTGAGGTAGCGCCCTCGCCCGCGACTTACACGGTGCGAGATGCAATTGCGGGAACGCTCAGGGGGATTTTTTGTTGTTTGGGCGGACGCCTTCGCGAGCAAGCCCGCTCCCACATTTGACCGCGTTTCTACAGGATATACACGGTCAAATGTGGGAGCGGGCTTGCTCGCGAAGAGGCCAGGAGGGACGCTACAAAATCAGGAATCCCGACGCAAATCCGGTGGAATCGGCAGGTCTTTGAGCGGATCTGGCCGCTTGCCCTTGCCCGCCCGGTACTGGCGGATCTGATACACGTACGCCAACACCTGAGCCACCGCCAGATACAACCCGGCCGGAATTTCCTGATCCAGGTCGGTGGAGTAGAAGATCGACCGCGCCAACTCCGGCGACTCCAGCAGCAGGATGTCATTGGCTACCGCAATCTCGCGGATTTTCAACGCCGTGAAATCACTGCCCTTGGCCAGCAACATCGGCGCCCCACCCTTCTCCGGGTCGTACTTGAGCGCCACGGCGTAGTGGGTCGGGTTGGTGATGACCACATCAGCATCGGGCACCGAGGCCATCATCTTGCGCTGGGACATCTCGCGCTGCAGCTGGCGAATCCGCTGCTTGACCTCGGGCCGGCCTTCCTGGTCCTTGTGCTCGTCGCGCACTTCCTGCTTGGTCATCAGCAGTTTCTTGTGGCTTTCCCACAGCTGGATCGGCGCATCCACCGCGGCAATGATGATCAGCCCGCAAGCCATCCACAGCGAGCTCCAGCCCACCACTTGCACACTGTGGATGATCGCCAGCTCGATCGGCTCATGGGCGATGCGCAGCAGGTCGTCGATGTCGGACGACAACACCGTCAACGCCACAAACAGGATCAGGATGAACTTGGCCAACGCCTTGAGCAGTTCCACCAGGGCCTTGGTGGAAAACATCCGCTTGAGCCCGGCCGCCGGGTTCATCCGGCTGAATTTGGGCGCCAAGCTGCCGGCGGCAAACAGCCAGCCGCCGAGGGAAATCGGGCCGATCAGGGCCGCCAGCAACAAGGTGATGAGGATCGGCTGCACCGCGAGGATCGCGATCTTGCCCGAGTGCAGCAGGTACAAACCCATGGCCCCCGGGCTCAGCAGCACGTCGCGGGGCAGGGAGAAATTCAGGCGCATCAACTCCATCAGGTCCAGGGCCAGGCCACCGCCGTAGATCAGTAGGCCGCCGGAACCGGCGAGCATGATCGCCAGGGTGTTGAGCTCTTTGGAGCGGGCAATCTCGCCCTTTTCCCGGGAGTCCTTTTTACGTTTCTCCGTGGGGTCTTCTGTCTTGTCCTGGCCACTCTCGCTCTCGGCCATGGCTTACCGCGCCCGCGCCAAGTCACGTAAAAACTGCAAGGCGTCGGTCGCCAGCGGTTGATACTGATTGAGAATGTCAGCCATGCCGACCCAGAAAATCCCCATGCCCAGCACCAGGGTCAACGGGAAACCGATGGAGAAGATGTTCAACTGCGGCGCCGCCCGGGTCATCACGCCAAAGGCGATGTTGACCACCAGCAGCGCAGTGATCGCCGGCAATACCAGCAGCAAGGATGCACCGAGCACCCAGCTCAAGCGCCCCACCAGCTCCCAGAAATGATTGACCACCAACCCGCTGCCCACCGGCAAGGTGGTGAAACTTTCGGTCATCACCTCGAACACCACCAGGTGGCCGTTCATGGCCAGGAACAGCAAGGTCACCAGCATCGTCAGGAATTGCCCGATCACCGCCACCGACACGCCGTTGGTAGGGTCGACCATGGACGCGAAGCCCATGCCCATCTGGATCGAGATGATCTGCCCGGCGATCACGAAGGCCTGGAAGAACAGCGTCAGGGAGAAGCCCAGCAAGGCGCCGATGATGATTTGCTCGGCGATCAGCATCATTGCACTGAGGTCCAGGGCATTCACCGGTGGCATCGGCGGCAAGCCCGGCACGATGACCACGGTGATCGCCACCGCGAAATACAGGCGGATGCGCCGTGGTACCAGGGTGGTGCCGAACACCGGCATGGTCATCAGCACGGCCGTGACCCGGAACAACGGCAGGATGAACGAGGCCACCCAGGTGCTGATCTGGGTGTCGGTCAAGGCCAGCATCGAATTCACGGGGTCAGCCGATCAACTGCGGAATACTGCCGTACAGCTGCAGGATGTATTCCATGAAGGTTTGCACCAGCCACGGGCCGGCGACGATCAGGGTGATCAGCATCACCAGCAGGCGCGGCAAAAAGCTCAGGGTCTGTTCGTTGATCTGGGTCGCGGCCTGGAACATCGCCACCAACAGGCCCACCAACAGGCTCGGCACCACCAGCACGGCGACCATCATGGTGGTCAGCCACAGGGCTTCGCGGAACAGGTCGACTGCTACTTCTGGCGTCATGGCCTACACCCCACCGAAACTGCCGGCCAGGGTGCCGATAATCAGCGCCCACCCGTCCACCAACACAAACAGCATGATCTTGAACGGCAGCGAAATGATCAGCGGCGACAGCATCATCATACCCATGGCCATCAGCACACTCGCCACGACGAGGTCGATGATCAGGAACGGAATGAAGATCATGAAGCCGATCTGGAACGCGGTCTTCAACTCCGAGGTCACGAACGCCGGCACCAGGATGGTCAGCGGTGCCATGTCGGGGCTGGCGATGTCGGTACGCTTGGACAACCGCACAAACAACTCGAGGTCGCTGGAACGGGTCTGCGACAGCATGAAATCCTTGATCGGGCCCTGGGCCTTGTCGATCGCATCCTGGGCGGTCATTTTCTCCGCCAGGTACGGTTGCAGGGCTTGCTGGTTCACCTTGTCGAACACCGGCGCCATGATGAACAGCGTCAGGAACAGCGCCATGCCGGTGAGGATCTGGTTCGACGGCGTCTGTTGCAGGCCGAGGGCCTGACGCAGGATCGAGAACACGATGATGATGCGGGTGAAGCTGGTCATCAGCATCACGAACGCGGGGATGAAGCTCAGCGCGGTCATGATCAGCAGGATCTGCAGGCTGACCGAATACTCCTGCGCGCCCGCCGCGTTAGTGCCCAGGGTGATCGCCGGGATCGACAACGGGTCTGCTGCGTACGCCAGCGGCGCTGCCAGCAACAGCATGAGCGTCAATAAAACGCGCATTACTTCTTATCCTTCTGATCCTTGCCCAGCAACTCCATGAGGCGCTGGGCGAATTCCGGCGTGGCCGCTTGGGTCTGGGCCACTTCCACAGGCGACTTGAGCACGTGCAACGGGGTGATGCGACCGGGGGTGATGCCCAGCAGGATCTGCTCGTCGCCGACCTGCACCAGCACCAGCCTGTCCCGCGGGCCAAGGGCGCGTGAACCCACCAGCTCGATGACCTGGGCATTGCCCGGGCCGATGCGCTGCACGCGGCGCAACACCCAGGCGAGCACGAAGATCAGCCCCACCACCAGCAACAACCCCAGCACCAACTGGGTGAGTTGCCCGCCCACACCGCTGCCGAGTGCCGGCGCAGCCGCCTGGGCAACCGGTTCTGCTGCCATTACGCTCAAGGGCAGCGTCGATAACAGTCCTACCAATGAGCGCTTCATATCAACGCAACTTCTTGATGCGTTCGCTCGGGCTGATCACGTCGGTCAGGCGGATGCCGAACTTCTCGTTGACCACCACCACTTCGCCATGGGCGATCAGCGTGCCGTTGACCAGCACGTCCAGCGGCTCGCCGGCCAGGCGGTCCAGCTCGATCACCGACCCCTGGTTGAGCTGCAGCAGGTTGCGGATGTTGATTTCGGTGCTGCCGACTTCCATGGAGATCGACACCGGGATGTCGAGGATCACGTCCAGGTTCGGACCGTCGAGGGTCACCGGGTCATTGTTCTTCGGCACGCTGCCGAACTCTTCCATGGGAAGGCGGTTGCCAACCGGTGCAGTGGCCGCATCGGCCGCCAGCAGTGCATCGATATCGTCCTGGCCGACATCGCCGGTTTCTTCCAGGGCAGCCGCCCACTCGTCAGCCAGGGCCTGGTCTTCGGCGGAAGTGTTTTCGTGTTCGGTAGCCATTACATGTCCTCGGCGGAGCAGAAATTAAGGTGGATCAGCGACGGTTGATCGGTTCGATCACTTGCAACGCCAGGTTGCCTTTGTGAGAACCGAGCTTGACCTTGAACGACGGCACGCCGTTGGCGCGCATGATCAGTTCTTCCGGCAGGTCGACGGGAATCACATCCCCCGGCTGCATGTGCAAAATATCCCGCAAACGCAGCTGGCGACGGGCCACGGTGGCGCTCAGGGGTACGTCGACGTCCAGCAGGTCTTCGCGCAGGGCTTTCACCCAGCGTTCGTCCTGGTCGTCGAGGTCGGACTGGAAACCGGCATCGAGCATCTCGCGCACCGGCTCGATCATCGAGTACGGCATGGTCACGTGCAGGTCGCCGCCGCCGCCATCGAGTTCGATGTGGAAGGTGGAGACCACAATGGCTTCGCTGGGGCCGACGATGTTGGCCATGGCCGGGTTCACTTCCGAGTTGATGTACTCGAAATTGACTTCCATGATCGCCTGCCAGGCTTCCTTCAAGTCGATGAAGGCCTGCTCCAGCACCATGCGCACCACCCGCAACTCGGTCGGGGTGAATTCACGGCCTTCGATCTTGGCGTGACGGCCATCGCCGCCGAAGAAGTTGTCCACCAGCTTGAACACCAGCTTGGCGTCGAGGATGAACAGCGCGGTGCCGCGCAGTGGCTTGATCTTCACCAGGTTGAGGCTGGTGGGCACGTACAGCGAGTGCACGTACTCACCGAACTTCATCACCTGCACGCCGCCCACTGCCACGTCCGCCGAGCGGCGCAGCATGTTGAACATGCTGATACGGGTGTAACGGGCAAAACGCTCGTTGATCATTTCCAGGGTCGGCATGCGTCCACGGACGATGCGATCCTGGCTGGTCAGGTCGTAGCTTTTGACGCTGCCGGGCTCGGCAGCCATTTCGGTCTGTACCAGACCATCGTCGACGCCATGGAGCAGCGCATCGATTTCATCCTGGGACAGCAGGTCCTGCACGGCCATGTCGTGATCCTACTGCAATACGAAATTAGTGAAGAGCACCTGCTCGATCACCGGTTTGCCGACTTCCTTCTGGGCCACTTCCTGCACGCTGGCAGTGACCTTCTGGCGCAGCATTTCCTGGCCCACCGGGGTGGCGAGGGTGTCGAAGGGTTGGGCGGAAAACAGCATCACCAGGTTGTTGCGGATCACTGGCATGTGCACCTTGAGGGCATCCAGGTCTGCCTGGTTACGCGCCAGCAGGGTAATGCTCACCTGCAGGTAGCGTTGACGGCCGTTCTGATTGAAGTTGGCGACAAACGCCGGCAGCATCGGCTCGAAGATTGCCGGTTGCTTGACGTTGGGGTTGACCTCGGCCGTGGCGGCCGGTTTGCTCTGGGCACTGTGCATAAAGTACCAGGTAGCCCCCACGGACAGGCCGATCGCCAGCAACAAGGCCAGGACAATCAGCAGGATAAGCTTGAGCTTGCCCTTGCCTGCGGGTGCTTTTGCTGCGTCGTCGCTCTTCGCCATGCCAATAATCCGTCACTATTCTGGGATTCATAGTTCTGGGGAAAGGCAAGAGCAAGTGTTATGCCAGAGTTGTCAGTTCGGTCACGGTTTCGCCGACACTGCAAAACCAATGTGGGAGCGGGCTTGCTCGCGAAAGCGGTGGATCAGCACCTGTAACGGTGACTGACACTCCGTATTCGCGAGCAAGCCCGTTCCCACATTTTGATCATCGCCAGGCCTCGGATCAGGCGTAGTAGTCCACGGCACTGGAGCCAATCACCGACTGCACCACCGGCGCGGCCACTTCAGCCACCTCACCGATACCGCCGCCATCAACCCCATCACCCCGCCCGCCACTGCCGCTGACGCCGCGAGCCTGGTTCTGCTGTTGCTGGTCCTGGCCCTGCTGCCCCTGCCAGCCACGGGACTGGTCGGACACGTTAACGTCGATCTGGCCCATGCCCTGCTGGGCAAACATCTCCCGCAGGCGGCCCGACTGGCTTTCCAGGGCTTCACGCACCACCGCATGGCTGCTCATGAAGGTGACTTGCGCCTGCTGGTCGGCAGACATCTTCACGCTGATGTCCAGGCGACCCAGCTCAGCGGGCTGCAACTGGATCTCTGCCGACTTGAGGTTGGCGCTGGACAGGTACATGACCCGGTTCACCACCTCATCGGTCCAGCCACTCTGGTGCATGGCCAATGGCGCGTTGGCCACCGGCGGCAGGGCATTCGCAGTTTTCGGCGTGGCAGCCTGGGTCAGCGCGGCGAGGCGGTTGGCGAAGTCATCGACACGGGTGTCGCTGCTGGCATCCTTCAAATCCTTGAGGCCGCCGTCGATCAGACCGGCAAAGGCTTTGTCGCCGCCCTGGTCGGTGCTGTCCTTGGACGCTTGCTGGTCGACCATATTGGCCAGGCCTGTGACGAAGTTTTGCGCGGCGGTCGGCTGATCCTGGGTCGGGGCCGGGGCGGTTTTTGCCGGGGCCTGGCTGCTGGCGGACACGTGTCCGCCCTGCTCCATGGCCAGGCGCACGGCGGGCATTGCATCCAGCGGATCGGCCTCGGGATCGAAGGCGGGCTTGGCGTCGTCGGTCGCGGCAATCGGTGGCGCCACGACTGGCTGGTTTTTGTCATCCTTCGCGGTGGCCGGCGTCGGGGTCTCGACGGGCGCCGGCGTAGCGGGGACGGGGACAGGGACTACCGCGGCTATCAGCGCCGGGTCTACGGCGGGGTCGACCGGAGGTTGCTGGGCCAGGGACGGATCGTCTGCCGGGGCATCGTCGTCTGACTTGGCGGTGGTGTCCGGGGTGTCCGCCTTGGCCGGCGGGTTGGCAGGCAAAGTCTTGCCGTTATCGGCAACCGATGGGGTACCGGCGGCAGGCTTGTCGTTGTTGGCGACGGGCTTGGGGATGTTGTCCGCAGGCTTGTCGCGGGTGGATTTGATGGGGGTGTCGGCAGGTTTTGCCGCCGGCGCAGGGGCCTGGTTGGCGAACACCTGAGCGAAGCCCGGGGCCTTGTCCCGCGGGTTCGCAGCCACTGCCGGTGGATTGGCAGCGGGCGCTTGAGGCTTGGCCGCAAGGGCTGCCTGAAGGAGCGAATTCGGGGTGATTGCCATAGTCAAGAGTCTCCGCCGCACAGGGGTCGAGGGTGCGGTAACAGGAGGTAGAGCAAGAGTTGGGCCAGGTTTTGGTTTAAGGGTGTATATCCGTTATTTGGGTGAGGGCTTGTATGGGGTCTTGAGTGTTGAAGAGCAAAAGCAACAGCCAAATCAAAAGCGGGCACGGTCCAAATGT
>NZ_JACAPZ010000009.1:119568-241390 GCF_013385475.1 Pseudomonas sp. G5001
GCAGCTCTGCTTTCGCTCTGGTTTTTGATGGGGCAGAGCGCTTTGGTTACTGTGCCGCTTTTGCAAAATGACTCGCTGCAAGAGCGAAACCATAAGCCGCCGTTACCGAAGAAACGGATATACACACCAAAAGCGTCAGAGCTGAAACCGCCCCCGCTCATGCTCATACAACGGCCGCACCAGCGCGAATTCATGGTCAATCTCATCCACCAACTGCGCCAAATCCGCAACCACAGGCTTGGCGGACTTATCCTCGAGCAACTGACAAAGCTCAGCCAACCGCACCGCCCCAAGATTACCGCTACTCCCCTTGAAGCTATGCGCAATCCGCCCAAGCGCCTTGGCATCATCCCGAGCCCGGCGCAACGCCTCTACCCGCTTTTGCGAGTCATCGAGAAAAGTGTCGAGCAGCTTCGGATACTCGCCCTCCATGACCTCCTGCAAGCCAGTCAGCACATCGGGGTCCAGATGAATCTCTGCCACTTGTTCGCTCCTTGATCAAGAATCGGCGGATTATGCCAGAGCCTTCCATGAAAACTCCACGCACACACACCGCCCGCCGTCAGACCAGCCTACATCGCTGCTCAACTGGCGCACCAGGCTCAATCCCCTACCAGACAGACGGTCAACATCCAGCGGCCTGGCCAGCACCTTATCCACATCAAACCCGGCCCCACTGTCCTCGATCCGCAGCGTCAGACACCCCCCCTCCCCGGTCGGCACCACATCCAGGTGCACCCGCACATACCCGCTATCCAACCGCGCCAGCCGCTCATTACGCTCGCGGTAATACGCAGCAAACCCCTGTGCATCCCGCTTGAGCCGCGAATCCAGCCCCAGCACACCATGTTCAAGCGCATTGGAATACAACTCTGCCATCACGCTGTACAACGCCCCGCTCTGCTCCCGCAGCCCATGAATCTCCAACAGCAACTGCAACAAATACGGCAAAGGGTTGTAGGACTTGAGCGTCTCGGCACGAAACTCAAAACTTACCGACCAATCCAGCGGCGACGACTGCCCACTGTCGGAATACACCACCGACGACGAACGCAACGGCTCATCCGCCTGCAGGCTGATCTCCACCATGCTGATGTCATCGCGCACCTCACCGCGAAAACCCGCCAGGGCCTGTTCGATCTCCTCGAACAACCGGTCCGGCTCGCGATTGGCCGCAAACACCTGCTGCAACCGCTCGGCGCCAAACAACTGTTCATGGGCATCGGCGGTATCCAGCACACCATCCGACAGCAAAAACACTCGGTCACCCAGCGCCATCGGCCAGACTTCAGTGCAGTCATCAAACGCCTCGGCCGCCAGCACGCCCAATGGCAAATGCCGCGACACCAGCGGCGTGCGCTTGCCGGTGGTGACGTCATGCACGTAGCCGTCGGGCATGCCGCCGTTCCACACCTCTACCACCCGTCGCTGGGCGCTGAGGCACAGCAAGGTGGCACAACAGAACATGTCCACCGGCAGGATGCGCTTGAGCTTGGCGTTCATCTCCCGCAGGGTTTGCGCCAATCCGTAGCCCTTGGCAGTCATGCCGTAGAACACTTCCGCCAGGGGCATGGCGCCGACCGCCGCCGGCAAACCGTGGCCGGTAAAGTCCCCCAGCAGCACATGCATATCGCCCGACGGCGTGTACGCGGCCAACAGCAAATCGCCGTTGAACAGCGCGTAGGGCGACTGCACATAACGAATATTCGGCGCGGCGTTGATGCAGCCCGAGTGGGCCACCTTGTCGAACACCGCCTTGGCTACTCGCTGCTCCTGCAGCAGGTAGTCGTGGTGCCGGGCGATCAGGTCGCGTTGCTGCAAGACCGTGGCCTGCAAGCGGCGCAGGCGGTCCATGGCGTTGATCTTCGCGGCGAGGATCACTTGGTTATAGGGTTTGGCCAGGAAGTCGTCGCCGCCGGCATCCAGGCACTGGGCCAGGGCTTCGCTCTCGCGCAGGGAGGTGAGGAAGATGATCGGCACCAGCGCCTCCCCCGCCAGTTGCTTGATCTGCCGGGCCGCCTCGAAGCCGTCCATCACCGGCATCAGGGCGTCCATCAACACCAACTGCGGCCGTTCACGGGTAAACACATCGACCGCTTCCTGGCCGTTGCTGGCGGTCAGCACCTGGTGGCCCTGGCGGCGCACGATGGTCGACAGCAACAACAGGTCGGCGGCGCTGTCTTCGGCGATCAACACCGTCAGCGCCTCGAGGACCGGGGCCAGGACGCTCAAGTGAGGTCGAACAGTTTGTCGAAGTTGGAAATGGCCAGGATCTTGCGCACATCGGAGTTGGCGTTGACCACCTGCACTTCGGCATTGTCGCCTCCGGCATGGTCACGCAACAGCAGGAGCATGCCCAGGGCCGAACTGTCCATGTAGGTGGTTTCCTTCAAGTCCACCACGTAGATCTCGGGCACCTTGTAGAACCGCTCGTAGGCATCACGAAAGGCCTGGTGGCTACCGAAATCGAATCGCCCCCTGACGGTGATCGTCAACTTCGTCCCGTCCAGGGACACTTCTGATTCGACTGACATACGACTGCTTCCTTGTCATTGGCAATGTGCAACAAGGTGTAGCAGGTGATAGGGAAGTGGGCAAATCCGTGTAGGAGCGAGGCCGTGGTTAATAGGGGTTTTGGCGGGGAAGACGCTGGGACAATTCATCCAGCAGTTTCTGCTCGCGCTTGTCTTCCAGTGCACGGGCTTCGTCGATGTAGCGCTGCACCAGTTTGCGCAGGCCTTCGACCCGGGCATAGGCCTGTTGCCAGCTGTCGCGGGCCTTGTCGACGTTGGCCTGGTGCCAGGCCAGGCTCTGGCGCTGCTGGCCGACGGCGGTTTCCAACTGGTTGAGAAAGCCCTGGTAGCCCATCAGCCACTGCCCGGAGACGCCCTTGCTGCCACGCTCGATCCACTGCTGCTGATACTCGCCGCGAAAGCGCTCCAGGTCCCCCAGCTTGCTTTCCGCCAGGCGAACCTGGCCCTGGAAGTACCCCAGGCGCTGGACGGCGGTCTTTTCAGCTTTTTCGGCCATGTCCACCACCGGGGCAAGGCGCGCGGCGCGAGTGTTGGCCATGGTTTATCCGCCCGGCGCCGGCGCGAAGATGGTGCCCAGGTGTGCCTCGCTTTCACCCATGCTGATCTTGTCGTTGAGGCCCTGGCGCAGGTACGTCACCAGTTGCGGTTGCAGGGCAATCGCCAGGTCGGTCTCGCGATCGCCGCCGGCCACGTAGGCGCCGACGCTGATCAGGTCGCGGCTCTGTTGATAACGCGACCACAGTTGCTTGAACTGCTGCGCGCGCATCATGTGCTCCGGGGTGACCACCGACGGCATCACCCGGCTGATGGAGGCTTCGATGTCGATGGCCGGGTAGTGCCCTTCTTCGGCCAGGCGCCGGGACAGCACGATGTGCCCGTCGAGCACGCCCCGCGCCGAGTCGGCAATCGGGTCCTGCTGGTCATCGCCCTCGGAGAGTACGGTGTAGAACGCAGTGATCGAACCACCACCGGCTTCGGCGTTACCAGCACGCTCCACCAGCTTGGGCAGCTTGGCGAACACTGACGGCGGATAGCCCTTGGTGGCCGGCGGCTCGCCGATGGCCAGGGCGATTTCCCGCTGGGCCTGGGCGAAACGGGTCAGGGAGTCCATCAGCAGCAGGACGTTCTTGCCCTTGTCGCGAAAATATTCGGCGATGCGTGTGCAGTACATCGCGGCACGCAGGCGCATCAGCGGCGCGTCATCCGCCGGTGAGGCCACCACGACCGAACGCTTGAGGCCTTCTTCACCGAGGCTGTGCTCGATGAATTCCTTCACCTCGCGGCCCCGCTCGCCGATCAGTCCGACCACGATGATGTCGGCCTCGGTAAAGCGCGTCATCATCCCCAGCAACACCGACTTACCCACGCCGGTACCGGCAAACAGGCCCAGGCGCTGGCCGCGGCCCACCGTCAATAAACCGTTGATGCTGCGAATGCCCACGTCCAGCGGCACGCTGATGGGGTTGCGCTTGAGCGGGTTGATGGTCGGGCCGTCCATCGGCACCCAGTCTTCGGCCTTCATCCCGCCCTTGCCGTCGAGGGCGCGCCCGGCGCCATCCAGCACGCGGCCGAGCATGCTCATGCCCATCGGCAGGCGGCCGGTGTCGGCCAGCGGCACCACGCGAGCGCCGGGGGCAATGCCGGCAACGCTGCCGACGGGCATCAGGAATACTTTGCTGCCGGAGAACCCCATCACTTCGGCTTCGACCTGCACCGGGTGGTAGCTGTCGTCGTTGATCACCATGCAGCGGCTGCCCATGGCGGCGCGCAGGCCTTCGGCTTCCAGGGTCAGGCCCACCATGCGCAGCAGGCGGCCCTCCAGGATCGGCTGGCCGGGCAACTCGGTGACTTCGGCATAGCCACCCAGGCGCTTGGCGAAGCTGGTGCGGTCAAGGCGCATCGGGGGTGTCCAGCTCGACGCTCAAGTCCGGCTCTGCCGGGTGCAGCGCCTGCTCGTGCAACTGATCGAACAGCTTGGCCATAATCTGCGTGATGCGCGTCTCCACCGTGGCATCGATGCGGCTGTGCTCGGTCTCGACCCGGCAACCACCGGGCAGCAGCGCAGCGTCTTCGACGATGCGCCAGGTTTCTTCATGGCGCTCGCGCAGGGCTTTGACCTGTTCGAAATCCTGCGGGTTGATGTACAGCCGCACGTTGCCGACGCCCAGGGGCAGCAGCTTGAGGGCTTCGCGCATCACGCTTTCGATTTGCGTGGAGTCCAGGGCCAATTCGCGCTGAATGACCTGGCGGGTGATGTGCTCCACCAGCCCGACCATGGCTTTTTCAATCTGCGAGTCCTGCTCGGCGATGGGCTCGAACAGGCTGCCCATCAGGGTTTCCAGGCTGGCCAGCTTGACGCTCAGCGCGGCCTCGGCTTCCTGGCGGACCTTGAGGGTGGTGCTGCGAAAACCGTCCTTCTCGCCGGTGGAGAAACCTTCGTTGTAGGCTTCCTGGCGAATGCTTTCGAGCTCTTCCAGGGTCAGTGGCTGGACTTCCTCCAGCGGCACTTCTTCCATCTCGGCCGGGGGTTCTTCTACCGGCTCCGGCTCAGGCTCCGGGCGATGCGGGTCGAAACTGGGCAGCGACCAGACGTCGAACCCTCCGACGTCCCGTGCGCGAATCAGATCGCTGGGCGTCTCATCTTTGTTCGACATGCGCGGCGCCTTAAATCATTTCTTCGCCGCCCTTCCCACCGAGAACGATTTCTCCGGCTTCGGCCATACGGCGGGCAATGGTGAGGATTTCCTTCTGTGCAGTTTCCACGTCGCTGACGCGCACCGGGCCCTTGGCCTCGAGGTCGTCGCGCAACAGTTCGGAAGCCCGCTTGGACATGTTCTTGAAGATCTTTTCCTTGACGCCCTCGTCGGAGCCCTTGAGCGCCAGCACCAGTACGTCGGAGGACACTTCCCGCAGCAACGCCTGGATGCCACGGTCGTCGACGTCGGAGAGGTTGTTGAACACGAACATGAGGTCTTCGATCTGCACCGACAGGCTGTCGTCGATCTCGCGGATCGAGTCCATCAACTGGCCTTCCACCGAGCTGTCGAGGAAGTTCATGATGTCGGCCGCACGCTTGATGCCGCCCAGGGTGGTGCGCGAAGCGTTGGAATTGCCCGAGAACTGCTTCTCGAGAATCGTGTTCAATTCTTTCAGGGCCGCCGGCTGTACGGTGTTCAACGACGAGACGCGCAGGATGATATCCAGGCGCACCTTATGGTCGAAGTGGCCGAGCACTTCACCGGCCTGGTCGGGGTCGAGATACGCCACCACGATCGCCTGGATTTGCGGGTGTTCGTAGCGGATCACATCGGCCACGGCCCGCGGTTCCATCCACTTCAGGCTGTCGAGGCCGCTGGTGTTGCCACCCAGCAGGATGCGGTCGATCAGGCCGTTGGCCTTGTCTTCGCCCAGGGCCGAGGTGAGCATCTTGCGAATGTAGCTGTCGGAGCCGACGCCCAGGCTGGTCTGGTCGCCGACGATCTCGACGAACTCGCTCATCACCTGCTCGACTTGCTCGCGGTGCACATTGCGCATTTGCGCCATGGCCACGCCGACACGCTGAACCTCTTTGGGCCCCATGTGGCGCAGCACTTGGGCGGCGTCGGTTTCTCCGAGGGACAGCAACAGCACGGCGGCTTTGTCGACCCGGGAGAGTTTGGCTACTGCAGCTCGGCTATCACTCATCTGCGTTAATCCACTCTTTCACGACCTGGGCCACACGACCCGGGTCTTCGGCCACCAGGCTCTTGATTGCGTTCAACTGAGCGTCATACCCCTCGCTCGGGCTCGGCAACAGAATGCTTTGCGGGCCACCGAGGCTCACGCGGTCGTTGGCCAGTTCGCCATCGAGGCCGCCCATGCCACCCAGCTCGACGTCGCCGCCGGCCAGGGCCAGTTGCTTCTTGCCGTGGCCGGTGATGTTGTTGAGCACCGGGCGCAGTACGCCGAACACCAGCAACAGGATGAACAACACCCCCAGCACTTGCTTGACGATGTCCCAGAACCACGGCTGAGTATAGAACGCTGCCTCGGCGATGACTTCGCCACGCTCGGCGGAGAACGGCATGTTGATCACGCTGACGCTGTCGCCACGGCTGGCATCGAAGCCCACCGCGTCCTGCACCAGGCGAGTGAAGCGCGCCAATTCATCGGCGCTCCATGGGGCGCGGGTAATGGCGCCGTCTGCGGCATTGACCTTGACCTGGTCATCCACCACCACCGACACCGACAGGCGATTGATCCGGCCCTGTTGCTGCTTGGTGTGGCTGATCGAACGATCAAGCTCGAAGTTCTTGGTGGACTGGTTGCGCTTGTCGGCCGGGTACGGCGCGAGCATGGGCTGGCCGGTGGCCGGGTCCATGATCTGCTGGCCGTTGGCGTCCAACAGCGGCTGGCCAGGCTGCACCGCGCCTGCGGTAGCGGCAGCGCCACCGGTGGTTTGCGGGGCAGTGGCCGGGGTGGGTGGCTGGTTGCTCAGGGCACCCGGCACGCCTTGCGGGCCATTGCTGGCGGTACGTTGTTCGGTGGTCGATTGCTCGCTGCGCAAGGCCGGCTGGTCCGGGTTGAACTGCTCGGAGGTCGATTCGACGGCGCTGAAGTCGACGTCGGCCGACACTTCAGCCTTGTAGCGATCATTGCCCAACACCGGTTGCAGGATGTTGTGCACCCGCTGGGTCAGCATGCTTTCCATACGGCGGCTGTAGTCGAACTGCTTGCCGGCCATGGTCAGCGAAGAGTTTTCCGCGAGGTCCGACAGCAGGTTGCCCTTCTGGTCGACTACGGTGATCTGCGACTTGCTCAATTCAGGAACGCTGGTGGCCACCAGGTTGATGATCGCCAATACCTGGCCAGGCTCGAGGGAGCGGCCGGCAAAGAGTTCGACCAGGACCGAGGCGCTGGGCTTGCGTTCATCGCGCACAAACACCGAGCTTTTCGGAATCGCCAGGTGCACGCGGGCGCCCTTGACGTTGTTCAGGGCAGAGATGGTGCGCGCCAGTTCGCCTTCCAGGCCGCGACGGTAGCGGGTGGCTTCCATGAACTGGCTGGTCCCCAGGCCCTGGTCCTTGTCGAGGATTTCAAAGCCGATATTCGCGTCGGACGGGGTTACGCCGGCAGCCGCCAGCTTCATCCGCGCACGGGCCACATCGTCGGCCTTGACCAACAGGGCGCCGGAATTCGGTTCGACGGTGTAGCTGATGTCTGCCGCCGCCAGGGTTTCCATGATCTGCTTGGAATCCATGCCGGCCAGGCTGCCGTACAACGGACGGTAATCCGGTTGCTGGGACCACAGCACCACGGCAAAACCAATCGCCACGCTGGCAGCCAGGCCGACCATCAGGCCCACCTGACGCAACATGGTCATCTCGGAGAGGTTTTCCAGGAACGACAGGCCAAACAGCGGCGGCTTGCCGTCTGCCTTGGCGGGTGCGTTATCCACGAGTGCTTCTGCCATGACTCAAATCGTCCTTAAACCGGCATCTGCATGATGTCTTGATAGGCTTGAACCAGTTTATTGCGCACCTGGGTCAAGGCCTGGAATGAAACGCTGGCTTTTTGCGAGGCGACCATCACGTCGGTGAGGTCCACGCCGCTCTTGCCGATCTCGAAGGCGGTCGCCAACTGATTGGATGCCTGCTGGGTGTCGCTGACTTTGTTGATGGCCTGGCCGAGCATGTCGGCAAAGCTGCTCTGGCCCAATTCCGGTACGGCTTGCGCGGCGGATTTCGGTTGAGCCATGGCATCCATTTGCATGGACCGCATATCCAACATCAACCGATTGAACTCAACACCTTGGCTCATGAACTTTCTCTCCGACGACCCGCAATTTTTTGACACTACACAGCGATTACAGGGGTGGTAGCAACAAGGGTGCCAGCTCCGTGGCATTCTGTAAGAAAAGGCGACTGGCCCTGTCGGCTTTGAGAATTTTCAGGTGGCGTAGAGGTAGGCTTCCACGTCCATCCCGGCGTCACGCATCTGCGCCAGCTTGTAGCGCAGGGTGCGCGGGCTGATGCCCAGGCGCTCGGCGGCTTCTTTGCGGCGCCCCCGCTCGGAGCGCAGGGTGTCGATGATCATCTGGAATTCCCGGCGACGCAGGTCGTCGCCCAGGGCGCCGGCGGATTCGGCAGGCACGGCTTCGACCTGTGGCGCCGCAGCCAGGCTCGGCTGCGGGGCTGCGCCCGCGCCCATGGCCAGGCAGAAATCCTGGGGCTGGATCAGGCCGCCCTGCTGCAAAATCAACGCACGCTGGATCGCATTGTCCAGTTCCCGCACGTTGCCGGGCCACGGGTAACTGATCAGACAGGCCTGGGCCTCGGCCGACAAGCGCGCCTGGGCATGCTTCATTTTATTGACGTGTTTGCCCAGCAGGCGCTCGGCCAGCGGGATGATGTCGGCCGGGCGCTCGCGCAACGGGCGCCAGGCCAACGGGAACACCGAGAGCCGGTAGAACAGGTCCTCACGGAAGCGCCCCGCCGCCACTTCGCCCGCCAGGTCGCGGTTGGTGGTGGCGACCACACGGATATCCAGCTGGATCGGCTTGCGTGCGCCCACCCGCTCCACTTCGCGCTCCTGCAATACCCGCAGCAACTTGGCTTGCAGGCCCAGGGGCATTTCGGAGATTTCGTCGAGCAGGATGGTGCCGCCGTCAGCCTGCTCGAACTTGCCGGCCTGCGCCGCGATGGCGCCGGTGAACGAGCCCTTCTCATGGCCGAACAAGGTGGCTTCGAGCATGTTGTCGGGAATGGCCGCGCAGTTGATCGCAATGAACGGCTGGCTGGCACGATGGGATTGCTGGTGGATGTAGCGCGCCAGTACTTCCTTGCCGGTACCGGACTCGCCGGAGATCAGCACGGTGGAATCGCTGCGGGCAACACGGGCCGCCAGTTCCAGCAATTGCGCGCTGGCCGGTTCGAAGGCAATCGGACCTTCACCCTCGGCAGCGCCCAGGGTGCCAAGGGCATGCCGGGCGACCAGTTCGATCAAGGCTTTGGGTTCGAAGGGCTTGACCAGGTAATCCGCAGCGCCCTGGCGCATGGCGTCGACGGCACGCTCCACGGCGCCGTGGGCGGTCATCAGCAGCACCGGCAGTTGCGGCTGGCGCGCACGCAACAGGCCGAGCAACTGGTGTCCGTCCATGCCCGGCATGTTGACGTCGCTGACCACCAGGCTGAAGGACTCCTGCTCCACCGCGTCCAGGGCTTCTTCGGCAGAACCGACCGCCCGATAGTCATGGCCCGCCAGCAACAGCGTGTCAGCCAATGCTTCACGCAGGGCGCGATCGTCTTCAACCAATAAAACCTTGATAGCCATGACCTTTTACTCCGCGCTGACGGCGCATGAAAACAGCGGCAGCGTGATCAACGCGCACGTGCCACGACCCAACCGGGAATGCAGCTGCAATTCTCCCTGATGTGCACGGGCGACTGCCTTGACCACGGTCAGGCCCAGGCCGGTCCCGTTGGTCTTGGTGGTAAAAAAAGGCTCGCCGAGGCGCTGCAGCACTGCCGGGTCAATCCCGCTGCCGCTGTCGCTGATGCTCAGGCGCAGGGTCTCGCCACGGTTGTACAGGTGCACCTTGAGCCGCGCCCCGGGGCCGCTGGCCTGGGTCGCGTTTTCGATCAGGTTGAGCAGCGCGCCCACCAGGGTGTCGCGGTTGCACAGCAACTCGCCGTAATGGCTGTCGCACTGCCAACGGACTGACGCTTCCTGGATATGAGTGGCGGCCGCCGCTTGCAGGGACTGCATCAAGGCGGCCGGGGTGACGCGATCGGTCAGCGGCAATTCGCCGCGGGCAAACACCAGCATGTCGCGCACCTGATGCTCCAGTTCATGCAGGCGCTCCTTGAGGCGGCCGGCAAAACGCTGGTGGGTGGCGGCGGGCAATTGCTCATCAGTCAAATGACTGGCGTAAATCAGCGCGGCCGACAATGGCGTACGAATCTGGTGGGCCAGGGAAGCGACCATTCGCCCCAAAGACGACAAGCGCTCATGGCGGGCCAACTGGTCTTGCAGGTGCCGGGTTTCAGTCAGGTCGTTGAGCAACACCAACTGGCCGGGCTCGGCATCCAGGGAACGCGTGGCGATGGACAGGCGGCGCCCATCCTTGAGGGAAATTTCGTGGCCGTCGTCTTCCCGGGGGGCAAAGCAGCGGGTGATGACCTCACGCCACAGCTCGCCCTCCAGCGGCAGGCCAAGCATGTTGCAGGCCGCCGGGTTGGCTTCGCGCACACGGCCCTGCTCGTCGATGACGATCACGCCACCGGGCAACAGGTCGAGGAGGTTTTGCAGACGGTTGGCCAGTCGCTCTTTCTCGGCCAGCTCTTCCATGCGCTGGGCACTGACCACGGCCAACTCGCCCTTAAGCTCGGAAACCCGGGCTTCCAGCAGGCTGTAGGAGTCAGTCAACTGGCTCGACATCTGGTTGAACAGGGAAAAAGCCTGTTCAAGCCCGAGGCGGCTGATCTGCTCTACGGAGGGGGCCGGCCCCTGAGTGTCAGGGACCGAAGATAGTTGGGCGGCGTGGGGCATCATGCTCTCTCGCTTGGCTGACCGTCAGTTAAACGGAACGTTGCGAGTGCTGTAGCAATACCCGTGCCTAAAAAAATAGGCTTAGTTTTCAGTCAGTTGAAAAACAGGTGTCAATCATCCGCCTGTTCATCACCTTCCTTGCGGCTCATGCCGTACTTGCGCATCTTTTCCACCAGGGTGGTACGACGGATGCGCAGGCGCTCGGCGGCACGGGCGACGATACCGTTGGCGTCGTCGAGTGCCTGCTGGATCAGGCCTTGTTCGAGGCTGCCGAGGTAGTCCTTCAAGTCCAGGCCTTCCGGCGGCAGCATGGCGGTGGAGCCGAAGTCCGGCGTGTGGCCGTTGATGGCCACGCGCTCTTCCAGGTCGCTGCGCAGGCTGTCCACCAATTGCTCGTCTTCGTCGTCGACGTAGCGGAATTTCTTCGGCAGCTCGACCACGCCGATCACCCCGTACGGGTGCATGATCGCCATGCGCTCCACCAGGTTGGCCAACTCGCGGACGTTGCCCGGCCAGCCGTGGCGACACAGTGACATGATCGCCGCCGAGTTGAAGCGAATCGAACCGCGCTTTTCGTGTTCCATGCGCGAGATCAGCTCGTTCATCAGCAGCGGGATGTCTTCGACGCGCTCGCGCAGGGGCGCCATTTCGATCGGGAATACGTTGAGGCGGTAGTACAGGTCTTCGCGGAAGCTGCCGACCTCGATCATGCTTTCGAGGTTCTTGTGGGTGGCCGCGATGATGCGTACGTCGACGCTCTGGGTCTTGTTGCTGCCCACGCGCTCGAAGGTGCGCTCCTGCAATACCCGCAGCAGCTTGACCTGCATCGGCAGCGGCATGTCGCCGATTTCGTCGAGGAACAGGGTGCCGCCGTTGGCCAGTTCAAAACGCCCGGCACGGCTGGTGATCGCCCCGGTAAAGGCACCCTTCTCGTGGCCGAACAGTTCGCTTTCCAGCAGTTCTGCCGGGATCGCCCCGCAGTTGACCGGCACGAACGGCCCGTCACGACGCTTGGAATGGTAATGCAGGTTGCGTGCGACCACTTCCTTGCCGGTGCCCGACTCGCCGAGGATCAGCACACTGGCGTCGGTGTCGGCCACTTGCTGCATCATCTGGCGCACGTGCTGGATCGCACGACTGGTGCCGACGAGGCTGCGGAACAGGTTGGGTTCGCGGTGACGGCCGCGCTCGCGGGCCTGGTCGTACATCTCGCGGTAGACCTGGGCACGGTGCAGGGAGTCGAGCAATTTGCTGTAGCTGGGGGGCATTTCAAGGGTGGAAAGCACGCGGCGGCGCTGGTCTTCCGGAAGGTCCACGGAAGAAATATCGCCCATCAGCAACACCGGAAGGAACTCATCCCAGGTCGACAGTGTCTTTAACAAGCCCAGAACTGCACCAGGAGCGTTTACCGTCCCGATCAGCACACAAATGACTTCGCGGCTCGACGACAAAGAGCTGACCGCCTGCTGCCAGTCGTGGCTGCCACAGGGTAGATTTTCTTCGCCAAGAAAATTCAGGATCACCGCCAGATCGCGGCGCCGAACGCTATCGTCATCGATCAGCAGAATTTTGGTTTCACGCCACATGCAATAGCAACTTCCCTAGTAAAACTCTAATGCCCTCGAGTTGGGGCAATCTAGATTGCTGTAGGCATTTTCTGCGCTACGGCTTTCTGACGTCTGAAAATAGCACTAGTTAAGTCAAAAAATCGTGCACAGTCAAATTTATGACGCGCGGTGTTCGGATTAACTGAGCCTTCAGCCGAACATATGGTAAACCTTTGACGCATGTTTAGCTCGGTTGAACTGCGACATCTCTTCGAAAATAGCCTGTCGCTCCCCTGTCGTCGCCTCCAGCAACTGCTGGTAGACCGAAAGCAAGTCTTCCAGTTTTGCCCGAATGGCTGCCTCATCCGCCGATTCCTCGTTGAGCGCAGCATCGATCAACGCGCGGCAGCCCAAATCCAGTTCGCCGATCGCACCCCAGTTGCGTTCAGCCAACGCCTCGGACAGCGCCTCACGGGTCTCGTCGATTTTTTGCAATGCTTGGCTCATGACATCGTCCTCAGGCCTTACGGCCTACTGTACCTCTGTGGCAATACCGTCCCAGCCTTCCTTGAGCGTAATCATCAGACCTGCGACCTCATCGATCATCGCAGCGTCATTCTGACGGTTGGCTTCCAGCAGGCGCATGGTCATGAAGGCATACAGGTTATCCAACTGCTGCAGTGCAATCGGGTCCGGGGTCTTCTCGGGGTTCAGGCCGTCACGCAACCCGACGAGGATGTCCACCGCCTTGCCCAGCATCAACCCCTTCTGCGCGATATCACCGCGAGCCATCGCACCCTTGGCCTGCGCCATACGATCCAGTGCGCCTTCCATCAGCAACTGCACCAGGCGGTGCGGGCTGGCTTCGGAGATCTGGGCGTGGGTGTTGACCTTCTGGTATTGGCGAAGGGCTCTCATGGGATTCATGTTTCTACCTCGTGACAGGCGACAGCTAAAAGGGTGGACGCTGATTATTATGTCGACGGCGTTACACAAAACTTTAGCCCGCCTGGCGCTTTGACACAGCGCCTTCGGCGGGCTTTATCCATCCGCCAATCAGGTGGACTTCGGATTGTTCAGCGAGTTGAGCGTGGTCATGACGCTGTCGCCCTGGGCCTTGAGCTGCGCAACCAGGGAGTCCATGGCGTTGTATTTCAGGGTCAGGGAGGCCGTCAGGGCATCAGAACGCGTGTTCAGGGCGGTCTGTTGGTTGGTCAGGTCCTTGAGGTTATCCTGCAGGGTCGAGGACTTTTCGGCGAACACCCCGGTCTTGCTCAGCGCAAAGTTGGCGGTCGCATTGGTCAGGCTTGCCAACAGCCCGTTGGGGCCGGTGAAGATGCTGTTGATGTCGGAGCCGTTTGTGAGGGCCGCCTTGTCAAACGCCACATCACTGACGCTCAGGGTGCCCGCTGTCTGGTCCGTGGTCACGCCAAACTGCGCCAGGGATGAAAACGAGCCGCTACCGGTCACCGAGTTCATCACGTTGCGGATCGATGCCATCATGCTGCGCACCGAACTGTCCCCGGTCAACGGGCCTGGCGTGACGGAACCGTCGGCATTGGTGGTGACCTGAGTCTCGGCGTTCACAGCCTTGACCAACGCACTGTAGGTATCTGTGAAGCCCTTGACTGCCGACTTCAGGGTTGCGCTGTTCGCAGAGACTTTGATCGTCGAAGCGCCGTTAGGGCCGTCAGTAGCTGCCGAAACCCCCGTCAAGGTAATGCTCACACCACTGATTGCATTGGGCAGGGTATTACTCGTGGACTCTTGAGGGCTGCCATCAAGGTTATATATGGCGTTCTGCGGCGCCGAGCCCACAACCGTCGCACCCGTATCCAGGCCGGAGGAACCCTTGAAGGTGATGTCGCTACCGACACCGGTCGTCGATGATGTGACCACCAACCGCGAACCGTTGGAGTCAGTCAGGATGTTGGCACTCAAGCCCGCGTTGCCGTACTGCGAGTTGAGCGAATCGCGCACCTGCTGCAGGGTTCCGCCCGGTGGCACACTGACGCTGTAATTCTTGCCGGACTGGGAGACCGTAAACACCGTCGCCGAGACCCCGGAATTGACAACGGCCGTCGGCCCGCCAGGAATTACTGCGGTGGAGACCTTTGACGCCGTGGCCAATTGGGTGACACCCAGCGTAAAGTTGCCGGCGGCGGCACCTGGGCCCAACGTGACCGTCGCGAGCTTGTCGTTCGACAGCGTCGAACTCAAGCCGCTGAAGTTGACGGTCTTGGTCATGGTGTCCAGCGCGCCCCGGAACGCGTCCAGAGCCGCCTGGATCTTGCCGATTGAGGTCAGTTGCGCAGTGGATGTTTTGGTCTGGCTGTCGATCTGCGCTTGCTTGGGTGCGGTTTGCGCCCCCACCAACGACTTAACAAGACCTTGAACGTCGATGCCCGTACCCGGGCCGTTGACCGTTAGACCTGCTACGACTGTCATCGTCTTTCTCCTAATCCGGGGCTGATGCTTTATTGACGAATCACGCTCTAGGCAGTTTTCGCAACAAAGTTCATGCCAGTTTAGACCTTGGCGTCAAACAGCAAGCTGCTGGCGTCATGAAGGCTCTGGGCGAGTTTCAGGGCCAATTCCGAAGGAATCTGGCGAATGACCTCACCGCTTTCGGTCGCAATGACCTTGACCACAACCTGGTGGGTGGAGTCATCAATAGAAAAATCCAGTTTGCGCTGGGCAGCCTGGATGAATTCGTTTATGTCGTTGACCGCTTTTTTCAAGTCGGTGTGGCTCGATGGCTGCTGGGCATCTTTCGCGCCAGCAACGGCGTCCACCTTGGGCTTCTGCGGATCGGCACTGACAGGAGCGGGTGCACTCTGTGGCGCTGCCGCAGGGTAAGACAGGTTCAGTTTGACGCTCATGTCCATGACCAATCACCTCATTAGACAAAAGACAAAAGGGCACGTAAACGCGCCCTTCCGTCAGTTACCAAGTGCCGTTATTACTGAAGCAGCTTCAGTACAGCGGATGGCAGTTGGTTCGCCTGGGACAGGATCGCAGTCGAAGCCTGTTGCAGAGTTTGTTGCTTGGTCAGCTGAGCAGTTTCAGCGGCGAAGTCAACGTCCTGGATCACGCCACGGGCAGCGGTGGAGTTATCCGAGATGCTCTGCAGGTTGGCGATGGTGTTGTCGAAACGGTTTTGTACCGCACCGAGGTCAGCACGCTGAGAGTCGATGGTGGACAGTGCTTGGGTCAGCACGTCTACAGCCTTCTGTGCGTTGTCAGCAGTGGTCACGTCGGTATTGCTGACGACGACTTGCGCCGAGTTGACAGCGGTAGCAGCTGCAGCACCGAACACACCGGTAACGCCGTTGCCAGCCAGCGAGTAGCTGGAGCTGGAGTTCAACGAAACTTGGCCGGTAGCGGTCAGGTTGGTTGCGGCCAGGTTGGTCACGGTAGCATTGAACTTACCGTCGCCGCCTTTAGTGGCAATGCCGATAGTTTGGGCACCGGTGTCAGCATTGGCGAAGGTGAAGTTCTCACCCGAGTCGGATTTGATCGACAGGGCGCCGGTCGACTGGTTGAAGTTAACGCTGATACCCAGTTTGGCAGCGTTGGAGTTCAGTTGACCCGCCAGGTCGGCAGCGCTGGTGATACCCACGAACGAAACAGTAGAGGCAGTAGGACCGCTGCCGACTGTAAGGTCGAACTTACCGCTAGGAGTGGCCGCAGGAAAGCCACCAGCAGGAAGCGTGAACTGAAGCTCAGTGCTAGCAGTGGCCGCCAGACCGCCTACTGCGCCATTAAGCTGGGCAGCAATTTGCTTGGCCGACGCGCCTTGAGCGATGGTCAGAGCGTTCGACACCTGACCACCACCGGTCACAGTGATAGTGCCGCCCGCAACACCGTTAAGGCTTGGCGTCTGAGCGTTGGACAGCAGTTGCTGCGAACCGATGTTACTGGCCGCTACGTTACCCAGACTCATGTTGATGGTCTGGTTGGCGTTCGCGCCTACTTGGAAAGCGGTAGTACCGAAAGAACCGTCCAGCAGGTTACGGCCACCGAAGGTAGTGGTCGATGCGATACGGGTCAATTCCGAACTCAGAGCCGCGTACTGAGCCTGGTTCGACTTACGGTCGTCAGCGCTGAGGGAGCCGTTAGCGGACGACAGAGCCAGGGAACGCATGGTCTGCAGGATGTTGGTGGATTGCTGCATCGCGCCTTCAGCAGTTTGCGCGATGGAGTTACCGTCACCGGCGTTCTTGATGGCAACGCCCAGGCCGTTGATCTGGCTGGTCAGACGACCAGCGATTTGCAGGCCGGCCGCATCGTCTTTGGCGCTGTTGATACGCAGGCCGGAGGACAGGCGCTGCATGGAAGTTTGCAGGGCGCTGGAAGCCTTGTTCAGGTTGTTCTGAACGGTCAACGAAGCAAGGTTGGTGTTTACTGTTAATGCCATGACGAAATCCTCGTGGGTGGTGTACTGCGGCTTCCGGCCCTGGCAACCGCCGGGTGTGGCCTAGAGAACCTTCGTAATAGTTATCGTCGTGAAAGCAGGTTGCTTGAGGACTTTTTTGATTTTTTTTACTGGCGCCGTGCCACCCCTTTTAATTCAAGCATTTACGATAGCCCAAACCCCAGCAATTGTTGGCTTTCTGGCGCCAAATAAAAAACGCCCATGATCTTTCGATCATGGGCGTTTTTTTGTGCAGCGCCTTTAAGTCGTCAAGGGCGGTGCAAAATCGCCGAGCCCCAGGACAGCCCCACACCAAAACCACTGATGGCGACGCGCTTCCAGGTGGAGTCGAGCATGTGCTTTTCCAGCAGCAGCGGAATGCTCGAGGACACGGTATTGCCGGTCTCGACCATGTCCTTGATGAACTTGTCCACCGGCGCGTCTTCGAAACGCCGGGCCACGGCGTCGACAATCGCCGCACTGCCCTGGTGGATGCAGAACGCATCGATCTCGTCAGCCTTGAGGTCCGATTCGTTGAGCAGCTCGTGCAAATGCGCCGGCACCTTGAGCAAAGCGAAGTTGAACACCTGGCGGCCGTTCATGAAGAACACGCCATCGCTGACCTTCAAGTGCGGCGCACCGGAGCCGTCAGTGCCGAACTTGGACTTGCCCAACTGCCACGGCGCGTCTTCACCCATCCAGGTGGCGGTAGCGGCATCGCCGAACAGCATGGTGGTGTTGCGGTCTTCCGGGTCGACGATCTTCGAGTACGGATCGGCGGTCACCAGCAGGCCGTTCTTCAGGCCGGTGGCTTCCATGAAGCCCTTCATCGCATAGATGCCGTAGACGTAGCCCGAGCAGCCCAGGGAAATATCGAAGGCCGCCACGTGCGTCGGCAGGCCCAGCTTGTCCTGGACGATGGCGGCGGTGTGAGGCAAGCCCTCTTCGTCGCCATTCTGGGTAACGACGATCAGCGCATCGATGGACTCGCGCTTCAAATCGGGGTTGTTGGCAAACAAGGCGTTGACCGCCTCGACGCACAGATCGGAGGTTTCCTGCGCGGCATCCTTGCGCGGCAGGAACGCCGAACCGATCTTGCCAATGATGAATTCTTCATCCTTGGCGAATTTGGCACCCTGGGCGTAGTTATCAATCCCGTCTGCCGGCACGTAACTGGCGATGCTTTTTATGCCAATCATTGTGGCTTCCCAATACTAAATAGCTGGAGAACACCCCGCGAGACACGTCGCCGGGTGCTGACAATAATGGGGATGACCCCGCAAAAAACTCGCCGAAAACCGCCTTTGTACCCTGGCGGCAGGCCCTCGCAGAGACCTGGCGACGACCTATCCTTTTCACACGATACAGTGAAGATGCGCTTTATGACTCACAGGTCACTCAATTTTCTGCGCTTTGTGCGAAACACGGGGACATACAAACGCCAAAAACCACAACGGCCCACCCCGTTTCCAGGGTGAGCCGCCGGTTTGTAGCTGCGGACATCACATTTTGTTGAACAGGCTCAACTGAGAGATTTTCACAAAGGCCAACTGAGAGGCCTGCAACATGGTTTGCTGAAGCTGCAGGTTGATCGCCGCCTGGCCCATGTCGACGTTGCCCAAGGAACTCATGGTGTTGGTATTGGCAGTCCCCAGGCTGGTGTTTTCATCCGTTTGAAGATCCAGGGCATTCTGGCGAGCACCAATGGAGCCGCGCACCTGGTCAATCTGTGAACTGGCGTTGTTCAGGTTGCCGATGGTTTTGGCCACCACATCCTTGAGGTTGTTCTGCGCGACCAGGTTGCCGTCAGCCGGCGTTTCCAGGGCTTTGCGCAATTGGCTCAACGTGTCCAGGGCGTTTTCGTTCTTGTTGCTGACGGCGCTGACCGCAAACTGGTCGCCCGCCCCTGGCGCACCACTGATATCGAACGTCACGCCGGCCGCGTTGATCGAGGTGGCACCGGCAGCCATGGTGCCGGTCGCGATGGTCTTGCTGTTCGGACTGTAGGGCTGCGCATACACCTCATACGTGGTGCCGCTGGTGAATTTGATCACCGCACCGGTATCAGGGAAGGTGCTGGCGTAGGCCGCCTGATCCGTCACCTGGCCACCGGTGACTTGTGCAGTCGACGCGTTGCCTGGCGAACGCGAAGCACTGAAGGTGTCCGGCTTGGATTGCAGGGTGAACGCCTTGCCCGCCACCAGTGCGTCGGAGTCAGCGCCGGGCGCAACGTCCGCGCCGAGCGTCAGGCTGATGTCGAACTTGACGCCGCGCAGGTTGACGCTGGATGCGCCCTCTTTGGTCGCGTCGAAAGTGCCGTTGCCGGGAATCTCCGAGGTAACGTCGTTACCGTCCTTGTCGGTCACGGAATACTGCGTGCTGCTGCTGAAGGTCAGCTTGTAGGGCTGGCCGTCGGTAAAACTTTTGGTGTAGGTGACACCGGAGGTCACCGTGCCCGCCGATACCGCGACCTTGCCGTCATTGACCGCAGGCGGCAACAACGTAGCCTGGGTGCGACCGGTGTTGGTCGAACTTTCCATCATCGACTTTCCGGTGTCGCCCCCCGCCATCGACAGATTGTCCGAGATCTGCAAGCTCAGCGGCGTCTCGTCACCCTGATACGTGTAGGTGCCGTCGTTATTGCGGATGTAAGGCGGCGTGTCGGTTTTCGACCCGGAAAACATGTAGTTGCCGTTGGCATCCTTGGAGTTGAGCAAGCCCAGCACCTGGTCCTCAAGCGCGCCCACTTCGCTGGCGATGGATTTACGATCGTCATCGCTCAGGGACTGGTTGGCCGCACGCAGCGCCAATTCACTGCCGCGCTGCAAGGCGGTGTTGATGCTCTTTAACACCGATTCTTCGTTGGTCAGCGAGTTCTGCAGGGTGTTGATGTTGCCGTTGAACTGGCCAAGCATGTCTTTCTGTTGCTGCAATTGCAGCAAGCGCGCGGCGGCGACCGGGTCATCGGAGGCGGTCTGCACCCGGATACCGCTGCTCGCCTGGTCCTGGGCTTTCACCACACCGGAATAGTTCGTCTGGTACTTGCTGGCGCTGGTGTCGAAATACTGCTGTGTAGAAATACGCATCGTCCCAGACTCCTTTAAAGGGCATTAATCAGTGTGCTGAAAGTTTCTTGCGCAGCCTTGATGATCTGCGACGACGCGGTGTAGTACTGCTGGAACTTGATCATGTCACCCGCCTCTTCATCCAGGTTGACCTGAGACACCGAGTTGCTGGCCGCCTTGTTCGCTGCCAACAGCGCACCCGTCGCAGTGGAGTCGGTAGCGGCCTGGCTGGCTTTGGAGCCCACCTGCGACACGAGTCGGGCGTTGGCGCTGACCAGGCTCACACCCGGGCTGCCGTCGCTGGCGCCCACGGTGGCCTTGGTCTGCAAGTCCAGCAATTGCTGGGCGTTGCGGTTGTCGGAGGTGCCCGAAGCGTTGAACGAGAAAGTCGTGCTGTCACCATTGGCAGGCGAGCCGCCGACCGTGGTATCGAAGCTGAAGCTTTTGCCCGGGATCAACGCACCCGAGGCATCGCGCATCGGTACGTTGATGCTGATCTTGTTGCCCTGGCCCGGGATGATGGTGCCACTGCCGATCGGATTGCCTTGCGCGTCGCTCACCGTATACGACTGGGTGCCGTCGGCGGCCGGCTTGCCAAAGAGCATTTTTACCGGCATGGAGTTTTCGATGCCGGCGCGCAACTGGGCGGTATCAGCGCCGCCATGAATATCCAGCGGCACAGTCAGTTGAGGCGGTGTGAACGTACCGGTGCCGGTGTTGGTCTTGCTTGCGTTCCCCGCCAAGGGGCCCGCGAAGGCGAGCTTGTTGACGTCCTTCAGGTCGACACCGATGCCCGTGGCCCCGTTGGCCGTGGGGCTGACCTTGAAGCTGTCACCGGCAGCCATGGGCCCTTTGCCGTCCAGTGCCAGGGTAAAGCCATCAATCACCGGCGGCGGCGTGGTGGTGGTGTCGAACGAACCCATGGCCTTGCCGTCGGAGCGGACGACGTTGTACTGGTTACCACTGGTAAACGTGACTTTGTAGTCGTAGGTCGTCAGCTGGCTGCTGTCCTTGATCGTGACATTCAGGTTGCCAGACCCCGCGCTATTGCCGGCGGCCCCTTGGCTACGCTGGGAAATCGCCGCCGCGCTGTTGATATCGGTGAACAGCGACGAACCGAATTCGCCGTTGAGGTCCAGGCCCTGGCCCAACTGGTTGTTGATCGTGTCTGCCGTGGCAATCGCGATGCGCCCCAGATCATTGATGGCCGGCATCAGCACGTCACTGCGATAGCGCAGCAAGCCACCGATACTACCGCCGGTGACCACATTGCCAAGGTCAATGGACGAGTCGCCCATCGAGAGCTGGATGGTGTACTGGCTATTGTCGGTGCTACTCGGTACCGCAGAGATATTATTGGATATCCCGCCTTCCACCAGCGACTGCCCCGTACCGGTCGTAATACTGAACTGTCCGTTTTTTTCCGTGGCCGTAACGCCGATCAGCTCGTTGAGCGAGCGCACCGCTTCGTCACGCGAGTCCAGCAGGTTGGCCGGCGCACTGCTGGAAGTCCCCTGGGCCTGGGCAATCTGCTTGTTGAGCGAGGCGATCGAGGACGTCAGCTTGTTGACCTGGTCCGTCATGGTGCTCAACTGACTGTTGATCGTTTGTTTCTGCTGGTTCAACTGGCCGGAAATGGAGTTGAAGCGGTTGCTCAGGGTCTGGGCGCTGGTCAGCAGCAATTGGCGCGCGGACACGTCGCCCGGGGTGGCAGAAGCCGTCTGCGCCGCCGCGAAAAAGGCACTGAGCACCGAAGACATGCCGGTGTTGGAATCCGACAAGGTCTTGTCGATGGCACTGGCCTGATCCAGGTAGGCGTTGGCGTCGCTGTCGAGTGCCGTGCTGTTCTGGTAAGCCGTGGTGAGGAACTGGTTGTACACCCGACGCACGTCCGCCAGGGTCGTACCGGTGCCGATAAATACGCCGCCGTAGGCGTTCGACGCATTCGCGGTCTGAGCGCTCTGTTGACGCGAGTATCCCGGGGTGTTGACGTTGGCGATGTTGTTACTTAAGACCGACAACGATCCCTGGGCGGCATTGAGCCCCGACATCCCGATATTGAGCAAACTCATGATTCAGACCTTATAAATGAGTGGAAGCGCCCGCGGCAGCGTAGTTCTGGTAGCTGTTCATCGTTTTTGCGATCTGCGAAATCTTGCTGGCGTAATCCGGGTCGGTTGCATAACCGGCTTTTTGCAACTCGCGCACAAACTGTTCCGGGTTGTCGGCTGATTTCACAACTTCTTTATAGCGATCATTGCTTTGCAGCAACGTGACCAGGTCATGGAAGCTGTCCTGGTAGGAATTGTAGGAACGGAACTGCGCCGTCTCCTTGACCATCGCGCCATCGCGAAACTCGCTGGTGATCGCCCGGGCCCGTTCGCCCTGCCAACTCTGGCCGGCCTTGATACCGAACAGGTTGTGGCTGCTGGTGCCATCCTCGGCACGCATCACCGATTTACCCCAACCGGTTTCCAGGGCGGCCTGGGCCACCAGGTAGCGTGGGTCGACGCCAATCCTCGCAGCGGCCTGCTTGGCCATCGGCAACATGGTGGCGACAAATTCATCCTGCGAGCTGAAGGCTTTCTTCGCCGGTGCCAGCGGTGGCTGGGCTACGGCGCGGCCGTAAACCTGCATCTGCCCGCGAGGCGGTATGGCGGCAAGGCTGCGGGCGGTGCTGTTGACCACGCCATCATCGGCAGCGCTGTTGCGCAGCGGCGCGGCCTTGGCGGCAGTGGTAGCCTCGGCACCCGGCACGATGCCGGCCAGCAGGCGATCCGTCAGCTTGCTCGGCAACGAGATGCGTCGCTGGTTCATCAGCGCCATGTCGTTGGCGTGGGAGTTGGTGCCTTCAGGCACCGCCACGCGGTACGCCCACAATGGTCGCTGACCATTGCTGCGGCCCAGCGGGCCATCGGCCTTGGTACCGGCGGCAATTTCAGTCGGCACATCCGCCTTCTTCGCGGGCGCAGCCGGGCCTTGCAAGGTGGCCGCCTGGGCGTCCACCGGTTTGTTCTTCTGCATCTGGCGCAGCAGCACGTCCGCCAGGCCGATACCACCGCCCTCGCGAGACAGGGAAACCGCCAACTGCTGGTCGTACATTTCCTGGTACTGCTTGGCCGCCGGGGTATTCAGCGGGTTGTCCTTGCCCAGGGCTTCGGTGGCCGAACGCATGGACTTGAGCATCTCGCCGAGAAACAGCGACTCAAATTCCTGCGCGACCTTGCGCATGTTGCCGTCGCTGTTCTTGTCGCCGACCTTCAACTGGTTAAGCCGGTTGAGGTCGGAATAGGAACCCGAATCCGCCGTGCTGGTCAGGCCGCTCTTGCGCATGTCCATGGCCATGGCGTCAGATCACGATCAGGTCGGCTTGCAAGGCGCCGGCCTGTTTCAATGCTTCGAGGATCGCCATCAAGTCGCCGGGCGCTGCGCCCACCTGGTTCACCGCACGGACAATCTCGTCCAGGGTGGTGCCGGGGCCGAACTTGAACATCGGCTTGGCTTCTTGCTGGGCATTCACCCGCGAACGGGGTACCACGGCAGTCTGGCCGTTGGACAACGGGCCAGGCTGGCTGACGATCGGGTCTTCGGTGATGGTCACGGTCAGGCTGCCGTGGGTCACGGCCGCTGGCGAAACCTTGACGTTCTGGCCGATCACGATGGTGCCGGTCCGCGAGTTGATGATGACTTTCGCCACCGCCTGGCCCGGGTCAACCTCAAGGTTTTCCAGCAGAGACAGGTAGTCCACACGCTGGCTTGGGTCCAGCGGTGCCGTCACACGAACCGAGCCGCCATCGATGGCCTGGGCCACGCCCGGGCCGAGCAGCTCATTGATCTTGTCGACCACGCGCTTGGCGGTGGTGAAGTCAGAGCGGTTGAGGTTCAGGGTCAGGCTGTTGCCCTGGTTGAAGCCGCTGGGCACGGTGCGCTCCACCGAGGCACCACCGGGAATCCGCCCGGCCGACGGCACGTTGACGGTAATCTTCGAACCGTCGCGGCCTTCGGCATCAAAGCCACCCACCACCAGGTTGCCCTGGGCAATGGCGTAGACGTTGCCGTCGATACCTTTTAGCGGCGTCATCAGCAAGGTGCCGCCCCGCAGGCTTTTCGAGTTACCCATGGACGAGACGGTGATATCGACCACCTGCCCCGGCTTGGCGAACGGCGGCAAGTCAGCGCTGATGGACACCGCCGCGACGTTCTTCAACTGCACGTTGCCCGAGCCCGGCGGTACCTTGATGCCGAACTGCGAGAGCATGTTGTTGAAGGTCTGCAGGGTGAACGGGGTCTGGGTGGTCTGGTCACCGGTGCCGTTAAGCCCCACCACCAGGCCGTAGCCGATCAGCTGGTTGGACCGCACGCCGGAAATGCTCGCGATGTCTTTCAAGCGCTCAGCCTGGGCGCCTGCGCTCAGGGCCAGCAGCAACATCGCAGCCATCAGCTGTTTGAAGTTCAAAGTGATCACCTAGAAAGGGAACAGCGGGCTAAGGAAGAAACGGTCAAACCAGCCCGGCTGACTGGCGTCAGCAAACGAACCCGTACCCGAGTAGGTGATGCGTGCATCGGCAATCCGTGTCGACGGCACGGTGTTGTCGGTGGAAATATCGTCGGCGCGAACCATGCCCGCAATGCGCACCAGTTCGTCACCGGTGTTGAGGGTCATCCACTTCTCGCCGCGTACGGCGATGATGCCGTTGGGCAGCACGTCGGCCACGGTCACGGTGATCGAACCGGTCAGGCTGTTGCCCTGCCCTGCCGCACTCTTGCCGTTGGTGGCGCGGTCGCCGCTGTAGCCGGCGTCCAGGCTCAGGTCACCGCTGCCCAGCGGGTTGTTGGTGTTCGGTACACCGCCAAACAATGAAGTCAGGCCGATGCTGGTCTTGCTGGTCTTGCCGATCTGCGAGTTGGCGTTCTTGCTCGCCTGGGTCTTCTCGTTCAGCGTGATGGTGATGATGTCACCGACCCGGAAGGCCTTGCGGTCGCTGTACAGGTTCTGTTCGAACCCGGCCTGGTAGATCGAGCCATTGTTGGCGGCCGCCGGCAACGGCGTGCGCGGCAACACCGGCGCATAGTACGGGTCATTGGGCTTAGGCGTCGGGGCGACACAGCCCGCGAGCACAGCAATCCCACTCAATGCCAGAACAGAAACATAGCGATTCATGACCCATACCTCACGGTGTTGCAGGCGCCTTCAAGGGCGCCCCATAGACTTGATTACAGATTCTGCGTTACGAACGAAAGCATCTGGTCGGCGGTGGAAATCACCTTGGAGTTCATCTCGTAGGCGCGCTGAGTGGTGATCATGTTGACCATCTCTTCAACGGTGCTGACGTTGGACGTTTCCAGGGTGCTTTGCAGGGTGGTACCAAAACCGTTGAGGCCCGGGGTGCCGATTTGCGGCGCGCCGCTGGACGCGGTTTCCAGGAACAGGTTGTTACCGATCGCCTGCAGGCCGGCTGGGTTGATGAAGTCGGCGGTTTGCAGGTTGCCGATCACCTGGGACGCCGGGTTGCCGGCCACGGTGATCGACACGGTGCCGTCGTTGCCGACGGTGAAGGTCTGGGCGTTGTTCGGCACGACAATCGCCGGCTCCAGCGCGAAGCCATTGGCGGTCACGACTTGGCCGTTGGAGTCCAGGTGGAACGTACCGTCACGGGTGTAGGTGGTGGTGCCGTCCGGCTGCAGGATCTGGAAGAAACCCTTGCCGTTGACTGCCAGGTCCAGCGGTTGGCCGGTCTGCTGCAGGTTACCGGCGCTGAAGTTCTTCTGGGTGCCAACGATTGCCACACCGGTACCCAGTTGCAGGCCCGACGGCAATTCGCTGTCCTGGGTCGACTGGGCGCCAGGCTGCTTCTTGATCTGATAGAGCAAGTCCTGGAACTCGGCGCGGTCACGTTTGAAACCCGTGGTCGACACGTTGGCCAGGTTGTTGGAAATGGTGGTCAGGTTGGTGTCCTGGGCGGACAGGCCTGTCTTGGCAACGTATAGAGCCGGAAGCATGTTCTTCTCCTTCGTGCGCCTGTTTTATGGCGCCGCGCTACAAAAATTAGTGTGTGGCTGCTATCAGCTCATCGCCAGGACGCGGGTCATGGCCTGGTCGTCTTCTTTGGCGCTGTTCATCATCTTGATGTGCAATTCGAACTGCTTGGACAGGGCCAGGACTGCCGTCATTTCTTCGACGGCGTTCACGTTGCTCGCCTGCAGGAAGCCCGACGTCAGCTTGACGTTGGCATCGGCCTGGGCCGGCTGGCCATCCTTGGTATGGATGGTGCCGTCGAGGCCCTTGGTCATGTTCTTGAGGTCGGGCTGCACCAGCTTGATCCGGTCCACTTCAGCCATCACCCGCGGGCCTTCGCCCATGGCGCGGATGCTGATGGTGCCGTCCTGGCCGACTTCGATCTGCTGCTGGGGCGGCACGGCAATCGGGCCGCCGTTGCCCATGATCGGCATACCGTTGCCGGCCCGCAGCACACCCAGTGCATCGACGTTCATGCTGGCGCTGCGCACGTAGGATTCGCCGCCATCCGGGTTTTGCACGGCCATCCAGCCGTCACCGCTGACGGCCACATCGAGGTCACGGCCGGTTTCAATCATCGCGCCAGGGGAAAAGTCCGTGCCTGGGCGCTCGGTCAAGGCAAAGGCTCGCGCCGGAAAGCTGTCACCGAACACCGGCATCGAGCGCGCCTGTTCCAGGTCACGCTGGAAACCATTGGTGGAAACGTTCGCCAAGTTGTTGGCGTGGGCCTTCTGCGCCAGTGCATTCTGGCTGGCGCCGGTCATTGCCACGTAAAGGTACTTATCCACGCTCTTTCCTCTTTCTGACGGACGCTTGCCGCCCACCGCTGTACTGATGAGGCTTAAGCAATTTGCGAACCAACTTTTTGAAATGAGGGAAAGTCCAGGCGGGGCGGGGGTTTGCCGGCAGGTGGCAGCTGAGGGCAGCAGGAAGAGAGTCGAAAAAACGGCGGACTTATGCCGCTAACGGCAAGTGCAGGTATCAAGACCGACAAAGAACCCATGTGGGAGCGGGCTTGCTCGCGAATGCGGAGTGTCAGTCACCGGATAATTCGACTGACCCACCGCATTCGCGAGCAAGCCCGCTCCCACAGGTTTAACCGCGTTCGGCTTTGACGACTTCGTAGTCCCGCAACTTGTTGGCAATAGTGGTGTGGGACACGCCCAGCCGCTTGCCCAACAGACGGCTGCTGGGATGTTCGGCATACAACTGCGCCAGCACGGCCTTTTCAAAGCGCCCGACGATCTCCTCCAACCCGCCTTCCAGGGAAAAATCCCCCAGCGGCTGGCGCACGCCATAGTCCGGCAGGCGAATGTGCTCGGCCTTGACGGTGCCGCCCTCACACAGCGAAACCGCCTGGAACAGCACGTTCTCCAACTGCCGCACATTCCCCGGCCAGTGGTAATGGCTGAGGCGTTCCATCGCCGCCGGTGCGAGCTTGGGCAGCGGGCAGCCGATCTGCCGGCTGGCCTGATCCAGGAAGTGCTCCACCAGCGGCGGCAAACCGTCGAGGCACTCGCGTAGCGGCGGGATATGCAGCGAGAGCACATTGAGACGATGGTAAAGGTCCTGGCGGAATTCGCCCCGGGCGCACAGTTCGGAAAGGTCCACCTGGGTCGCGCAGATCACCCGCACATCCAGGTACACCTCTTCATCACTGCCTACACGGCGAAAGCAGCCGTCCTGCAGAAAGCGCAGCAACTTCACCTGCAACCGCGCGCTCATTTCGCCGACGCCGTCGAGAAACAACGTACCGCCCGCCGTCAGCTCCAGCAGTCCCAACTTGCCCTCCGCCCTCGCCCCTTCAAAGGCGCCGGGACCATAGCCGAACAACTCGGTCTCGGCCATGGACTCGGGCAAACCGGCGCAGTTGAGCGCCATCAACGGCGACTGGCCGCGTGGGCTGGCCAGGTGACAAGCGCGGGCCAGCAACTCTTTGCCGGTGCCGGTTTCGCCTTCTATTAATAGAGGCGCATCCAACGGCGCCATGCGCCGAGCCTCACGCACCACGGCGGCCATGACCCTGGAGCTTTGGAAAATGCTGTCGAAGCCGCGCAGTTCCTGCTTGCGCACATTGTAGATACGCTCACCCACCCGGTCGGCGCGGTGCAGGGTCAGTACGGCGCCGGCCATGGCTTCGCTGTCGTCATGCTCGGAGGATTGCAGCGGCGCAATATCGGCCAGGAATACATCGCCCTTGACCTTGACCCGCAGGCCGTTGATTCGCGATTTGCTGGCCCGTACCAGTTCCGGCAAATCGAAATCTTCGGCGTAGCGCGACAACGGAATGCCCGGCACCTCATCCACCCGTACTCCGAGCAACTGCGCCGCCGCGCGGTTGGCCGCGACGATGGAGCCGCCCATGTCGATGGACAGCACCGGAAACTCCAGCGCCCCCAGCAGCGCGTTGAGCTCCATATGCCGACGCTCGCTGGGCATCAGCCCTACCCGCTTGACACCAAATACCCCGGCAATCGCCTCGAACTGCGGGCGCAATGCCTGGAACTGCAGGTTCACCAGGTTCGGGCAATAGAGGTAAATGGCGTTGCCGTGCTCGCCACCGACCTCGCCCTTGGCAACGTTCACGCCGTACTCCACCAGCAGGTTGAGGATGTCCCGCAGGATGCCGATGCGGTTCTGGCAATGCACTTTGATACGCATGAGAAGGCCCGAAGAGGTGGAGTCGCTGCGTCTTTTTGCCGCCGGCCGCAGATAATCGTCAAGATTATGTGACAGCTGCGAGGCGATTCACACCCAAAATACGCCACAGGGAGCACGAATCGCCTCAGCCGTAACGAAAACTTTACGAATACCGGTAACTTTTCCTACAAAAGCGTGGCGCAGGAGGATGGCTTCCTGGCCCAGGCGGCGTATCAATAGGCTCATCCCAGGACATAACAAGAACGAATGCCTAGCAGGAGAGCAGTATGAAGCAGACGCAGTACGTGGCCCGCGAGCCCGACGCGAACGGTTTTATCGACTACCCGCCCGAAGAACACGCGGTGTGGAACACCCTGATCACGCGCCAACTGAAAGTGATCGAGGGCCGCGCCTGCCAGGAATACCTGGACGGCATCGACAAGCTCGGCCTGCCCCACGACCGCATTCCACAGCTGGCGGAAGTCAACAAAGTGCTGGCCGAGACCACGGGCTGGCAAGTCGCCCGGGTGCCGGCGCTGATCCCCTTCCAGACTTTTTTCGAATTGCTCGCCAACAAGCAGTTTCCGGTGGCGACGTTTATTCGTACCCGTGAAGAGCTGGATTACCTGCAGGAACCGGACATTTTTCACGAGATCTTCGGCCATTGCCCACTGCTGACCAACCCCTGGTTCGCGGAATTCACCCACACCTACGGCAAGCTCGGCCTGGCCGCCACCAAGGAACAGCGCGTGTACCTGGCGCGCCTGTACTGGATGACCATCGAGTTCGGCCTGGTGGACACGCCCGAAGGCCGGCGCATCTACGGTGGCGGCATCCTGTCTTCGCCCAAGGAGACCGTGTACTGCCTCTCGGACGTGCCCGAGCATCAAGCCTTCGACCCGCTCGAAGCGATGCGCACGCCGTATCGCATCGACATTCTGCAACCCGTGTACTTCACCCTGCCCAACCTCAAGCGCCTGTTCGAAGTGGCGCAGGAAGACATCATGGGTATGGTCGAACGCGGGATGCAGCTGGGGCTGCACGCACCGAAGTTCCCGCCCAAGCCAAAAGCTGCTTGAACTGCGGCTTTTAGGGCCAGGTGAGTCTGTTCCCTGGCCCCGCGTTGCTTTAGGGTGACGCTACTGACGACCGTTTCCAAATACTCGATTTCAGGAATACCCACATGACCACGTTGAACCAAGCCCACTGCGAAGCCTGCCGCGCCGACGCCCCGCAAGTCAGCGACGAAGAGTTGCCGGTGCTGATCAAGCAGATCCCCGACTGGAACATCGAAGTACGCGATGGCGTGATGCAGCTGGAAAAGGTCTTCCTGTTCAAGAATTTCAAATTCGCCCTGGCCTTCACCAACGCCGTGGGCGCGATCTCCGAAGCTGAAGGCCATCACCCGGGCCTGCTCACCGAATGGGGCAAAGTCACCGTGACCTGGTGGAGCCACTCCATCAAGGGCCTGCACCGCAACGACTTCATCATGGCCGCGCGCACCGACGAAGTGGCCAAGGATGCTGAGGGCCGCAAGTAATGCATTTCGACGCAATTGGCCGGGTGCCCGGAGACCCGATCCTCGGGCTGATGGAGCTGTATGCCCAGGACCCGAACCCGCTCAAGTTCGACCTCGGCGTGGGCGTGTACAAGGACGATCAGGGCCTGACGCCGATCCCGCATTCGGTGAAACTGGCCGAGCAGCGCCTGGTGGAGCAACAAACCACCAAGACCTACATCGGCGGCCATGGCAACGCCGCGTTCGGCTCGCTGATCAGCGAGCTGGTGCTGGGCGCCGGTTCGCCACTGCTGAGTGAACGCCGCGCCGGCGCCACCCAGACGCCTGGCGGCACCGGCGCGCTGCGCCTGAGCGCCGACTTTATCGCCCACAGCCTGCCCGGCCGTGGTGTATGGCTGAGCAACCCGACCTGGCCGATCCACGAAACCATCTTCGCCAAGGCCGGGCTCAAGGTCAGCCATTACCCGTACGTGGGCAGCGACAATCGCCTGGACGTAGCGGCGATGCTGACCACCCTGTCCACCGTGCCAAAAGGCGATGTGGTGCTGCTGCACGCCTGCTGCCACAACCCGACCGGTTTCGACCTGTCCCACGATGACTGGCGCCAGGTGCTGAAGATCGTCCAGGAACGTCAGTTGCTGCCGCTGATCGACTTTGCGTATCAGGGTTTTGGCGATGGCCTGGAACAGGATGCATGGGCCGTGCGGCTGTTCGCGGCTGAGCTGCCCGAAGTGCTGATCACCAGTTCCTGCTCGAAGAACTTCGGCTTGTACAGCGACCGTGTCGGCGCGTTGATTGTGTGCGCGGCGGACGCCGAGAAACTGACGGATGTGCGCAGCCAGCTGGCGTTTATTGCGCGTAACTTGTGGTCGACGCCGCCGGACCATGGTGCTGCTGTGGTGGCGACGATTCTCGGTGACGCCGGGCTGAAAAAGCAGTGGGCCGAGGAAGTGGAAGCGATGCGGGCGCGGATTGCGCAGCTGCGTTCCGGGCTGGTGGAGGCGTTGGCGCCCCATGGGTTGTCGGAGCGGTTTGCGCACATCGCGGCGCAACGCGGGATGTTTTCCTATACCGGGTTGAGTGCGGAACAGGTGAAGCAACTGCGGGACAAGCACAGCGTGTATATGGTCAATTCCGGGCGTGCGAACGTGGCGGGGATTGATGCGACGCGGTTGACGCTGTTGGCAGAAGCCATCGCGGATGTTTCCCACACCTGACTGAACAAACCGGATCCAAGTGTGGGAGCGGGCTTGCTCGCGAATGCGGTGGGTCAGTCGAATTATCTGGTGACTGACCCACCGCATTCGCGAGCAAGCCCGCTCCCACATTTAGACCGAGTGAGTCTGTGGGTTTGAGGCTTAGCCCGCGACCATCTCGGCTTTGAGCTGTGCCTCTTTCGCCTGGGCATCCGCCAATCGATACAGCTCGATATGCCCGTCCCAGTGCTCGATCAGCGCCGTGCACGACTCCACCCAATCCCCGCAATTGAGGTAGTCCACCTCGCCCACCTTGCGAATCTCCGCATGGTGGATGTGCCCGCACACCACGCCGTGCAATTCGCGCTTGGTCACTTCATGGGCAATCGCTTCTTCAAAATCACTGATAAAGCTCACCGCCGTCTTGACCTTGTGCTTGAGGTACGCCGACAACGACCAATAGCCGTAGCCATAGCGCGCCCGCCAGTGGTTCAACCAGCGGTTGAGTGTGAGGGTGAATTCGTAGGCCGAATCGCCGAGGAACGCCAGCCAGCGGTGGTACCGGGTGATCACGTCGAACTGGTCGCCATGGATCACCAGCAAATGCCGGCCATCGGCAGTCACGTGCACCGCTTCGTCCACCAACTGGATATTGCCAAGGATCAGCTTCGAATAACGCCGCAGGAATTCATCGTGGTTGCCGGTGACGTAGATCACCTCGGTGCCGCGCTTGCTCATGGTCAGCAGGCGGCGGATCACGTTGGTATGGGCCTGGGGCCAATACATGCCGCTGCGCAGCTTCCAGCCGTCGATGATGTCGCCCACCAGGTAGACCTTGTCGGCGTGGTAGCCCTTGAGGAAATGCGAGAGGTGTTCGGCCTGGCAATCCCGGGTGCCCAAATGCACGTCGGAAATCCACAGGGTACGCACGCGTTGCTTGCGGCTGGGTTTGGCGAGTTCGGCGCTGGTCATGGGCATGCCTCACGGTGTTTTCGCGAGCTTGCGCCCATGGGATTAATAGCCCATGACAGTGTTGCGTCAGTCTGATGACAGCGCCCACAGGCGGCGAAGCGATGTAAACTGCGGGCCTGCCCAGGAGACTGCGATGAGACCCAACCTCACGCTACGCCACTACCCCGATGCGCCTATCGCCCATAGCCACGACCATGCACAGCTGGTGTTTGGCCTGTCCGGGCACCTGGACTTCGAGGTGGATGGCCGGGGCGGCCAGGTGCAGCACAGCAGTGTGATGGTGCTGCCCTACTCCGCCCATCACGCGTGCCGCAGTCGCGATGGCAGCCGCTGCCTGGTGCTGGACGTGCCCGATGAGCACTGGCTGGCGCAGTCCCTGGGCGAGCATGCCGACGCCAGCCGCCGCTTGCTCGACCGGTGCGCACACCTGACCCTCGACAATCGCCAAAGCCAACTGGTGCAGTGGTTGGCGAGCAGCCCGGTGGACGATCCGCTGATCGCCCAGCAAGGCGCCGTATTGCTGCTGGCCAGCCTTAACCTTGCGCAGCCGCCGGTGGGCAAGCGCCTGCCCTATGCCGCATTCGATGCGCATATCCAGCGGCACGCCGCGTACCCACTGCAAGTGGCGGACCTGGCGAAGCTCGCCGACCTGTCCGTCGCCCGCCTGCATGCACGGTTTATCGCGGAAAGCGGGCAGACGCCGATGGACTACATCCGCACCCGGCGCTTGCAGATGGCCCGTGGCCTGTTGCGCGACAGCCAGCTGCCGATCGGCGAGATTGCCGCGCGGGTGGGCTATGGTTCGCAAAGTGCATTTGCTGCGGCGATGCTGCGCGAGTTTGGCCTCTCGCCCCGAGCCTTCAGACGAGCACCGCCCGGTGCAGGAGCTGGCTTGCCTGCGATAGCATCACCGCGCGCTATCTGAACGACCGAGTTGTCTGCATCGCAGGCAAGCCAGCTCCCACAGGGATCTTCACCAAGCAAGAGTCCTGCGACAAAAGCCGCGAGCCCAACGACAGACGCGAACGCCTGCAACCCTCTAGACTGCGATCCTGTAAACCCGTCGTTTAAGGATCGCAATGACTCCCCGCACAGCCCTCGGCGCCCTGCATATCGGCGCATTGATGTTTGGCCTCACTGGTGTGTTCGGCAAACTGGCGGCCGCTTCGCCGGCGATTATCGTGTTCGGCCGCGCCGCGTTCGCGGTCATTGCCCTGGCGATCTTTGCGCGCTTTGCCAGCAACACGCCCTGGCAGAAGCTGCAAGCCCGCGACTGGCGCCGCCTGCTGGTCAGCGGCCTGCTGCTGGCCGGGCATTGGGTGAGTTTCTTTATTGCGGTAAAGGTCGCCGGTGTGGCCATCGCCACCCTGGGCTTCGCCACCTTCCCGGCGTTCACGGTGATTCTCGAAGGCTTGATTTTCCGCGAGCGGATTCGCGCCAACGAGATCCTGCTGGTGGTGCTGGTGAGCATCGGCCTGGTGCTAGTCACGCCGGATTTCAATCTCGCCAGCCAGGCCACCAGCGGCTTGCTGTGGGCGGTCGGCTCCGGGTTGTTGTTCTCGCTGCTGTCGTTGAACAACCGCGCCAGTGGGCGCATCCCGCCGGTGCAGGCCGCCTTGTGCCAGAACGTGGTGGTAGCGCTGTGCCTGTTGCCCGTCGCCGCGCCCGGGCTGGCCGAAGTGCGACCACTGGACTGGCTGTGGATCGGTCTGCTCGGGGTGTTCTGCACCGGCTTGGCCCATAGCCTGTTTGTCGCCAGCCTCGCGGTGCTCAAGGCGCGCACGGCGGCGGTGGTGTTCGCCATGGAGCCGGTGTACGGCATCACCGCGGCCTGGCTACTGTTTGCTGAAACACCAACCCTGCGCATGCTGATGGGCGGCGCGCTGATCATCGTGGCCATCGTGGTGTCCGGGCTGATGGGCGGCGCCAAACCGGCCAAGCAGCCGGCCACCACGGCCGAGGTTCACTGAGTACGGTCGTTATGCCCCAGGTCCCGTTGCGGGTCGATCTGGTCACGTACCCGTTGCTTGAGCACCTTGGCTTCCGGGAAGCCGCCATCGGCCTTGCGTTCCCAGATCTGCACACCGTCGCAGGTAATCCGAAACGCACCGCCGGTGGCCGGCTCCAGGGCCACTTTGCCGAGGTCATCGGCGAACGTGCTCAGCAGTTCCTGGGCCAGCCAGGCGGCGCGCAGCAGCCACTGACACTGGGTGCAATAGGTGATGACAATCTCGGGCTTGGCCGCTGACATGAATTGACTGGCTCCTGCTTGGCGGGTTGAAAGGATCGAGTGGCTATAATACCGGCCTTTATCGTCCTGCCTTGAGATTGATGATGCGCCGCCTGTTGTCCTGCCTGTTGCTGTGCCTGTTCCCTGTCCTCGTCCAAGCCGTCGAAAACCCGCGCCCGAAGATCGGCCTGGTGCTCTCCGGCGGTGCCGCCCGTGGCCTGGCGCACATTGGCGTGCTCAAGGCCCTGGAAGAACAGGGCATCCACATCGATGCGATTGCCGGCACCAGCATGGGTGCGGTGATCGGCGGGCTGTACGCCTCGGGCTACAAGATCGACGAGCTGGAAAAACTCGCGCTGAACATCGACTGGAAGCTCGCCCTGTCTGACGCGCCACCGCGGGAAGACGTGCCATTCCGGCGCAAGCAGGATGACCGGGATTTCCTGGTCAAACAGAAACTCAGCTTCCGCGACGACGGCAGCCTCGGCCTGCCACTGGGGGTGATCCAGGGTCAGAACCTGGCCTTGCTGCTGGAAAGCATGTTCGCTCACACCAGTAACGTGCGGGATTTCGACAAGCTGCCGATCCCCTTCCGCGCCGTGGCCACCGACATCACCAGTGGTGAAAAAGTGGTGTTCCGCAAAGGCCACCTGCCCCAGGTGATCCGCGCCAGCATGTCGATCCCGGCGGTATTTGCCCCGGTGGAACTGGATGGCCGGCTGCTGGTGGACGGCGGCATGACCGATAACATCCCGCTGGATGTGGCGCGGGAAATGGGGGTCGACATCGCCATCGTCGTCGACATCGGCACCCCGCTGCGCTCACGCAAGCAACTCAACACCGTGGTGGACGTGCTCAACCAGTCCATCACCCTGATGACCCGGCGCAATTCCGAAGAACAACTCAAGGCCCTGGCGCCCCGCGACGTGCTGATCCAGCCGCCCCTGGCCGCCTACGGGGTGACGGATTTCGGGCGCGCCAAGGACATGATCGACGCGGGCTACCGCGCCACCCGCGCACTCGACGTGCGCCTGGCGCACCTGCGCCCGGCCGAACCGGTGGACCCGTCGCTGGTGGCCGCGCGAACGGCCGGCGAGCGCAACCCGGTGATCACCGCGATCAAGGTGGAGAACGACTCCAAGGTGGGCGACGAGGTGATCCGCTACTACATCCGCCAGAACCTCGGCGAGCCCCTGGACCTGGCCCGCCTGCAAACCGACATGGGCACTCTGTACGGCCTGGATTACTTCGAACAGGTGCAATACCGCGTGGTGAAAAAGGGCAAGGACAACACCCTGGTCATCAGCGCCCGGGGCAAACGCAGCGGCACCGACTACCTGCGCCTGGGCCTGAACCTGTCGGATGACATGCGCGGCGACAGCGCCTTCAACCTCGGCGCCAGCTACCGCATGAACGGCATCAACCGCCTCGGCGCCGAATGGCTGACGCGGGTGCAGATCGGGGACAAGCAGGAGCTGTACAGCGAGTTCTATCAGCCGATGGACACCGGTTCACGCTACTTCGTCGCGCCCTATATCAGTGCCCAGGCGCAGAACGTCGAACTGATTGAAGACAACAACCCGATCTCCGAATACCGCCTGGAACGCTACGGCTTCGGCCTGAACGTGGGCCGGCAGATCGGCAACAGCGGCGAGATTCGTTTCGGCGTCGGCGAGGCCTGGGGTAAGGCGGATGTGCGCATTGGCGACCGGAATTCACCGAGCATCAACTTCAGCGAGGGTTTCTATGAGCTGAAGTACTCCTTCGACTCGTTCGACAACGTGTACTTCCCCCATACCGGCGAAGACATTGGCCTGGCCTTCCGGGAGTTCGAACCGGGGCTGGGTTCGGACCAGCGCTATCGCCAGTGGGAGTTCAAGCTGGACAAGGCCATGAGCAGCGGGCCGGACACACTGATCCTCGGCGGGCGGTATGGGCGCACCCTGGATAAGTCGGACGTGGTGATTTCCAGCTTCCTGCTGGGGGGCGCGCGGCAGCTGTCGGGCTTCCGGGAGGATGCGATTGCCGGGCAGAACATCAGCCTGATGCGCGCGGTCTACTATCGCCGGCTGACGCCGCGGTCTTATCTGCCGCTGGATTTCCCGTTGTACCTGGGCGCATCACTGGAGCGAGGGCGGGCTTGGAACAACGACAATGAATACGACAGCGGGTACATCAACGCCGCCAGTATTTTCCTGGGGTTTGATACGCCGCTGGGGCCGTTGAATTTCAGTTATGGGTTTAACGATGACAGTCAGCAGGCGGTGTACCTGAACCTGGGGCAAACCTTCTAACTACGCCGCAAAACCCATGTGGGAGCGGGCTTGCTCGCGAAGGCGGTGTGTCAGTCAGCACATGTATTCACTGACACTCCGCCTTCGCGAGCAAGCCCGCTCCCACATTTTTGATCTTCTGTGTACCTGGGGTCAGGACTTCTCGAGATTTCCGAGGATGTGTTCATGCACCCGCATGCACACCCGCAGATCCTCTTCATCGACACCCACAAACAGCTCATGGCGCAAGGCCGTGGCGATGGTCTCGATCTGCTCGATCAGCGGCTTCGCGGTGTCGCACAGCACAATGCGCTTGGCGCGGCGGTCTTCCACCACGGCCTGGCGTTGCACCAGGCCCTGGCTTTCCAAGCTGTCGAGCAAACGGGCCAAGGTGGGCCCCTCTACCCCGACGCTCTGCGCCAGCTCACGCTGGGTAGGCGGTTCGGTAAAACGGGCCAGGTGCAGCAGCACCAGCCAGCGTGCCTGGGACAGTCCCAAACCTGCCAAGCGGCGATCCAGCTCGGCACGCCATCCTCGGGACATATGCGCCAACTGCATGCCAAAACGGTGTTGATCGGTTAACGGCATAAAAAACTCATGGATTAGACTGAAAATAAAGTGTGGCTAATTATTAGTCAGCTAAGCATGACCCATGCCAGTAGGCAAGACCCGGTATGTACTGATTCGTTACATTGTCGTAATTGGCACATCAAATCTCGAATTCCGACTGCAAAGCGGCCCTTACGCAGTACAAAACGCCCTCGGGAACGCGGCCGGTAAACAGCGGCGCAATCTCGGAAACGGGTGGCAATTCGCCTTCTCCATCCAGGAATGCATCCTGGATTTCACCGAGCAAATCTTCCGGCAGATCAAGGGCCTGCTCCAACGACAACTGCTGCTTGCCAATGGACTCGGCGAGCAAGGTGTAGACGTTCTTTTCCGAGCACTGCAGCTGCCCGGCAATCTGGATCGGGGTCATGCCGGCACGGGCGAGGCTGATCAACTCGTGGCGGATATCGGCGACCTCTTTCGGCGCCTCGACCTGGCCGCCGAGCACTTCGAGGAAGGCCTGGCCATAACGCTCCAGCTTGCGCGCACCGACGCCGCTGACCCTGGCCATCTCGCCGAGGGTAGTGGGATGGTCGCGGAGCATTTCCAGCAAGGTGGAGTCCGGGAAGATGACGTAAGGCGGCACGCTGTGTTCCTGCGCCAACTTCTTACGCAGCGCGCGCAGGGCTTCCCACTGTTCGCGCTCTTCGAAACGCACCAGTTGGCTGGCCTGGCTGGTGCTGCTCTTGGCGGTGGTTTGCGGCTTGAGGTCGCGGCGCAGCTCCAGGCTGACTTCGCCCTTGAGCAGCGGCCGGCAACTGTCGTTCAGGCGCAGGCCGCCGTAGCCTTCCAGGTCGATGTCCACCAGGCCACGGGCGACCATCTGCCGGAACAGCGAGCGCCACTCGCCTTCGGCGCGGGCCTTGCCCACACCATAGACCGAGAGTTTTTCGTGGCCGAAGCTGCGAATCTTTTCATTGTCCTTGCCCAGCAACACGTCCACCAGGTGGCCGACGCCATAGCGCTGACCGGTGCGGTAGATCGCCGACAACGCCTGGCGCGCCGGCTCGGTGGCGTCCCAGGTCTGCACGCCGTCCACGCAGTTGTCGCAGTGGCCGCAGGGCTTGGGCATGTCTTCGTCGAAGTAGGCGAGCAAGGTCTGGCGACGGCAGCGGGTTTCTTCACACAGCGACAGCATCGCGTCGAGCTTGTGCTGTTCCAGGCGCTTGTGGCGCTCGTCGCCTTCGGAGTTCTGCAGCATCTGCTTGAGCATCACCACGTCTTGCAGGCCGTAGACCATCCACGCATCCGCCGGCAGGCCGTCACGGCCGGCACGCCCGGTTTCCTGGTAGTACGCCTCAAGGGATTTGGGCAAATCCATGTGGGCCACGAAGCGCACGTTGGATTTGTCGATGCCCATGCCGAACGCGATGGTGGCGACCATGATCAGGCCTTCCTCGTTGAGGAAGCGCTTCTGGTGGTAGGCCCGCAGTTCGTTGGGCAAACCCGCGTGATACGGCAGTGCCGGGTAGCCTTGTTCACTGAGGAATGCGGCGACCTCATCGACCTTCTTGCGCGACAGGCAATAGACAATGCCGGCGTCGCTGCGCCGATCGGAGAGGAACGCCAGCAACTGCTTGCGCGGCTGTTCCTTGGGCACAATGCGGTAAAAGATATTCGGCCGGTCGAAGCTCGAGAGGAAGCGCTCGGCGTTCTGCAGGTGCAGGCGCTCGACGATTTCTTCGCGGGTCCGTTTGTCGGCGGTGGCGGTCAGGGCGATGCGCGGGACGTTGGGGAACAGTTCCGCCAGTTGGCCCAGTTGCAGGTATTCACGACGGAAATCGTGGCCCCATTGGGACACACAGTGGGCTTCGTCGATGGCGAACAGGGCGATTTCCAGGCTCTGCAGGAACGCCAGCATCCGTGGCTGCACCAGGCGCTCGGGGGCGAGGTAAAGCATCTTCACTTCGCCGCGCTTGATCCGGGCGGCGAGGTCACGCTGCTGTTCGGCGCTGAGGGTGGAGTTCAGCGAAGCAGCCGCCACGCCGAGCTCTTCAAGGGTGGCCACCTGGTCGTCCATCAGAGCGATCAACGGCGACACCACCACCGCAAGCCCTTCCCGCAGGAGTGCCGGTACCTGGAAGCACAGCGACTTGCCGCCACCGGTAGGCATCAGCACCAGGGCGTCACCGCCGTTGGCCACGCGCTCAATGATCGCACCCTGGCGGCCACGAAAACTGTCGTAGCCGAAGATGTCCTTGAGGACGCGTTGAGCCTGCTCGAGCATGAAAAACTCCAAATATCGCCGAAATCCCTCTGTACAGGCTGGTCGAAAAAGCACGCTTGAGCGGGAAATAATCCGTAAGCGAACTTTTCCCGCGACTGGCGCTTGGCCTGCAGGGGCATCACAAAACGCGGCAGTATACCCGAGCGTTACCCGGCAAAGGGTGCCGTTGGTGAATTGCCGCCGGGCTCAAATACCTCTCAAATCTGTGCTGCGGCTGGCCTGGCAGCTCAAGAAAGCCTAGAATTGCCCATCGTTTATTCCCAAGGTAGTCCGTCAATGTCCTTCGCTGAGCAACTAACCCGCCTGCAAGCCTTCCTCGATGCCGATGAGCTGCACGACGAGGCGCTGGACTACGTGGCCGCCCACGGCTATCTGACCGCGCTGTCGATCTGCTCCGATGTCGTTCCCGACCGTGAATGGATCGACGCCCTGTTCTCCGAAGAGCCTCACTACAGTGATGCCGCCCAGCGCGAAGAAATCGAATCGACCCTGCTGGCCCTCAAGGCTCACATTGGCCGCCAACTGGCTTCCGATGAAGAGTTCGAACTGCCTTGCGACCTGGACCTGGGCGAAGACCCGGACGACTCCGAACTGCGCGGCTGGTGCATCGGTTTCATGGAAGGCGTGTTCCTGCGTGAAGAGGCCTGGTTCGAAACGGCTGAAGAAGAAGTCAGCGAAATGCTGCTGCCGATCATGGTCGGTTCCGGCCTGTTCGACGAACAGCCTGAGTTCTCCGACATCGCCGCCGACGCCAACCTGATGGACGACATGATCGTTCAGATCCCGGAAGCGCTGACCGCCCTGTACCTGCTGTGCAACGCACCTGACGAAAAGCCGGCGATCCTCAAGCCTCGCCACCACTAAGACCGTTGCCCGTGGCGCCCATGGGCAACCGTTCCGTGATCCTGCGTTACGTTCTGCTGGCCATCGGCTGGTTGAGCGTGGCGCTCGGGGTAATCGGCATCTTCCTGCCGGTGCTGCCCACTACCCCCTTCCTTCTGCTGGCTGCCGCCTGCTTTGCCCGTAGCTCCCCGCGCTTCTACCACTGGCTGGTGGAACACCCGCGCCTGGGGCCGTGGATTCGTGACTATCTGGATGGCAACGGGATTCCGCTCAAGGGCAAGGTGTATGCCATTGGGTTGATGTGGGTGAGTATCGGGTTTTCCTGCTACCTGGTGCCGCTGATCTGGGCGCGAGGGTTCATGCTGACCAGTGCGGTGTTGGTGACGGTTTATATTTTGCGGCAGAAGACCTTGCCCAAGGCACCGCAGGACTAAATGTGGGAGCGGGCTTGCTCGCGAATACGGTGGATCAGTCAGCACATGTATCGGCTGACACACCGTATTCGCGAGCAAGCCCGCTCCCACATTTTTAATCCAGTCGCTTCAGAGGGATCAACGCATCGGCGGCAAGCCATACGCCGCCAAATCAAAGTCAGCCAACTTGCGAATAATCTGGTCAGCATGGTGATACTTGCTGTCCGCCATCGCCTCATCCGGCACCGCAATCGCGGTCATGTGCGCAGCCTTCGCCGCTGTCACGCCAAACGGCGAATCCTCAAACACCAGGCAATCCTCCGGTGCCACACCCAAGCGGCGCGCCGCCGTCAGGAAGATATCCGGCGCCGGCTTGGCCGCCCCGACCTCCGGGTCATCCGCCGTGACGATAGTGTCGAACAGCCCAAACCACTCACGGTGCAACGTGGTCTTGTGGCCAAACGAGTTGCGCGACGAACTGGTGCCCACGGCAATCGGAATGTTATGCGCCTTCAAGTGCCGCAGCAGCGCCTCAGCACCCGGCATGCCCAAGGCCTTGGGGAAACGCTCGCTCATCAGCGGCTCGCGGATCACCAGGAATTCTGCGGGTGTAATCGGCAGGTCCAGCGCCTTGACCACGTAATCCGCCAGGTCCTGGGCGCCGCGACCAATGATGTGCTGCTTGATCCCCCAGTCATAGGTACGGCCATAGCGTTCGGCGATGATCTGTGTGACTTCGGTGTAGATGCCTTCTGTGTCCAGCAACAACCCGTCCATATCGAAAATGACAGCCTTGATCGGGACAGCGGTACGCGGTGCATTCATCACTACAGATCCGTGGGCAAAAGGACTAAAAGGATTCAGCACAATAACGGCCAGCGTTACCTGCAAGCAACCGTTACGGCCTTGTGCCGAATCCAGTCAGTGCTTCACTCGGGAAAATCCGCCCCCTCAGTTACCTCAGCCCACGCATCAAAATCCGCACTCAGCGCCTTCACCTTGGTCCGCGCAAAGGTCAACGCAGCCTTGCCCAGCAACAGGCGCAATGGCGGTTGCTCAGCCTCCACCGCCTTGACGATGGCAATCGCCGCGCGCACCGGATCACCCGGCTGCTTGCCGCTGTAGTTGCGAACCATATTGGCCCGTGCCACCGCCGTTTCCTTGTAGTCGGCAATCCCGTGAGCCGCCTCGTTGGCCGAACGCCCGGCCCAGTCGGTGCGGAACGGGCCCGGCTCGACCAGCAACACCTTGATCCCCAACGGCGCGACTTCCTGGGACAGCGCCTCGGAAAGGCCCTCCACCGCAAACTTGGTCGCATTGTAGAAACTCAGCGACGGGAACGCCGCCACACCGCCCACCGAGGAAATGTTCACGATGCTGCCCGAGCGCCGGGCGCGCATGCCGGGCAAGGCCGCGCGGGTCATGGCGCTCAAGCCCCACACGTTGATTTCGAACATGTTGCGCACGTCATCCAGGTCGCTTTCTTCGAAGGAGCCGAAGTAGCCGACACCGGCGTTGTTGACCAGTACGTCGATATGGCCGAAACGTTCTTCAGCCGCTTTGACAGCCGCCTCGACCTGGGCCTGGTCGGTAACGTCCAGCGTCAGGACCAGGGCGTTTTCTTCGTGACCGGCAACGATGTCTTGCACCTGCTGCGGATTACGCGCGGTGACCACGGTCGGGTAGCCGAGGCTCAGGGTGTGCAACGCCAGCTGGCGGCCGAAACCGGTGGAGCAGCCAGTGATGAACCAGACGGGTTTTGCGGTGGAAGTCGTCATAAAGGGCCAATCCTCGTGTGTGTAGGAAAAGTATGCGCGCCGCTGTTCTTGCTAAAAAGATGCATAATCCACAAGGCCCTTTCGGAAATACCACACAATGGACACGCCCGATTTTCAGCAGTTGCGACTGTTCCTGCAGGTCGCCCGCTCGAAAAGCTTCACCCAGGCGGCCGACGCCAGCAGCCTGTCGGTGTCGACCGTCAGCCATCGCGTGCGCGCCCTCGAGAAACAGTTGGGTGTGCAACTGCTCAACCGCACCACCCGCAGCGTCAGCGTGACCGAGGCCGGCGAGCAGTTGATCCAGAAGATCACGCCGCTGCTGGAAGAACTGCAAACCAGCCTGCACAGCGTAGCAGCGGCGACGGTCGACGCCGCCGGCACCTTGCGCCTGAACATTCCCTCCACCGCCAGCCGAATGGTCCTGCAACCGTTGCTCCAGCGCTTCCTGCGCAAATACCCGGGCATCAACCTGGAAGTGGCGGTGGACAACAGCCTGGTGGACATCGTCGCCCAGGGTTTTGACGCGGGCATCCGCTACGACCATGTGCTGGCCGAAGACATGGTGGTGGTGCCGGTGGCGACGCAGTTGCGATTCGTCATCGTCGCCACGCCGCAGTATTTGCAGGGGCGCAAACTGCCCACTCATCCCCACGACTTGCTGGAGCATGAGTGCGTCAACTACCGCAGCGCGCAGACCGGCTCGCTGCACCGCTGGGACTTTGAAAAAGCCGGCAAGCAGATGCGGGTTACGGTAAAAGGCCGGCTGGCGACCAACGATGTTGAATTGATGGTGCGCGGTGCGCTGGACGGGTTTGGCTTTGCCTACGTGGCGCGCTCCAGCGTCGAGCAGTACCTGCAACGCGGTGAGTTGGTGGAGGTGCTGGACGACTGGATTGCCCACAGCGCGCTGTATTTGTATTACTTCAACCGTACGAACACGCCGAAGAAATTGCGGGTGTTTATCGAGTTCCTGAAGGAAGAATTCGGGACCTGATCCATTCAAAAAGCGAACCCCATCATGCTCTACCGTTTCGCCGCCGACGGCCTGGTGCTGTTTCATTTGTCGTTCATTCTGTTCGTGCTGTTTGGCGGTTTGCTCGCCCTCAAATGGCGACCGGTCATGTGGCTGCATTTGCCTGCCGCCGCGTGGGGCGTTGCCGTTGAAGTGTTCCATCTGCCCTGCCCGCTGACCCGCTGGGAAAATCTGTTTCGTCATTTGGCCGGGCAGGACGGATATGGCGGCGGCTTTATCGAGCATTACATCCTGACCCTGATCTACCCGGCCGGGCTGACGCCGCAGATTCAATTGGGGCTGGGCGCGCTGGTGCTGTTGATCAATATCGCGGTGTATGTACGGCTGATCAGGCGCGCTTAGGCAAGCAGCCGATACCCACCAATGTCGCCTCAACCGCCTCGTCCAAAGGCGTGTGCGGTTCACTGCCCAATATCTGTACGAGACGGCCGTTATCCATGCGCACCTCGGTTTGCCACAGGTAACGCATTTCCTGCATCTCGCGGAAGGTGGTGACAAAGGGCGCGGCCAGTTTCAGCAGCCACCACGGGAAAGCACGTACAGAAGGCTGCTGGCCGGTCCTGCGTGACACCACCCGCTGAATCGCCTGGCTCATCTGCCGACCATCGGCATCTATGTGCCCCGCCATATGAAAGCGGGCGAAGGCATCAAGGCTGTCGCGGCGTGCAATCAACTCGACCATGGTCCTCGCCACATCAGGCAGGTAAGCCCACTGATGCCCCACGCCTGGTGCTCCCGGATAACTCACGCTGGCCACCGGTTTTGCGGGTTTGACCAGGCCTTGGGAAAACCAGCTGCTGCCGGCCTTGGCGCCGAAAAAATCGCCTGCCCGCACGATCAGCGCTCGTGCGCCCTGCCGGGTCGCCTCAAGCAAACGCTGCTCCAGCTCTACCCGGATCGCGCCCTTGCGGGTAAGGGGATGCTGCGGCGAATCTTCCTCCAACCGCGCGAATGCATCAGGCCCGAAGTTGTACACCGTGCCCGGCAAGACAATCGTCGCCCCTTCCGCGACTGCCGCCGCGATGCTGTTGTCGATCATCGGCAGCACCAGCTCCGCCCAGCGCTGGTAACCGGGCGGATTCACCGCATGCACGATCACCGAACAACCCCGGGCCGCTGCGACGACTTCCCCACGGTTCAGCGCATCACCTTTTATCCAGGTGAAATCGGCATTCTGCTTGTGAGCCTTATCCACATCCCTCGTCAGGGCGCACACCTGCCAGCCCGCAGCGAACAACTGCCGCGCCACCTCGCCACCAATCCCGCCTGTCGCGCCCATTACCAGAACCTTGTTCATGCTTTTTCCCCTGAGGGTTGTGTGATGGGGCGATTCTGTTCGCCGGCGAGCTATAGAGGAATTGCCGAAGATCATCCAGACGCTATACATTTATGCATGGCATCAAATATTGGTTGGGAGCTTTACCGGTCGTTCCTCGGGGTACTCAAGGAAGGATCGTTGTCGGGGGCCGCACGGCAGCTCGGCATCACGCAGCCCACGGTCGGGCGGCACATCGCTGCGCTGGAAAAATCCCTCAACGTGGTGCTGTTCACCCGCTCCGCCAGCGGCCTGTTGCCCACGGCGGTCGCCCTCACCCTGCGCACCCATGCCGAAACCATGGAAACCACCGCCGCCGCACTCGAGCGCGCCGCGTCGCCCCAAGGCCCCGAAGTGCGCGGCGTGGTACGAGTGTCTGCCAGCGAAGTGATCGGCGTGGAAGTCCTGCCGCCGATCATCACCCGCCTGCGCCAACAGCACCCGCACCTCAGGGTCGAACTGGTGCTGAGCAATCGCCTGCTGGACCTGCTGCAACTGGAGGCCGACATCGCTGTGCGAATGGTCCGACCCAGCCAGGAACAACTTCTGGCGAAAAGGATCGGCGTTATCGAAGTCGGCCTGCATGCGCGCAACGACTACCTGCAACAACATGGCACACCCCAGAGCCTGAATGATCTCTCAGCTCATTCAGTCATCGGCTACGACCAGGAAAGCGCCTTCATCCGCAGCCTGGCCGTCAAAGGCTTCGACCGCAGCGCCTTTTCCCTCAGCAGCGACAGCGACCTCGCACAACTGGCCCTGATCCGCGCCGGCGCCGGCATCGGTGGCTGCCAGGTCAAACTGGCCCGGCAAGACGCCCGCCTGAGCCGAGTGCTGCCGGACGCATTTGCCCTGCAACTGGACACCTGGGTCACCATGCACGAAGACCTGCGCAACAGCCCGCGCTGCCGCGTCACCTTTGACGCCCTGGTGGCCGGTTTGCAGCATTACGTACAGGATTGAGACAGCTTCGCTGGTGAAGAATCAGAGTCCCTCAAACCCTTCATAGACGCCCCCATGTCCGAAGCCTTCGAAGTCCCCAGCCCCCACGAAAAACACGTCGAACACGCCACCGAACATGCCCACCGCAGCGGAGACAATTTCGCCAGCCGCATCGCCGTGATGACCGCCATCATGGCCACCGTCGGCGCCATGCTCAGCTACCAGGCCGGCTCCACCGAAAGCGAAGCGGCGATGGACAAAAACAACGCCGCCATCTTCAAGACCGAAGCCGCCAACCAGTGGAACTACTACCAGGCCAAATCCAGCCGGCAGAACCTTGCGGAGCTGGCAACGCATATTCCGGGTGTTGACGCCAAGCACTACACCGACGAGATCGAGCGTTATAAAACCCAGAAGGAAGACGTGCGCAAACAGGCCGAAAAGCTCGAGGCCACATCGAAGGAATGGGATGAAAAGTCAGAGCAGGCATTGCATCAACATCACCGCTGGGCACAGGCGATGACCGCGATTCAGATCGCGATTTCATTGGCTGCGATCACATTGCTGACAAGGAAGGAATGGTTGAAGCGCATGGCGTATACCGCCGGTGGTGTGAGTGTGGTGTTGGGTGGGATGGCGTGGTTGCATATTTAGGTTCCATCCTGCCATCGCTATATAGTAAAACGCATAACGCCTGACACTATAAAGCCGAGGAAAAGCCGGTGACCGCACAATCATCCAAGGAAGCTGTGGGCGTCGCCTACAGCATCGACTCAATGCGCTACGCCCAGGCCATGACTTGGCGCGCGATCGAAGCACTGTCCAAACTCATCCGCCCCGGCATGCTCGAATCCGAAGCCCGCGAGCTCGGCAAAAAGGTCCTCGCCGACCTCGACATGCAGCGCATCTGGCACCCGCTGCTGGTGCGCTTTGGCGCCAACACCCTCAGGACCTTCAAGGAACGCTCCGACGGCGACCCGGTGCTGGGGGAAAACGACATCTACTTCATCGACATGGGCGCCGTTTGGCAAGGCCATGAAGGTGATGCGGGGGCGACCTTCAGCACTGGCAACAACCCGGAGATGGCCGCGTGTGCGCGCGCAGCGAAAGAGTTGTTTGACCGGGTGGAACAGCGCTGGAGGAACGATAAAGTCGTCGGCCTGGAGCTGTATCGTTTTGCCGAAGAGCAAGCGAAGGAAATGGGTTGGGTGCTGAACCTCGACATCAAAGGGCACCGCGTCAGCGATTTCCCCCATGCGATTTACCGTGGCGGTGATCTTGGGGATTTTGACCAGTATCCGAATGAAGGGCTGTGGATCCTGGAGATCCAGATTGCGCACCCGAGCGCGGCTTATGGTGCGTTTTACGAAGATTTGCTGGCTTAATTTTTCAAGGAATAAAGATGGAACGCTCGACCGAATTTCCCGTGCTGTTGTTTTCCTACGGCACGCTGCAGGACAAGGCTGTGCAACTGTCCAACTTTGGGCGGGAGTTGGTGGGTCAGCAGGATGCGATGCTGGGGTATTCAAAAAGCTGGGTGGAGATTACCGATCCTGAGGTGTTGACGGCCAGTGGCAAGACCCATCATCCGATTGTTTCGCCGAGCGGGCGGAATGAGGACAGTGTTGAGGGGACGGTGTTTCAGATTACCGAGAAGGAGCTGGCGGCGGCGGATGCGTATGAGGTATCGGACTATAAGCGGGTTTCGGTGGGGTTGGCTTCGGGGTTGACGGCTTGGGTGTATGTGCAGGCTTGAGAGCGTGCAGTTGATCAATCGGAGTGATTTCCTACAGATCAATCTGAAAGTATGCCCTGCCCGCTTCGTAATGCCAGGTCTATAGTCTTTCGGTCGCCGTCATGGCGACCGAGTTTGGCGACTCGAAGACAAATCTGAAAACTAAAACTCTGCGATCCAGTTTTTCAGGCGACGGCTGTTTTATGAAGGTCTAACTTGAAAAAGGTTAGCTATTTTTCTATTTGTCTCAGATGGACTCCCGTATGAATCAATATATGGCACTCACCAGCAACGACTGCACCACACCCGCCCTTTTCGTAGACACCACAGCACCGCTGGATGTCCTGCTTGATGCTGCAAACTATCGGATTCGCGCCGTAACCCAAGTTCTAGAAAACCTGGCGCTGCGTGCAGAAATCAGTAGTGATACGGTCGTGCTGGGCGACTTTTCCTTGCTCTGCGCAATTCCGTTACGCGATGGATGCGATCTGCTGGATGTCATAGGTCGGAGGATGGCAGCGCAGTATTCCTGAACCCATTGGCTTGACCCCGCAAAAAGGAAAAAGGGACGACCTCTCAGTCATCCCTTTTTGCGAACATTACCCAACCTAAACGCAACGTGTGCCACGAGCCTTATGCTCGTACTCCCACCCCTTACACGCCAACCCTACATGCTTGGGAATCAGAGCGGCCCCGCTGCTGTAGGAAGTAATGGTCCTACGAGTGAAGCCTAGTTCCACAGCCGCAGCGGAGAGCGACAGATTGTTGCTGAGCATCCACTTTCTGAAGTCCTGCGTCAGCATGACCTCGCCGGACTGTTCCAGCGCCAAACGATGCAAGGTGACGGAGGACAACTCCAGGTCATTGCCCCAAGTCACGTCAAAGCCCCACTCACCGACTTCAACCCGACCAAATAGAGCCAAGTCCTGAAGGGGTTTTAGAATCGGGAAGGTATTTATGTGATCAGTGAGATCAACGGTGTGTCGCTTACCGTTATTCCACTCAATTTCGATGGCATGCTTGCCGGCAACTGGTTGCACAGCAGAGATGCGAAGCTTGCTGGTCATAAGTCAGTTCCTCCGGTTTTGTTCATTCCATACGCGCCAAAGATCAGTGGTATGGACTCTTGCCCAAAGCAGGGCAGCTTTCAAGGCCTTGGTTTCGGCACCTTTGCCGAGAACCACCAGCCCTTCTATCTGAACCAACGACTCTCCGTCCGGCGTTTGCACGTGAAAGTGCGGCGGCGCGTGGTCGTCGGGATAGATTTTTATTTTCCAGTTTCGTTCACTGTGAAGGGTAGCCATGGGGACAGATGCTAGAGAAAATTTTTCTCTAGCACAACCCTGTATTCAAACCCCAGAAACCACAAAACCCCTGACTTCTTTCGAAACCAGGGGTTTTGTTTACATCGAATTTGGCGGTGAAGGAGAGATTCGAAAGTACCCGCACCCTCGATCGCTCAGCCAAGGCCCCGGAATACAAGGGCTCCAGCGGTGCCGGTTGCGCGAAAGCGTTCCCACGCCATTCCCACGGACCTCAGATTGCACCGAGTTACGCGTGCGCATCACACGTGTAGGGGGCTGAGATTCAAAATCTAGAGGGGGGCAGAAAAAAGAGTAACATAAGTAATCTTGACCGTTTTTCACGCTCAACACATTGAAATTAAAGGACTTTGTGTTTCGACCAAAAGGTAATCTTTAAGTAATATTGAAGTAATCTGATTACTCTTTATAAACGTAATTCTCACCCTTACAAAAAACCTTTAAAAACAATAGCTTGCAAAATAATTACCTTTTCAATTACTTCTTTGTTACTCCTTTTTGTAATACCGAACCCCACGGAATACGCGGCCTCCAGCCCAATACCTATACGTGGTTACTGAAATTACTCTTTTTGAAATACCCCCCCTCCTACCGCCATAGCAAAGCTTCCAGTCCTTTCGAAGAAATACCCACCTGGTGCAGGGTTCCGCAGGCTTTCAACCTCCCCACAACGCCAAGCAAGCGCCCAGCCTGAGCCGCCGGAAGTGGTCCGCAGGGGCGCAGAAAAAACGACCCATTTAGCCCGCAGGCGAGGTGGGGGGACGACGGCGCGCGCCAGGTTGAAGCACGCCATTTCCCCACATTTTGTAGCACGTCAGATCCCCTGACTTCACTAGGCACCCTGCTCGAGACAGCTGCGGGCGCATCACAGCCTATGCTTCTCGCAAATATGGCTGGGAAGGAAGGTAGGGCTTGGTAGACGGGAAGGCGTTGTGAATCGCCGATGGACGCCGCTACTATCGGGCATCCTCGATATCGGCAGGGAGTCTCCAAAATCTACGCTGCTTGCGTTCGCCTTGAAGAGATTGCGAAGCAGTTCGAAGCGCATGGCATCACCATCAACCTAGACGCCGCAATGATCAAGGCAATGAAGAGCAGTTCGTCTCAGCGCTACATTAACCATAACCGCGCCGTTCATAGCCCTATCGAGCGCAACACCATAAAATGTTGGGTGTTCGAAGCTCTTCCCAGGATCGAAACTAACGTCGGCTACCAGGCATAGACCAAGCTTCGGGGCTTAGCTCCGTATCCTTGGAGGATACGCAGGACAAGCGACCTATTTAGGACACTAGCGTGGCGGGGGAGAAAGTGGCGCCCGCTAGAAGGCAGGCGTCGAATGCTCAAGCGCTAAAAAATGCCGTACGTGGCGGCTTGCAAACCTCATATATTCATGAACATAAACTTAAACAGCAATATGTCGCTATCCTCCACTTCCCTCACTACCCAAAAGACTAAAAAATCAAAAAAACAAGCACAGTCATCTTCGACGCGATAATTGCAGCTCTTTAAACAAGTGAGCGAATTGAATAGGAATAAATCTTCCCCCCGACATCTTTAACATAGACTTAGTAACAACTGTGTATTTGAGATCTTTCTTAGGTCCATTTCCAATATAAGATTTCAGTCCATTGTATGCAGCGATTACGCGCTTCTCTAACCCCTCACCCATAAGCAAATATTGCTTATCCGTTCGCAACTGCACTCCTGAGATGTAAGTTAGCTCTGCGTCCTTACTATTCTGACACCCTAATATTCGCTCCAAATAACGATCTAAAGAAATTTGAAGCAGATCTGGGCGTCCCATCCAATCGGTCCAGGAGACATTTTCACCACACAAATTGAAAATCGAATATTCGCTCTCTTTATCCATATGAAGTAGCAACAGAATGGAAATCGGATCTAAGGCAACATTCTCGGTAGTATAGGCATAATCCTTGGCAAAGACTATTACTCCGGGCTCTGGCTTGTTTTTTAGATCCCAATCAACGACGCCTCTGACATATTTGCTACTGGGATCAGTAAAGCTATTAACGGCTCCGTAGACATGCGCACAACTACCAACACCATTTATCGCCGCAACGACGTTCGAGATCAACTCTTCATCACTCGAAACTAGACTTTTCATCGCCTCGACAATACGCGAAATAGGAACTTTTTCTCCCGATGGAGTAAAGCTTAAAGAAACCTTAGAGTCGATCGCATTCTCTGTACCTCGAAGATACGTATAAAGTGCGCTGTACAAGTTTGCATCATATAGACTCTCTACAAACACATGAAGTCTATTCTCAGGGTCTATAGATATCTGATCAACACCGTCCAGCAGATCAGATATCGCCAAGTCTTTTTCCACCGGTTTCACATCACCATCACATACTACGTAAACACTTTTATCTGGAGCCAATGCAACTGTCGTTGGAGAATGCGTAGTTATAATCACATACGTCCCAAAGATGGTCGTAAACAAACTCAGAACCGTGTACAGCTTTTCTACCATTTTCGGATGCAAAAACGCATCAGGCTCATCAATAAGTAACAGTTTTGGAATAGATGACGTCAACGTATTTTGATACTGAGTATTAAACAATGTCAAAGCGAGCCATAATAAAGTTCTCTCACCAGATGACAATGATTCCGGAGATATGAACTCCTCACTTCCCTGCAGCTTTAGCTGTGCAACATAATCAAAAACCTCATACTCTTCATCAGGAACAGAAATAATAAACTTATCATCAAATACCGACTTTAATATTGAGTTAATCAAACTCCAGGGCTCAGGACCAAAAACCTCGCTTATCTTATCCACATCAATGAAACTTATTTTTTTATTCCTTTTTGAAGCGCGCCACGAGTTAAACTCATTTTCATAAATACGCCGCATGTAAGAATTACTTATTAAAGAAAGATTGCTAACCCCCAAAGGTGTATCTAGAATATCAGAATAGTTAACTCTTATATTTTCACCATCCAACTCAGAGACAGGAATATTTAGTTTTTTTGATATTATCTGACACAACTCATACAACTTACTATAACTAAGACCCGGATTACTATCTAGTCCTCTTGAATGCATCATACCTAAACCTGACTTACTTAGATCATACGGATCTACAAAATCTTTTTTGCATCGAACAAAATAATCTACGGTTCGATCAACTCTCAAAACATACGAAGCGTCATCAATTATTTGACCAAACGAAGGAACCAAGGAAGATTGAGCCAAAAAAACCATATTTGCTCTTTCTACCTTATCTCCAGCGCAATAAGTCTCTGACTTTCCCTCAATAATACTTTCTAGAAACCGCGTCTTGCCTACACCGTTCTTACCTGTCAATACTAAAATTCGCCCATCTGCTTCGAAGGACTGCTGCAAAAAAAAACCTTTATGCTCCGCACCACCAACAAACTTCAACATTGATCCGCTCCTGCGAAAATTACTACATCAATAAATTACAGAACCACTCACATCTAACCATTTAAGCATGAATCTTAAAGTTTAACTCCAAGAAGAAGTGCATGTTATGTACTTCCTCTTATAATAGCCCAAATAGCAAAAATTTTTCGTCATTCTAAAATTAGAGAAAAGCACTCCAATGAATCACTAATATTTAGGTGGATTGCAGTTCGTAGAACCTATCGAAACGGTGTTAAGGCACCGGTGCGTTATATCTTTATCTGCGGAGGGAGTTTTATGCCTCGATAGGAGTTTCATAAGGTTTGAACCGCACGACTTCCTCCCCAAGCGATTCATTCACCTCAGCCATACGCGCCTGAATCGGCTCCAGTTCAGTGGCCGTATAGATCTGCGCCGCCTCTGATCGATCCAAACCCACCCGCGTTCTGCGGCACGATACCTATCAACTACGGCGGAATGCGCAACCTGGCCAGTACGTCGTCGCGTGTCTGGTTTTTGATCGAGTTGAATTCGTCCTTAGCCTTCATTTCGCTGACCGGGATGATCTGCACCCGTCCTTTTGCCATTCGGTGAGTACACGAACAGGTTGTGGAAGTTGCCTGGCCCCTCGGAGTCCTTGAACGCCTTGCGCAGAGAACCGACGTCCGCTTAGTTTTGCGCGGAGTCGGTCATGTAGAGGGATGAAGCCGGCATGCTCCTGTTTTCGTAATACTTACGACGGTAGCACTCGGCGTGTTCGAGTGTTTCAGCGTCGAACCGGTGTTGACGCACCGGTTCGTCGCATCGTTTATTGCGCGGGAGTACTACTTCTCCCCTGTTGGAAGCTCAAACTCCTTGAAGCGGACAACCTGCTCACCCAGCCACTCATTTACCTGAGCCAGCCTCGCCTGCAACGGCTCCAGCTCGTTGACCGCCCAAACCTCAGCAGCCTCCCGCAACGACCCAAAACCACCCGCGTTCTGCGGCACGATGCCCATCAACTGCGGTGGAATGCGCAACGCCGCGAGCAGGTCGTCGCGGCTGATGTTTTTGATCGAGCTGAATTCATCCTTGGCCGCAACTTCGCTCACCGGGATAAGCTGAATACCGTCCTTCTTCCCGGCCGGGGCGTACACGAACAGGTTGCGAAAGTTGCCTGGCCCTTTCGAGTTCTTCAGCGCGGTGCGCAGTGAGTCGATGTCCTCCTCCTTCTGCGCCGCGTCGGTCATGTACAGGATGAAACCGGCGTGACTGCCGTTGTTGTAGTACTTGCGCCGGAACAGCGTGGCACTCTCGTTGAGCAGTGCGCTTTGCAGCGCAGCCAGCCACTCCGGTAGGCCGTAGATCTCCTGGTTGATATCGGCCTCGCGCAAGTGGCAGATCGAACCAGGGGCAAACTCGTGCTCGTCCTTCCAGCCACGCACCTGGTAATAGGTCTCCATGTCCACGCCCCGGCGCATGTACTTCGCCAGTGGCGGCAGCAGGCCCATGGTGTTGCGGAGCATGTTGTTGCGCTTTTCCAGGTAGCAGTTGCCACACCAGAGCCAGTCCAGTGCGAATTGCTCAAAGGCTTGGCGACTCAACAGCCGGTGGGGAACGAACGTGCGGGCGAGCATGTTGCGCTTGAAGTTCAGCCCCGACTGGAGGTACACGCTGGCCCGGGTCGTTTTCGCCAGGCCGTCCATGGACATCGGTGTTTCAAACCAACGCCCATTGGCCCAGCACTCCAGGTAGTCGAGGATCTCCCGGCTATCCAGCACGGGGGCGGGATCACCGAAAGTGAACGCTTCAACCGGCCCGGACTCAGGCGGCAGCAAGTCCCCTTCAACGGGTGGCTGAGCGGTGGCCAGCTGGGTTCCGCGCTTACGTCTGCTCATCAGTAGGACTCCATAAATCCGGTATTCGCCGTGGTCTGCCCTTCAAGGGGTTCGTTGTGCAGTGCGTGGAACAGCGCCCACGCCAGGTCGGCATGGCCCGTCTCGTCTGTGCGACCGGCCGTGTAAGTGAACATGCGCCCGGAGGCGGTGATTGTTTTGCGGATAGCCATCAATGACTGCGCCATATCCGTCCAGCCTGCATCGAACTCCAGCCGGCCGTTTTTGATGACGTCGTATGCCTTCAGCACCAAGCGGGTTTTGACTTCGGGCGAGTAGCTGAACGTGGTGATGTTCGGGAAGAACTGCTTCACCAACTGCGCCACGCCGGAACCCATGCCGGTGATATCGATCCCGATGTAGGTCACCCAGTAGCGTCGGGTGACCTGGCGAATCGCTTCGGCCTGGGCGGCAAAGTCCATGCCGCGGAACTGGTGTTTCTCCAGCACCCTGAACTTGCCGCCAGGCACCATGGGCGGGCCGATCACCACCAACCCTGCGCTATCACCATTCTCTGCAGGGTCGTAACCAACCCAGACCTGCCTATCCCCGAACGGCCGCGCGGCAAATGGTTTGTAGTCCTCGGCCCAAAGGTCCCAACTGTCCACCATGCACGGCTGCAACATCGCAAGCGGGAAAATGCTCGCCCCGTCGTCGATGAACTGGCACATCAGCAGGTTCTGGAATGCCTCGGCGTCGTACTCCTGGCGCAGCTCGTCGAGGTCGAACAGGTCGCAGCCACGGTCCTCAGCGTCGAGGATGGTGACGATCTGCCGCCAGACCCGGTCCTCACACAGCCGCCCCTGCTGCAGAGCGTCATGGGAGACGTCGATTTTTACCCGTTGCGCCGCCGGTTTGCCCTTGTTGAACCGCTCGCCCGTCCAGAACGTATAGGCCTCGTGCGCCATGCTGGAAGGCGTCGAAAAGTAGGTCCGGCGGTACTGCTTCTGCATCGCCATGCCGCTGGCGACTTTGTTGAGTTCCTTGAACTTGAACGTCCAGAAGAATTCGTCGAAGTAGAAATTGCCGTGGTAACCCTGCGCAGTCCGGGCGTTGGTGCCCAGGAAGTGCAGCTCCGCACCATTCCCCAGAATGATCGGATCGCCCGTCAGCTCGACACCCACCACCTCGCGGGCAAAGGCCTGGATGTAGGCCTTGAAGATATGCGCCTGGTTTTTCGACGCCGACAGGAATATCTGGTTGCGGCCAGTCGTCAGCGCATCGATCAGCGCTTCGCGGGCGAAGTAGTATGTCGCGCCGATCTGCCGTGACTTGAGGATCGCCCGGGTCCGCTGGTTACCCGCCTTGTACCAATCCAGCTGATAACCAAAACAGCCATCAATGAACGCCTCAGTCAGCTTTTCGATATGTTCTTCGTCGAACTCGTTGCGCTTCGGCGCCTTCTTCGGCCCCTCGTTGCGCTTGACCAAGTTCGGATTCAGCTCGGTTTCAGTACCGCCGTCGTTGAAGCGCTGAATGCGGGCTTGCCGCTCCAGCTGGCGGTGCAGCAGATCAATTTCCTTGTAGTCCGATCCTGACTTGGGGTCCTTGAGGATCAACTGCACCAGGCGGGCCTCGGTCGCCGCCTGGATACGCTCCAGAGGTGTCGCCCGGTCCCATTCGTCGCGGGCCTTCCAGCTGTGCAGGGTCTTTTCTTTCTCCCCAATAAGCTCTGCGATCTCGCACACGCGATAGCCCTGCCAATACAGGTGCTTGGCATGGCGGCGGTGATCAGTGGGCAATTCGACGATGGCATTCATGGCGCAGATGCTGCCGCCCGCGCGCGTACAGTTCTCGCTCCGGTCCTTGTAGCCCCTCGATCTACAACAGCGCCTCGTTGCCCGTCGCGCTCGCGCTCAACAACATGCGCTCATCGCCAAGGCACACAGCCACCGCTCTGAGGATCCACGCATGGCCGGCAAAACCGACAACCCAGGCAAAAAACAGCTCTCCAAGTTCTTCCGCGTCGCCGTCGAAGGCGCCACCACCGACGGTCGCCAGATCGAACGGCAATGGCTGGTCGATGCCGCCGAGACCTACAGCCAGAACACTTACGGTGCACGGGTGTGGATCGAGCATATGCGCAGCCTGCTGCCCGATAGCCCTTTCCGTGCTTACGGCGATGTGGTCGCGCTGAAGACCGAAGAAGTCGAAATTGCCGGAGCCAAAAAGCTCGCCCTGTTTGCCCGGATTGAACCGACCGCCGACCTGATCACGATGAACAAGGCACGGCAAAAAATGTACACCAGCATCGAGATTCGTCCGAAGTTCGCCGACACCGGACGGGCCTACCTGGACGGCATCGCGGTTACCGACACCCCGGCCAGCCTGGGCACCGAGATGCTGACGTTCAGCGCTCAACACCCGGACATGAACCCACTGGCAGCCCGTAAGCGCGATCCTGGCAACCTGTTTTCCGAGGCTGTCGAGATCGAACTTGAATTCGAAGAAGTTGAGGACGAAAGCGTAAAGGTCGTAGGCCTGTTCACCCGCGTTCTCGAACTCCTCGGCAAGAGCAAGGACAAGGAAGGCAAGGACGCCGCTCTATTCACTGAACTCGGCGAGGCCGTCGAGGCCATGGCCGAGCATGTCGCCAGCCAGGGCGAAACCTTCACCGCCGAAAAGTCCGCCCGCGAAAAGTTGCAGGTCGCCCACGACAAGCTGTCCGCCGACTTCACGGCGCTGGTCGCCCAGCTCGAAAAAACCCCGGACACCACGGGACAAAAAACGCAGCACTCCGTTCGCCCGCCAGCTACGGGCGGTGACGGCGCGCTCGTCACCGACTGCTGATCCACCACACGGACAACACCCAGCCAAGGAACATCGGAGAACACCATGCGTAACGATACCCGCGTCATGTACAACGCCTACCTGCAACAACTCGCGCAACTGCATGGCGTGAGCGACGTCACCACCAAATTTACCGCCGCACCGAGCGTGGCCCAGACCCTGGAAACCCGTATCCAGGAGTCCAGCGCCTTCCTCAGTGCCATCAACGTGTTTGGCGTGTCCGAGCAGTCGGGTGAAAAAATCGGCATCGGTATCGACGGCACCATCGCCAGCACCACCGACACAACCGTCAAGGACCGCGAGCCGCGCGACCCGAGCGGACTGGACAACCGTGGGTACGTCTGCACCCAGACCAACTTCGACACCGGCATCCGTTACCAGAAGCTGGATCAGTGGGCCAAGTTCAAGGACTTCCAGGCGCGTATTCGCGACGCCATCATCAAGGCCCAAGCACTCAACCGGATCATGATCGGCTGGAACGGCACCAGTCGTGCCGCCACCTCCAACCCGACGCTCAACCAACTGTTGCAGGACGTCAACGTTGGCTGGCTGGAGAAAATGCGCCTGGAAAACCCTGCTCGTGTGATGAAGGAAGTCGTCGACGGCAGCGGAAAGATCCAGATCGGCGCCGGCAAGGACTTCGAAAACATCGACGCCCTGGTCGTGAGCATGGTCAACGAGTTCATCGAGCCCTGGTATCAGGAAGACACCGATCTGGTGGTGATCTGCGGTCGCCAGCTGTTGGCCGACAAGTACTTCCCGATCATCAACAAAACCCAGGCACCGACCGAGATTCTCGCCGCCGATATCGTCACCAGTCAAAAACGCATCGGCAACCTGCCGGCGGTGCGTGTCCCGCACTTCCCAGCCAACGGCCTGCTGGTGACCCGCCTCGACAACCTGTCGATCTACTGGCAGGAAAACACCCGCCGACGCACCGTCGTCGACAACGCCAAACGCGACCGCATCGAAAACTTCGAATCGGTAAACGAAAGCTATGTGATTGAAGACCTGGGCTGCGCTGCCATGGCCGAAAACATCACCCTGAGCTGAGGCCGTCGATCATGACCAACCCTTGCCGCCGTCACTTCCAGCGCGTCACAGCAGCCGTTGCAGCGGCTGCCGTGGCCGGTCCAGCCATGACCATGGAAGGCGCATCCGTTTATGAGCTGCACCTCGCGAAGCTCCAGCAGGACTATCTGCGCTTGAAACAGGTGCAGTCGACCGAAGGCAAGGCGGAACTGAAACGGCAATTACTGCCGGAGTATGTCCCCTATGTGGAAGGTGTTCTCGCCGAAGGCAAAGGCGCCCAGGACCAGGTGCTTACCACGTTGATGGTCTGGCGCATGGACGCCGCGGACTTTGCCGGGGCCCTGGACATTGCCGAATACGTCATCAACTACGCGCTGCTGATGCCTGACCGCTTCGAACGCACCACCGGCACCATCGTCGCGGAAGAAATCGCCGAAGTGGCCCTGAAGGCGCAAAAGGCTGGTGGCACCTTTGATCTGGGTCTGCTGCTGCGCACCGAGCAGATCGCGGGTGAAGAAGACATGCCCGACCAGGCTAAAGCCAAGCTGCATCTGGCGTTGGGTAAGGCATTCGCCGAAAAGGTTGCTGACGATGATACCTCCGAAAATCAGGTAATCGTCTTCGGCTACCTGGACTCCGCGAAGAAACATTTGGCCCGCGCTATTGAGCTGAACACCAACTGCGGCGGCAAGAAGGATCTGGAGCGCGTTGAGCGCCTCCTCAAAAAATTCGCTGCTCCCAGCAGCTAACCGAGCGTCCCCACGCACCCCGCCGGCTCGGGGCGGATCGGCCAGGCCGCTCCTCCTGAACGTGAAGCCCCGACCACCGGCGACCCATTTTTGAGTGCTGTTCCATGAGCGCATTTGTAGCCAGAGGCCCAGTCACAGGCGGCCATATCAACACTGACCCGTTCTGGCCCTCAATCGATCTTGAGCAGCTTCGCGCCACTCTGCGCATCGACAACAGCGTCACTCCTGCCCGCCTGGAAACTGCCGTAATCGCCGCAGCCATCAACCTCAACCGTGAACTGAAGTCCTGGAAGGCCACACAACAGGCTGCCGGCCACGCGACTTTGGCCGATGTGCCCGACGACAAGATCAACGAAGTATCGGTCCAGGTCCACCTGTACCGCCGTGCGATCGAGGCCGGTACCGGCGCCGAAGTCTGCGAGCGGTACCGCGACTACAGCGCGACCAATACCGGCAGTGACAAAGCCGAAGAAACCGCCCCAACCATCGAAGACTATCGCCGCGACCTGCGCTGGGCCGTCCGTGACTTCCTTGGGATCAGCCGCACCACCGTGGAGCTGATCTGATGCCCGTCGCCGTCCGTACCAATCAAAACGACACCGTCGACGCCCTCTGCTGGCGATTCTACGGTCGCACTGCCGGCGTCACCGAGGCCGTGCTGGAAGCCAACCCCGGCCTGGCCGACCACGGCCCAATCCTGCCGCAAGGCCTTGTCGTCAACATGCCCGAAGCCCAAACCACCGCGCCCCAGCGGCAGATGGTGCAGCTATGGAACTGACCCCATGCATCCAAGGAAAACCACACCATGGCTGATCCGACTTCCAGCGTTGTGACTGGCCTGCTCATTGGTTTGGGCCTGTCCACCGTAACGCCCGTTATCGACGACGGGGCGCTGTTCGGCGCCATCCTCGGCGCCTGGCTGGTTACCAGTACCAAGCACGACCTCAAAGTCTGGCAGCGGCTGGGCTCACTGTTTCTGTCGGCCGGCGTGGGTTATCTGTTCGCGCCTATGGCTTTACAGGCAATTCCGTTTATCACCAGCGGTGGCAGCGCTTTTCTCTGTGCCCTGGTGGTCATCCCGATCAGCATCAAGCTGATGGTGTGGGTGGAAAAAGCGGACATCTGGGACATATGGCGTCGCATCAGAGGGGGCACCTGACATGCCGAACATCGAATTGGCCGTGCAGTTGATCGCGGCGATCGCTTACCTGCTGAGTGCCCTGCGCCTGGCCTGCTACACCCGAGGCGATGCGCGGTACCGGCGCAGCATCTCGCTTCTGGCAAGTCTGTTTGGCGCCACGTTGTGCATCTGCGGTCTGGAGATTCTGCTGGAGCGCCAGCCCACCAGCCTCGGGCAGGCCGCTGCCATCGTGCTGCTCTGCATCCTGATTTTCCGTTCGCGCGGCAACGTCGCCGCCCTGTTGAGGCCCAGCGCATGACCACCACCCTTCGCCATGGCGACCGCTCGCAAGCGGTGCTGATGCTGCAAAAGAACCTCAACAAGCAGGGCGCCAACCTGGTGCCGGATGGACACTACGGCGACGCCACCGAAGCTGCCGTCCGCGCCTACCAGGTCAAAGTCGGACTGGTCGCCGACGGCATCGCGGGTACCAAGACCCAAACCAGCCTAGCGGGTGGCGACTGCGCCCAGCTGCTGCGCAACAACGACCTGGTGACCGCTGCCGAACGCCTCGACGTGCCGTTGGCGAGCATCTATGCGGTCAATGAGGTGGAGTCCAAGGGCAAGGGCTTTCTCGACAACAGCAAGCCGGTGATCCTGTTCGAACGGCACATCATGTACCGACAGCTCGCTATGGTTCGCCACCCAGGCGATGACCCGGCCGAACTCAAGCGTCACGCAGACCAGCTCGCCACCTCCAACCCGGCGCTGGTCAACCCGAAGGCCGGCGGATACATCGGCGGCACCTCTGAGCACCAGCGCCTGGCCCTGGCCCGCCTGATCGACGACACCGCCGCCCTGGAGTCGGCTTCCTGGGGCGCCTTCCAGATCATGGGGTTCCACTGGAAGCGCCTCGGCTACGCCAGCGTGCAGGACTTTGTGGCGGCGATGAGTGCCGGCGAATCGCAGCAGTTCGACGCCTTCACCCGCTTCATTGAAACCGACCCGGTGCTACACAAGGCGCTGAAGGCCCGCAAATGGGCCGAGTTCGCCAAGCTCTACAACGGCCCGGACTACCTGCGGAATCTCTACGACACCAAGCTTCAGCGCGCCTATGAGCGGCACGCCGGCTGCGAGTGCGGGCAAGGGGTGGCGGCATGATTGACTTCGAAGCGCTGAAAAAGCTGCGGGTGCAGGACGGCGATCTGCTGGTAGTGCCAGAGTCGACCGAACAAAGCGACATGGAGTTGTTGGCCGAAGCCATCCAGATCATGAGCGGCGCACGGACCGTAATCGTGCGCGGCCCGATCAAGCAGCTTGATACTGCCGACATGAACAAGCTCGGCTGGTACCGCGCGTGAGCACCTTGCGCCAGGCCCTGTATGGCCTCGCCCTGCTCGGCGCCCTCGCGCTGCTGATCTGGGTCCAAGAAACCCGCATCGACGTCGCTGAAGGCAAAACCGAGCAGGCACAAGATGCCGCAAAGACCGCCCGCGACGATGCCGACCGCAACCTGAAAACCGCCAACACCCTCACCGACACCCTGAAACAGGAACGCGACGCGCAGAGCAACCTGCGTGCCCAGCAGGATCAATTGCGCCAAAGTCTGGCGAAACGCGAGCGAACCATAGAGGAGCTGAAACGTGAAAACGACGAACTACGCAACTGGGCTGGCCAGCCTTTGCCTGACGCTGCTCGCCGGCTGCGCGAGCGCCCCGCCCTCACCGGCGCCAGCGCTTATCGTGACTGGCTGTCCGGCCGTGGTGCCGTGCCACCTGCCAGCGACCAGCCCCCTCAAAAACGGTGACCTACTGACAGACGAGGACCGCGCCGAAGCCGCCTGGGCGGACTGCGCGGCCCAGGTCGACATAGTCTACAAACACCAGCAGACCAACCCATGAACAAGCCCGAGAGCCTGCGTGCTCACCTTCTGGCCACCGTCGCCGATTTTAAGCACGACCCCGACCGTCTGTTGATATTCATCGACAACGGCAAGGTCCGTTGCACCGCCGCACACACCCTGTCGTTTGAATACAGCTTTGACCTGCAGATCATCCTCACCGAGTTCGCCGGTCACCCCGATAGCGTGATCCTGCCCATCCTGGGTTGGTTGAGCGTCAACCAGTCCGAGCTGCTGGAAAACTTGGATAAGGTCAAAGACGGTATCCAGTTCGAAGCCGACATCCTCGACAAGACCAAAGTGGACCTGAGTATCACCCTGCCGCTGACAGAGCGTGTGGTCGTCGGCAAAGATGATCAGGGCAACACCACCGTGAAGCACCCGAACGAACCGCAGTACGTGGCGGGCTACCTCGATCCGAACTGGAAGCCTGGGGCCCAGGGCAACACCAGTGAGTGGAGAGTGCCTGATGGCGAGTAATCTGGAAGCGCTGGAGACCTGGGCGGCGGTGCTGTTGGATCGGCTGGAGCCAGGTGAGCGCAGCAAGCTCGCCCGGAGCATTGGGCAGGAACTGCGCCGCAGTCAGCAGAAACGGGTCATGGCTCAGGAAAACCCCGACGGGAGCAAGTTTGCGCCGCGCAAACAGCGGGACCTGCGTGGGAAGCAAGGCCGTATTCAGCGAAAGCTGGCGATGTTCAAGAAGCTGCGGACCGCGTCTTTTTTGAAAGTCCGTGGCGACAGTAACGCCATTACCGTTGGCTTCACCGGGCGTATAGCCCGGATTGCTAGGGTTCACCAGTACGGCTTGAAGGACCGGGCGGAACGCGGCGCCCCCGATATACGTTACGAACAGCGGGAAGTGCTGGGGTTTACTGATACGGACTTAGATATTGTTCGAGACCAGCTTTTAAAACATCTGGTTCAAAGCTGATCAGCAAGTATCTCTTCAATCTCGATTTGGTCAGGTGATTTATATAGAGCTGAGCGTTGAACGTTACCTTCGAATCCAAGATGTTCTTGAAAAAAGAATTTGAATGCGCGAACCAATTCATCCGGGGCTCTTGGATCAAGAAGAATTCTATCGATAAAGTTGTGCGGGTCAATTGGCACGGTGAACCCTTTATGCTCCTGCAGAAGATCCACAGACTTAGCATACAGCGTTCCACGCCATTCCTTTTCGTGATCGAATGCCTGACGTTTCATATAAAGCGCATCTATGGCTCGTGAAATCTGAAAGGCCTCATTTAAATCTTGAGCTATTTTTTTTGCCTTCCAGTCCAACTCCCCCTGAGGATAATAGCTAACCTCCGCGACTCTAAACTGATAGTTTTTTAACTTAGCGGACGCCTTCAAAGCAGCTTTCAACTTTGAGTCGGTGGTGGAGACTCTGACTCCCATACCGTTATGAGAATAGATACGCCACATAGCATCGGATATTGGAGCACTGCTCCAGCACTGAGCGAAAACCGCATTAACCTTTGAATGCTTTATACGTTTCTCATATGGATCATCCCAAGAGTTTGGACTGGCGAAAAACAGTTCCTTCTTTTCAAAAATCTGAACAACCCTTGTGAAGTCCAAAATTCGATACAACCGTTGAGGCTTTTCCGTCTTTGCCATAACACTGCTCCTACTTATTTCCCGCACTGTAGCAATTCAAGGATCACCTTGTAACGTGCAGTCTTACAAAGACTGAGCGCTGCACTAGCGCGCGCGAGCAATCACCATCGGCGCCATGAACGACTTCGCCGCCCTCTCACGCATGCTGGAAAACCTCATCCGCTTCGGCGTCATCGCCGCTGTGCAGATGGAGCCCCCGCGCGTGAAGGTAAAAACCGGAACCCTCACCACCGCCTGGCTGCCATGGCTAGCCCTGCGCGCCGGTGCTGATCAGGAATGGGACCCGCCCACCGTCGCCGAACAGGTAATCCTGTTCAGCCCCTCCGGCCAGCTCGCCAACGGCGTCGTCCTGACCGGCCTATTCAGCGACCACATCCCAGCCAACGGCAACCGCGCCGGGCTGCACCGTCGCACCTACGCCGACGGTGCGGTGATCGAGTACGACAGCGTCCAACATCACCTGAGTGCCATCCTGCCCGACAGCGGCACCACTAGCCTGGTCAGCAAGGGCGGCATCAACATCATCGGCCCGATCAATCACCAGGGCGACTACAACCAAACCGGCAACCAGAACGTGGTCGGCCTGGTGACCGTCTCCGAAGACGTGGTCGCCGCCAATATCAGCCTGGTCAAGCACCTGCACGGTGGGGTGCTGGTGGGCAGTGCGAAAACGGGGAAACCAGAATGAACCGACAAACCGGCGGCGCCATCGGCACTCTGGACCACATCACCCAGTCCATGACCGACATCCTCACCACCCGCATCGGTACCCGGGTGATGCGCCGAGAGTACGGCAGCTTGCTGCCCGAGCTGGTGGACCACCCATTCAACGACGTCACCCGCTTGCGGGTGTACTCGGGCGCAGTCATGGCGCTGATGCGCTGGGAACCGCGGATCAGCCTCAGCCGCATTCAGTTCGTCGGCGCCAATCTGCAAGGCCAGTCCGTGCTGGACGTGGAAGGCAGTGTCGTCGACAGCAACGAGTCGTTCAGCCTGAGCATCCCGCTGCAACTGGGAGGCAGTGTATGAACTCCTTTGCCGCGATTGACCTCAGCCAGCTCCCGGCGCCGCAGATCGTCGAGCAGATCGATTACGAGTTGATCCTGGCCGAGCGCAAGGCCTACATGATCAGCCTGTGGCCGATCGAGGAACAAAGCGAAATTGCTGCTCGCCTCGAAATGGAATCGGAGCCATTGACCAAGCTGCTGCAAGAAAACGCCTATCGCGAAACCATCTGGCGCCAGAGGGTCAACGAGGCGTCGATTGCCAACCTGCTGGCCCTGGCGAAAGACTCCGATCTGGACCAACTGGCGGGCAACTTCAACGTCACGCGCCTGGTAGTCCAGGAAGCCAAGCCGCTGGCAAACCCGCCCGTAGCGCGGTTGATGGAGAGCGACGACAGCTTACGCGAGCGGGCACAAATGTCCTGGGAAGGGCTGAGCACCGCCGGGCCACGCAACAGCTATATCTTCCATGCCCGAGGCGCGGACGGCCGGGTTGCCGACGCTACAGCCGAAAGTCCATCCCCTGCCGTGGCGGTGGTCACCGTGCAATCATTACTGGGTGATGGCACAGCACCCGCCGATCTGCTCGCCATCGTCAAGACGTACCTGAGCGACGATGACCGCCGCCCAGTGGCAGACCGCCTGACCGTCCAGGGCGCGCAGATCATTCGCTACCAGGTCAAAGCCAAGCTGTACCTGTTAACCGGTGGTCCTGAGTCGGAGCCGATTCTGGCGGCAGCGGAGCAGCGCTTACTGGCCTATGTCAGCCAGCGTCGGCGCCTGGGAATGGAAGTGTCGGAGTCGGCTGTTCACGCCGCGCTGCATGTCGAAGGCGTGCGCAAAGTTGAACTGGAAAACTGGGTCGACATCGTCGCCACAAAAGCCCAGGCGCCCTACTGCATCGGCGTAACCGTGACCCGGGGAGCCGAGTAATGGGCGCCCAGCACCTGCTGCCCGGAAACTCCACGCCGCTTGAGCGCCAGGCTGCGCAGGCACTCGCGCAAATTCAGCGGGTACCCATCCCACTGCGACAACTGTGCAACCCGAACACCTGCCCTGTGCCGCTGCTGCCTTACCTGGCCTGGGCCTTTTCCGTCGACCGCTGGGATAGCAATTGGACGGAAGCCACCAAGCGCGCAGCCATTCGTTCATCCCGCTACATCCACGCCCACAAGGGCACCATCGGCGCCCTGCGCCGGGTGGTCGAGCCACTGGGTTACCTGATCGAGGTGATGGAGTGGTGGCAGACCGTGCCAGAGGGCGTACCCGGCACATTTGCCTTGAAGGTCGGTGTGTTGGACACCGGTATCACCGAAGAAATGTACCTGGAGCTGACCTGGCTGATCGATGACGCGCGGCCGGTCAGCCGTCACCTGATCGGCTTAGCAATCAGTTTAGAAACCACCGGCCGCGTCTATGTCGGCGCCTGTGTCACCGACGGCGATGAAATTGACGTGTACCCGCCAACGCAACGCGACATCGAGGTTAGCGGCTACGTCCGCCTGGGTGGTCGTGAACACAATATCGACACCATGGACATTTACCCATGACAGACCAAAACAGCCAGTTTTTCGCCATTCTTACCGCCGTTGGTAAAGCCAAACAGGCCAATGCCAGCGCCTTGGGCGTTCCTTGGACCTTCTCGCAGATGGGCGTCGGCGATGCTAACGGAACCGATCCGATCCCTAGCGAGCAACAAACAAAACTGATCCATGAGAACCGCCGGGCTCCGCTGAATCAGGTGAAAGTGGACCCCGCAAACGCCAACATCATCATCGCCGAACAGGTTATTCCTGAAAATGTCGGCGGCTGGTGGATTCGCGAAATCGGGCTCTACGATGCTGCGGGTGATCTGGTCGCTGTGGCGAACTGTGCGCCGAGCTTCAAACCCCTCCTGACTCAGGGCTCCGGACGGACCCAGGTCATCCGTATGAACCTGATTGTCAGCAACACCGCCAACATCGAGTTGAAAATTGACCCGAGCGTCGTGTTGGCTACTCGCGCCTATGTCGACTCCACCATCACCACGATATTTCCCCCCAACAAAGCCGTTGGCACATACACCAAGGTGCAGATCAACAGCCGGGGCATAGTGGTTGCGGGTTCAAATCCGACAACGTTGGGCGGCTACGGAATTACTGACGCACTGAGTAATACCGGCGGTGACGTCACCGGCAACATTGGCCTGATCAATGCCCGTAGCATCGCAACCGTTGCTACGGACTCAGATAGCTGGGCGGGAGGGCTCCATGCGGTATCTCGGGAATCGAGAGCTATCCTGTCGGGCTTCGGCGCCTGGGGCAAAAGGGATACTGTGCACACGGTCTACATGGGGCTAAGCAGCGCGCCTTGGGAATATGGCTACGGTATAAGGGTAAAAGCGGATGGTGTGTACATCTCGGGGCCGATAACCGGCAACGGTGCAGGCTTGAGCGGCATTCCCTGGAATGGCCTCATCAACACCCCGACAACACTTGCTGCGGCCGGGATCACAGACGCACTGTCGATTAATGGAGGTACCCTTAAAGGCAATGTCCAATTGACGGAGAACAGCAGACTCTACATTTCCCCGGGAAATTCGCCCTCATGGGGATTGGGAATGTTCGCCGGGGTTCCTGGATCGATTAAGGGGGGCGTTGGCTTTTGGGGCGGAGCTGACGGTGTGTTCAAGACTGCATTTCTGGGGCTCGGAACTGATCCATGGTCCAGCGGACCGGGTATCCGGGTCACATCGGAAGGCACCGTACAGATCACCGGCACTATCTACGGCAACGGCGCGGGCTTGAGCTCCATACCTTTTACCGGACTGACAGGCCTGCCGACTACATTATCTGGCTACGGCATCATCGCTGCGAGCCAAACGGAAGCCGAGCAGGGCTCCGACACAACCAAACCAATGACGGCGCTACGGGTCTGGCAGGCAATCGCTGCCAAAGTAGTGCAGGCGACAACAAGCATTGCTGGTATCGCTCGTATCGCCTCGCAGACAGCTGTCAACGGCGGCACTGAACCTTCGACGATAGTCACTCCATTGACGCTTGCCACACGCTTGGCCGCGTTGTGGCAAGCCGCCCAAGAAGGCGTGCTGGGCGTTGTACAACTCGCCACGCAACCGGAGGTCAATGCCGGGACCGACGACACAAAAGCCGTGACGCCCAAAAAGCTGCGCGCGGGTGTTTCATGGGTGCTTGGCGCCAATGGCTACATTGCAATGCCAACCTGGCTGGGCGGTTGGATTTTGCAATGGGGATTGGCGGTCGGGGTTGGACAGGCGACCAACAGCGGTACGTCGCAAGGCCCTGGTCGTGACGTGTCTCTTTCCGTGACGTTCCCGACCGAAATCATGTGGGTGGGTGCCTGCATGGCCTTTACGACGATGATCACTGGGGCAGCATTTGCGCCTGGAGCAGGGTACGTATCGAGGTCAGTGGTCCGCGTTCAGAACAACTACACCCAGTCAGCAGGCGACATCGCTTGGCTGGCGCTTGGCCGATAAAGAGGTACACCTATGGCAGCGTTTTACAGCCCTTCAGAGCGCGGTTTTTTCGACACTGCGCTCAATAGTAAAAAGCAGATTCCCACCGATGCGATTGCGGTCAACGAGGCGCAGCGAAGGGAGCTTGTGGCAGGGATATCGCGCGGTCTGCTCGCGCAAGTGTCCGAGGATGGTTCGCTTGAGCTGGTCGAACCGCCGATTGATCCCGCTGCCGTGGCCCTGGCTGAACGCGCTTGGCGTGATGCAGTACTGACGTCGGCGGCCTGGCTGCGTGAGCGGCACCGCGACCAGCTTGAAATTGGCGCGCCGACAACGCTCACCGCCGAGCAGTTCGAGGGGCTGTTGACATTCATGCAAGCTCTGCGCGACTGGCCGCAATCGCCGGAATTCCCGGATAGCACACATCGCCCTATCGCGCCCACCTGGCTTGATGAGCAGGCTCAGTAACAACCGTTGAACGGTGGCACGCCTTGTAGCGTGTCCACCTACAACGCCCACCACTCGCCGAACTGCCGCGCGCGCGGCAGCCTGTGCACTGTCATTCCATCACAGCGCAGGCAACCACCCATGGCCGGTTCAGACTATCTCCACGGCGTGCGGGTCATCGAACTCAACGACGGCACCCGCCCCATTCGTACCATCCCCACCGCAGTCATCGGCCTGGTTTGCACGGCTGAAGATGCAGACCCACTTATGTTCCCGCTGGACACCCCCGTCCTGCTGACCAGTGTTCAAGCCGCCATCGGCAAAGCTGGCGTCAAAGGCACCCTGGCAACCAGCCTGCAGGCCATCAGCGACCAGACCAAGCCCTACGTCATCGTGGTGCGGGTCAAGGAAGGCGCCGACGAAGCCACCACCACCAGCGCCTTGATCGGCACCACTAACGCCAACGGTCAGTACACCGGCATGAAAGCCCTGCTCGCGGCCAAGGCCCGCGTCGGCATGACGCCGCGTATCCTCGGCGTGCCAGGCCTCGACAGTTTGCCGGTGGCCACCGCCCTGGTATCGATTGCCCAAGACCTACGCGCCTTTGCCTACGTCAGCGCCTGGAACTGCAAAACCAAGGAAGAGGTGGTCGCCTACCGCGAGAACTTCGGCGCCCGTGAAGTCATGGTGATCTGGCCAGACTTCCTCAACTGGGACACCGTCACCAGCAAGACCATCACCGCCGCTGCCACGGCGCGTGCCCTGGGCCTGCGCGCGAAGATCGATCAGGAAACTGGCTGGCACAAGACGCTCTCCAACGTTGCCGTCAACGGCGTGACCGGCATCAGCGCCGACGTGTTCTGGGACCTGCAAAACCCGGCCACCGACGTCAACTACCTCAACAGCAACGAAGTCACCACCCTCATCAACGAAGGTGGCTTCCGCTTTTGGGGTAGCCGTACGTGCAGCGACGATCCGTTGTTCGCCTTCGAAAACTATACCCGTACCGCGCAGATCCTCGCCGACACCATGGCCGAGGCTCACATGTGGGCTGTCGACAAGCCCATGCACGCCTCCTTGGTGCGGGACATCCTTGAAGGCATTAACGCCAAGTTTCGCGAGCTGATCGCCCAGGGCTACCTGATCGGCGGCAACGCCTGGTACCCGGAAGATATCAACGACAAGGACACCCTCAAGGCCGGCAAGCTGACGATCGATTACGACTACACGCCTGTGCCGCCGCTGGAAGACCTCACCCTGCGCCAGCGCATCACCGACCGCTACCTGATGCAGTTCGCCAGCCAGATCAACGGCTAAACCGGGGCTCCCCGCGAGGGGAGTTGACCCGTTGCCAAATACCCGGAGAAAACCGCCATGGCTATGCCACGCAAACTCAAGAACCTCATGTTGTTCAACGACGCCAACATCTACAGGGGGGTGGTGAAGTCCATCACCCTGCCCGTGCTCGGCCGCAAGATGGAAGCCTATCGCGGCGGTGGCATGAATGGCCCGGTCAAGGCTGACCTGGGCTTTTCCGACGACGGTATCCAGTTCGAATGGAAGACAGGTGGCCTGGATCTGATCAGCTTGAAACAGTTCGGCATGGCCAACGCGTCCGGTGTGGCCTTGCGCTTTGCAGGTGCCTTTGAGCAGGACGATACGGGAGAAGTCAGCGCCGTAGAAATTGTCGTCCGTGGGCGTCATGAGTCCATTGAAATGGGCGAAGCAAAGCCAGGCGAGGACACTGAGCACACCATCAAAACAAGCTGCACCTACTACAAGTTGACCGTCGACAACGAAGAGATCATCGAAGTCGACCTGCTCAACTTCATCGAGAAGGTTGACGGTGTTGACATGCTGGAGAAACAGCGTAACGCCCTCGGCTTTTGATAGCCCCACCGCGCCATAACCGTTTGCCCATCACTAGGAGCTTTACTCATGGACACCGCAGCTACCGCACAGACTGACGTTCAACCATTGGTCGACGACAACACCGTTATCCTCGATACACCGATCCGTCGTGGCACAACCACCATCGACAGCATTAGCCTGCGCAAGCCAAACTCGGGCGAACTGCGCGGCGTTAGCTTGGCCGAGTTGCTGAACATGGACGTTGCTAGCCTCCTCAAAGTGCTGCCGCGCATCAGCACCCCGACCCTTACGGCCGTCGAGCTTGCCGGCATGGACCCTGCCGACCTGTTCATCCTCGGCAACAAGGTGTCTGGTTTTTTGTTGCAGAAGCAACTGAAGACGGATGCATCCCTCGTTGCGTAGAAGACGCCATGGCCGATCTGGCCGTGGTTTTTCACTGGGCGCCGGGTGACATGGATCAGCTGGGCCTGCAGGAACTGATGGACTGGCGCGAACGGGCGCGTATTCGGAGCAGCGTCGATGGCAAATGATTTAAAACTGCGGGTGTTGCTTGACGCCATCGACAAAGCAACCGGCCCGTTGAAGAAAATCACCGGGGGCAGCACCGAAACGGCCCGCGCACTCAAGGCCGCTCGTGACCGCCTGAAAGAACTCAACACCCAGCAGAAAGATGTGAGCGCCTGGCGCTCCCAAAAAACTGCCGCCGACGAAACCAAGCAATCCCTGGACGCCGCCCGCGAGCGAGTTAAAGCCCTCAGCCAGCAATTCGCCGCGACCGGCGCCCCGACCAGAACAATGACCAAGGACTTTCGCGCAGCTGTGCGCGAAGCCCAACGCCTAAAACAAGAACACCTACAGCAAGGCATACAGCTCCAGGGGCTGCGGTCCAAGCTTTCCGATGCAGGCATCAGCACCAAAAATCTTAGCACCCACGAACGTCAGTTACGTGAGCAGATCAGCGCCACCAACAACAGCATTGCTGAGCAGGGGCGCCGTCTGCGAGCCCTGAACGCCAATCAGGAACGCGCGGCAAAAACCCGGGCACGCCTCGACAGCACATACAGCGGGCGCAAGCAGTTCGCCGGCAACGCTGCTATGGCAGGCGCCGCCGGTATGGGCACGGGATACGCCATCGGCCATGGCCTTTACGCGCCTCTACAAGAGGGTAAACAGTTCGCGCTTGAAGAAAACCGTGTTGCCGCCCTGGGCCTGGGCAAGGAAGACACCGGCAAGGCGATTGAGTTTGCCAAGCGCATGAAAACCTACGGCACCAGCGTGACGGAAAACCTAACGTTGGTTCGGGATGCAATGACGGTGTTTGCCGACGAGCATGAAGCGGAAATGGTTGCTCCCACCTTGGCGAAAATGAAGTTTGCCAACCACGCGATGTACGGTGAGGAAGAAGGCTCTGAGAACGAACGCAAGTTCATGGATATGCTCAAGGTGATTGAGCTGCGCGGTGGCCTGGCCAGTAAAGAAGCGTTCATCAATCAAGCCGATATCGTGCAGCGCATCCTTACCGCCACCGGTGGCCGTGTTGGGCCGAATGAATGGCTGAACGTGATCAAGACCGGCGGTGTAGCGGCCAAGGGCATCAAGGACGAAGCGTTCTACTACCAGATGGAACCGCTGGTGCAGGAAATGGGTGGCCATCGTGTGGGTACAGCGATGATGAGCGCCTATTCCAACATTTACCAGGGCAAGACCACCAAACGTGCGGCGAACAATCTAGAACAACTGGGCCTGGTCGACCCGGCCAAGGTCAAGCATGACAAGGCTGGGCAAATTGCTTTCCTCGACGTCGGTGCGATCAAGGGCAGTGAGCTGTTTCGTGAGAACCAGTTCGAGTGGATGGAGAAAATCCTGCTGCCGCAGCTGGCCGCCAAAGGCATCACGGACAAGAAGCAGGTGCTGGATAGCATAGGCAGCATTTTCTCCAACCGAACCGCCTCCAACCTGTTCGCGCAGATGTACTTGCAGCGTGAGCAGATCCACAAAAATGCCAAGCTCAATGCCGGTGCCGACGGCATCGACCAGCTCTACGACAAAGGCATGAACACCGCTCAGGGTGCTGAGCTGGAACTGCTCGCACAAAAAGCCAATGCCTACCGGGAAATGAGCAACGCGATTCTGCCCACCTACGTCGAGGCGCTGAAAAGCATCACCGCAGCGATCAAGGGCGTCACCGCATGGATGAAGGAGAACCCTGCAGCCGCCGCTGCCATGACGAAAACCCTGATGGTGGTCGGCGTGCTGGCGGGTGTCTTCGGTGCGCTAGCCTTGACCCTGGCCAGCTTGATCGGACCCTTTGCCGTGGTCAGCTACGGCATGGGCTTGTTCGGCCTCAAGAGCGCCGGGGTGGTTGCCGTCGCCCAGCGGCTGTTCCCGACATTGGTTGGCCTCGCCAAAAACGCGTTCCCGATGCTAATGCAGGGCATTCGCTTGCTGGCCGTGACCATGGGCGGCGCGCTGCTGACAGCAATTCGGATGGTAGGCATTGCCCTGTGGGGCCTTGCGGCTAATCCGATCGTTCTGATCATCGCCGCCGTTGTCGCCGCAATTGCCGGCGGCGCCTACTTGATCTACCGGAACTGGGACGCAGTGAAGCTATATTTCAGCAACGCCTGGACGGAGATCAAGGCCGGATTCGATGGCGGCATCGGCGGCATCATCGCCACGCTGGTGAACTTCAGCCCGTTGGGGCTCGTGTACCAAGCCTTCGCCGGGGTACTAAGCTATCTGGGTATTGAGCTGCCGTCACGGTTCACCGAGTTCGGCAGCATGATCGTCAATGGGTTGGTGAACGGCTTGATATCCGGCATGGGCCTGGTGAAAGACACCATCGTATCGATCGGAGACTCGACCATTGGGTGGTTCAAGGAAAAGCTCGGTATACACAGCCCATCGCGGGTGTTTGCGGAGCTGGGCGGCTTCACCATGGCGGGACTGACACAGGGGCTCGAAAACGGTGAAGGGGGGCCACTCACCGCACTGAGCAAGTTCAGCAAACAGCTCACTGCCGCCGGAGCCATGACGCTTGGAACAATGAGTGGAACGGCGCTGGCAATTGATGACCGTCCCCCCATCAGCGCCATGAGCAGCCCCACGTCCGACAGCCACGATCAATACGAAATTAACATCCATCCCACTCAGGACATGGACCCCATGGCGATTGCGCGGGCTGTGCGTGCCGAGCTGGCCCGTATCGAAAGCGAGAAAAACGCCCGTACGCGCAGCAAACTGTCCGACCTGGAGTAACCCCACATGATGCTCGCCCTTGGCATGTTCGTGTTCAGCCTCTCGACCGCCGCCTATCAGGAATTGCAGCGCCAAACGGAATGGCGCCACGCCAGCAACAATCGAATCGGCGCAGTACCCGCGAGGCAGTTCCTCGGGCGCGGCGACGACGCCATCACGCTGCCTGGTGTGATCCTGCCGGAGCTGGCTGGCAGCGGCCTCAGTCTGGACGCCATTCGATTGATGGCCAACACCGGCAAGGCCTGGCCCATGGTCGAAGGCAGCGGCCGTATTTACGGCCTCTGGGTTATCGAAAGCCTGAGCGAAAACAAGACCTATTTTTTCCGTGACGGCACGCCTCGGCGCATTGAATTCAGCCTGTCCCTCAAACGTATCGACGATGATCGTATCGACCTTCTGGGCGCCGGTACCGCCGTCGGCGTGAACATCCTGCGCAGGTTGCTATGATCGACGCCGCCCTTTCCCGTGTGACCGGGTTTCTGAAAGACACGGTCGATCGCTACAAACGCGATGCGGCGTATCCGGTACCGGCTTTTCGCGTGACCGTCGACGGCAACGACATCGCCCAACTCATCAGCCCGCGGTTGATGAACCTTGAACTGACCGACAACCGCGGCATCGAAGCCGACCAGCTCAGCATCACCCTCAGCGACCACGATGGATTGCTGTCGATTCCCCCTAAGGGTGCGGTGGTGCGGTTATGGCTGGGTTGGAGTGACACTGGCCTGGTCGACAAAGGTACCTACACCGTCGACGAGATCGAACACAGTGGTGCGCCGGATATGCTGAGCATCCGCGCCCGCTCGGCAGATCTACGCAAGGCCCTCAAAACCAAACGCGAGCGCAGCTGGAGCAATACCACCCTCGGCGACGTCTTGGGCGATATCGCAATAGGCAACGGCCTCACCGCCACCATTGCCGGTGCGCTCGACGGTCTGCCCATCCTGCAGCTCGATCAGGCGAACGAATCTGACGCCAACCTGATCAGCCGCCTGGGCGAAGAGTTCGACGCGGTGGCCAGCGTCAAAGCGGGATGCCTGCTGTGCATGCCTGCCGGTGGGGGCAAGACCGCCAGCGGCCTGGACCTGCCCCACATCACCCTCACCCGCGCCGATGGCGACCAGCACCGCTACCTGTTGGCTGACCGCGACAGCTACGACGGTGTGCGTGCCTACTTCTACGACGTGAACAGCGCCAAAAAGCAGGAAGCCGTTGCCGGCGGCGGCGAAAACCTCAAAGACCTGCGCCACACCTACAGCGACAAGCAGTCTGCCCTTCGTGCTGCCCGGGCGGAATTCAACCGCCTGCGCCGTGGCAGCGCGACCCTCAGCTACACCCTGGCGGTGGGCCGTCCCGATCTGATCCCGGAGCTGACCTACACGCTGCAGGGCGTGAAGGCTGAAATCGACGAAATCATCTGGTACGGCGGCAACGTGCAACACAACCTCAGCCCGGACAACGGCTACACCATGAGCCTGGAGCTGGAAAGCAAGTTGCCGGAAGACACCGTCGATGACCTGGCGGTGGAGAACAAACTGGATTACACCGGGATCATCGCCTACTACCGTGATGACAAAACCGGGAAAGAGAAAACTATGACGGCCGGGGACCAGGCTAAGCCTCGGCGTCTGCTGTGGCTGTACGCCAACAAGAACACGGCCAAGCGGGCTGTGGATCGGGAGTGGAAGCGGCTTCAGGCGACCAAGGCTGAAACGGGAGGCCCTGCGGACGGCGGGGCCAAGGTGTAGGAAGGTTACTCGGCGAACACGGTAATGGTCGTGCCACCACCGTCACGGGCAAAGGCCTGGCATTCGATGGCCAGTCCTTTTTGCTCGACGGTCGCAATCTCGCTATCGTCTTTCAGTGCCTGTTGGCGGCATTGCTTGGACGCCTTCACCACGTCGGCAGCGGAGCGTTTTGATACCAGGCCGCCAGTACGGCCGACAAGGTCATAAAACGCTTGATCAGGGGCTGGGCCATCCCAAGTGACAGCAACGTTGGGAGCACCCAAGGCACAACTGAGCGACAGCGCGATATTTGGACCGTCACGGTACTCGGTGGTTTGTTTGCCCTCAGTTTGCTTGACCTGGGAAAGGTGGCGTTCCTGCTGGAGCGCAGCGAGAACATCGTCGCAGGGTTCTGCCAGGGCGTTTGTGGAGAGTGCAAACAGCATCAGGCCGGTGAAGGCGCCCATCAGTGCGTCAGTTTTCAAAGCATTCCCTCTATGGATCATTCCTTGAGACCGTCGGATCTTTGGTATTGCCAAAGCACATAGGCTATTTGGCAATCACTAATTCGGCAATAGCGCTAGCCTCATACTGGCAGCATCTGCCTCATTAAAAAGCCCGGCGAACCGGGCCTCCCCTCCTACTGAGCGTTCAAGAGTGCATCAATAAAGCGCAGCACGTCGTTCCGGTGTTCCTCGCTCAACTGCCTGAACACCTTCACCAAGTGAAGCTCGGCGTGTGTAAAACGCTGTTCTTCACCGCTTGCGGTTTGATTGGTCTCTGCATCGCTGTTCACCAACATGTTCTACTCCCTTTACAACACGTAACGGGCGCCCGGCACTATCGGTAGTGCCGTCGAAAACACCCGGCGAACGAGCGATTCTCAGCATGTTTTGGTGTGCCACCACCCCCGCCATTCAAAAAAGGCAACGAACGCTTTGGGCAGAGAAATAAGTCGGTGCAGTCCACAGGAACTAAGACCGAATGGCCGCCGCAGACCTAGAACGAGACAAAAGTTTAAGTAGTAGTAGAGATTGCTAAAGCGCTCGTCAGCCTCTGGACGGATGCTTTATCGCCCTCGGATAGGGATCGGTAGTTTTCTAGAATTCGAGACTCAGCACTGTCAATCCCACCTTTCGACAGCAAGGCCTTCACGCCTGTCAGCACGTACTGAACATCCACACCCGCGCTCTCAAGAGCTGCCAGGTATCGCAAATCGGGCGAATTAGCGCCCTGTTCGTACGCCTTCTGTGTCCCTCTGCTGACACCTCCCAACGCCCCGAAATCGGTCTGACTAAGGCCCAAACGGTCGCGCTCTTCTTTTAGTCGATCGCCCACCCCATCAGATATGTACATTTTTATGCGCAATCCTTATTGACTTGTATATTTTTCTATTCAAGAATGCCCTCACACAAACACGAACGAACACACATGAACACTATGCCCGCCCCTCTGACACCCGAGCAAGCCCGCGCGGCTCTTGATCGCAAGGGCGTCAGCATTGCCGAGTTCTGCCGTACATATGAGTTGAACAGAAATTTGGTCAGTGACCTGCTAAACGGCCGCAAGAAAGGTCGTCGTGGCGAAGCTCACCGCGCAGCCGTCCTGCTCGGAATCAAAGACGGCGTGATTACAAACTAGGGCCTCTGGCTCCAAGGGGATACCAGAAGATGAAACGCCCAGTTCTAGACAGCAGGAAAAACGTCGTAATGGCGGTCATCGGCGCCTACCCCGGCGGTCGTTCGTACGCCTCGGCAGACCTCGGTATGCCACTTAAGAAATTCGACAATCAAGCCTATGAAAATGCAGGCAGTCGCCCGCTGACCGACGAGCACATCCATCGCCTGGAGAAGGTCGCCGGTACCACTTTCCTGCCCGACTACATCGCCTCAATGTACGGCGGCATGTTCGTACCACTGAGCCTCCCGGAAACGCTGGACAACGTGGAGTTGTACAGCCGCTCGCTCAAAGCCTCGGCCAAACGGGGCAAGGTCGACCAGATCATGTCTGCTGCCCTGGATGACGGGGTCATCGAAAAGCGTGAAGCAGACGCGATCATCGCCGCCCTGATCACCTACATGTCGGCCCGGTACGCCGAGGTGTTCGCGACGATCCAGCTTTATAGCCAAGGAGCCGTCCAATGAGTTTTTGCCCTCAGCCCTTGCCGAGCCGTGCCTTGATCTCTTTCAACGCAGTGGCTACGTCGTCCACAGCAAAGCGGATGTCCTCGGCACTCACTACCAGTCCAGGCGCTTCCCTGTCGGTCAACATCGTCGCATCGCGACCACGCATAACTTTCGCCAGTGCTTCATGCCGCTCCTGCAAACGTTGCAGCAAGCGCTCGACTTCTCTTTTTGAGTGATTACCCATGACCTACATCCTTGAAGAAGAAAGGAAACATCTATCGGATCTGCTGGTGATCGCTCAACAGCGACTGAACACATTAAAAGAAATCGTCGCCACCACCAATCACGACTGTTCTGGCACTGATATCCGCCTGGCAATCGGTGACGCAATTACACCGCTGAACATTGCCCACGAAGCTGCGGAAGCGCTGTAAAGGACGCCGTTTATGAGCACTTACAAGCTGGTCTGCCCCCACTGCCACGCCCGCATGCGCATCCGAACCAGCGAAGGCCAGCACATTTTTCTGCGCATCGCGTACATGCAATGCACCAACGAGGCATGCGGCTTTGTGGCGCGAGCAGAGTTTCAAATGACCCACGAAATGAGCCCCAGCGGCATGCCCAATCCTGCTGTACGCCTGCCGGTGGCAGACGTGGTCATTCGCCGCCAGGCAATGCGAACCGCTGACGATCAGCCCGATCTGCTGGACCAACTGGAAATGGAGCGTGCGTGATGAACCTCGATCAACAGACTCATGACTACCGCAGCAGCATGCAACACGCTGCTTTCGCCTACCTGCAACGCCATGAGGCTGAACACCTTGTGGATTCCGATCTGTTGTTGGATCGCTGCATTCGCCACCTGACGCTCGCGTTGGAAGTGCCAGTGTTCATGGCGCCAAAGCTTGTTCACAACGCCTGGACTGAACTGCAGATGATCAAAAAGCGCCGTTGGATCGGCGTCGACTGGGCCACTGGGGCTGACGGCACCCGTGTACACCTGGTGGACGTTCTGGCGGATCAACGCTTCTCGGTTCCAGCTCGCTTTCTGCCGCAGAAAATGCTCGACCAGCGCAGCACCGTACACAAGCCACACCCTCAGTAACGCTCCCTTTTAAATACCCGCCCTGCCCCGTTCCCAATGGGTTTGGGTGAGCTTTGCCCGCAATCCGAGGTGGACCATGGAAATCGACATCGCCATCACCGCAAAACTGCCCCGTGACCAGGCAGAGGCCCTACTCCAGGACCTGCGCGTGCAGTACTCGGCACTGCTCAACGAGCACTGGTATGACGATCGGTTTCGCATGATCCCCGAGGGTTTGCGGCACGGTTCATTGCTGGTGGCTTTCCCCGGGTTGGCAGCAAGAAAAAGCCTGATGGGCGCCCTTAAACACAGTCTCGACGAAGCGAAGTAAGCCACGATGGAAATGAAAGAAAGGCTGCGCGCCGACGTCATCCAACGCATTGAGCGGGACTACCAGCTCAAGCACATGCGCGGCACCGACTATATGCGTAAGGGTGTTTGCCCTGCCTGCGGCCAGAAGACCCTCTACACCTTCTACAACTCGCCCTGGACACTGATCTGCGGACGGCCGGAAAAGTGCGACCACCGCGTCCATGTGAAGGACGTTTACGACGACTTGTTCAACGACTGGAGCAAAACCGCTCCGTCGACGCCAGACAACCCGCTTGCCACTGCGCGCGCCTATCTGGAGTTTGCGCGGGGCTTCAAATTTGAATTGATCGCCGGTTGGTTCACCCAGGACAACTACTGGGACGGCCGGCAGGACATCGGCAGCGCCACGGTACGTTTCGCCCTGGAGAAAGGTGGGTACTGGGAGCGCCTGATAGATCGGCCAGACCGCTTCGGCAAGATGAAAGCGCGCTTCCGCCCCACCGGCGAAGGCTCACCCGGCTACAAAGGCGTCTGGTGGTGCCCGCCGAGCGTGGACCTGCAGGAGGTCGACGAACTCTGGATCACAGAGGGCATCTTCGACGCTATCGCGCTGCTGCATAACGACGTGTCGGCTGTGTCGATGATGTCCAGCGCTCCCTGCCCCATCGACTCACTCAAGGCCCTGGCCAAGCTGCGCCACGACGCTGACAAGCGCTTGCCGCTGCTGGTGTGGGCACTCGACAACGAGCCTGTCGCCAAAGCAAACATGCGCCGCTGGGCGAAGGAAGCGCGCGACCTGGGCTTCACCTGCAAGGCCGCGGTGATCCCACAGCCCAATGGCAAAAAGGTTGATTGGAACGACCTGCACCTAAGGTGGAAGCCGATTGAGGGCGACGACAAGCGCGCCGAGCGGATCGAGCAGGACCTGGACGAAGCCCGTCACCATGGCGATTTGCTGCTGGCTGACTCGGCTGAAGAAAAGGGTTTCCTGATCTACCTGCGCGACGAGCGCAAGGAATTCAACTTCACCTTTCGCAAACGCCTGTACTGGTTTCGGCTGGACCTTGATAAGTACGACCGCGCTATGGCCGATCTGGAGAGTTCAGACCGCCATGAGGACCAACTGCTCAACAACGAACAAAAGCGTTACAAGGCACTGCGCCAATCCGGCTCAGTGACCAGCATCGCCAACTGCAATTTCCAGGCGCTGTACTACATGCGCAACGACCTGACCGACGAGGCCTGGTACTACTTCCGTATTGAGCGCCCGCAAGGGCCGGCCATCAAAAGCACATTCACTGCCAAGCAGCTCACTTCGGCGCCTGAGTTCGCGAATCGGCTGCTCAACGTCTCCAACGGCGCGATGTTCGAGGGTAGCGCGCAGCAGTTGAAACGGATCCTGGCGCCGCAGCTCGATTGCCTGAAAACCGTCAACACCATCGAATGGATCGGCTACAGCCGCGACCATGGCGCCTACGTCTTCAACGACCTGGCCTTTCACGGCGGCAAGGTGCAGGTGCGCAACAAGGAAGACTTCTTTGACCTCGGCAAGCTGAGCATTAAGTCACAGAGCCAGTCACCGGTGTTGCACATCAATACCGACCTCAATGACTACAACGAGGGTTGGTTCGACATCTACTGGCGATGCTTTGGCGTACAGGGCCTGGTGGTGTTGGCCTGGTGGCTGGGTGCGTTGCACGCAGAGCAAATCCGCCAGATCCACAAGTCACTGATGTTCCTGGAGCTGGTGGGTGAAGCCGGCTCAGGCAAGACCACCCTGGTGGAGCTGCTGTGGAAGTCGGTCGGGCGGACTGATTACGAAGGCTTCGACCCGTCCAAAGCAACCGCCGCAAGCCGCGCACGCAACTTCTCGCAGGTCAGCAACTTGCCGGTAGTGCTGATCGAGTCCGAGCGTGAACAGAAGGAAGGCCAGCCGGTTAAGCACTTCGACTGGGACGAACTGAAAACCGCCTACAACGGCCGCAGCGTTCGCTCCACGGGCGTGAAAAACAACGGCAACGACACCCACGAACCGCCCTTCCGCGCCGCCCTGCTGATCGCTCAGAACAACCCGGTAAACGCTTCGGAACCGATCCTGCAGCGTATCTGCCATGTGCATCTGACACGCGAGCACCACACGCCGGAAACCAAGCAGTACGCGGAGCAGCTGGAGCGCATGCCGATGGACAGCATCAGCGGCTTCCTGGTCAAGGCGCTGCAACGTGAAACCGAAACCATGCGCCTGATGGAAGAAAACACCTCCGGCTACGAGCAGGAACTGCTGGCCCAGCCTGGCGTGCGCACCGTGCGTATCGCCAAAAACCACGCCCAACTGCGCAGCCTGGTGGATGCACTGGCTGGAGTCGTGCCGCTCGGCGAGCGCCGCAAGGCTCTGGCACACGCCGAAATCAGCCGTATGGCCTTGGAGCGGCAGCAGGCAATCAACGCCGACCACCCAACCGTGCGCGAGTTCTGGGACCTGTATGAATTCCTCAATGGCATGGACGAGAAAGGCGCGCTGAACCATGCGCGCCGGGATGGCCTGATCGCCGTGAACCTCAACGAATTCGTGGAGATGGCGGCCAACAAACGCCAGCAGGTGCCCCAACTGAGCGACCTGAAACGCCTGCTCAAGACCAGCAAGTCACCCAAATTTCTGGAGTCGAACAAAGCCGTCAACTCTGCCCGCCAAACAGACGCGTTCAACGCAGGAAAAACCATTCGCTGCTGGGTATTCCAGGGCGTGTAACCACCGCAACAACAGGAGCAGCACCATGCAAAACGAACTCAAATCAGCCATTCGCTTTAACAACTTTGTCGCCTACTTCGGCGCGCGTGGGGTACTGGCTATGGCCTGGTGGATGGGGGCTGTGCATGCAGCCCGAATCCGCCAGGACCAAACCAGCTTTCCGTTCCTCCACATCGTTGGTGCAGCTGGTAGCGGAAAGACTCTGCTTTTGGACTACCTCCAAAAGTTGAACGGGCAAACGCCTTACTCCCATTCACTGGCTCATGCCACTCCGGCCGGGAGAGCGCGCACATTTGCCAGCGCAGGGCAGCGGATCGTCATTTGCGAGGACCACAGTGAGTCAGAACAGTCCATTGATTGGGATGAATTGAAACCACTTTATAGCGCGGGCGCCTTCATCCAAGCGGGAAACGATCAATTCCAGGTCGAGACGTTCAAGGGCGCTCTCTTGATTACCTCAAACCAGCCGGTGGAGTGCAGCGATGCGGTCCGCAGTCGAATGGTTACGGTCGATCTTTCAGCTGCCGACGCCCATACGCCCAGAGTCCGGCCCGAGGCTATCGGCGACCTCAACGCAGACGAGGCAAGTGCATTCGGTATCAAGGTGGCTCAGGCAGAAGACTGGATTTCCAGCACCATTAAAGTTTTTTTGCCCAGCTACCAGGGGCAGCTAATGCACAAATACGGACCAAGCCTAAACACGCGCACCGCACTCAACTGCGCGCAAATGCTCGCTCTGATCGACCTGCTTTGCTCTCTTCTCGCGATCCCGCAGGACGTCCAGCTTGATGCCAGGAAGGTGATTCACGACATCGCCTTCCTCGACACCATTCCTTATTGATCCGGCCTTCGAAAGGAGAACCCGCATGAATACGCCTGCCCAACAACCGCAACCCAACTGGTTTCAGCAGTTGCAAGAGTTCGAAGCCAAGCGCCCCGCCATCCGTAAATCCGGTATCGAGGCACTTAACCGTCTGGTCCCTGTCGCCCAGCGCGATACAGGCCAGAGCGCCGTGATCGGTCGCTTCCTGCTCGGGCTCTACAACGGCCGCGACTATCCCTTCGTGCTAACCAGCCTGCGCGGCCTCGACACCGCACTGTTCGACGACTGCCTGGCGGTGCTGCAACTGGACTACTCGCCAGAGCAAGAGGTGCACACGTACCTCCCCGACGGCGATGCCATCTGGGAAGAGCTGATAGGGACATGGGCATGAAATGGGCTCCGAAACGCAACAGGGACGGGCAGGCCCAGCAGAACTGCTGGGTGACCGACAGCGGCTACACCGTCGCATTGTGCCGGTTGCCAGAGTCGCGATACCCCATCACTCGCCCAGGGGGCGAACTGCCCTTCGCTTACGCGAAAGACCGGGACGAAGTCATAAAGATCATTGAGCAAGACCAGGCCAACCCGGCCTGAAAGATGGTGTCGAGGAGCGCCAACTCCCCGACACCTACCACTACCAAGGAGCAGCACCATGCAAGCACAGACCCAAAGCAGCGGCGCCGTAGAGGCTAGCACGAACACCTTTAAAATCGGCGATACCGTTTCCTATGTCGTCGCCAGGACCATGGAACGCAGTATCGAATTCAGTGCGCGCAAGGGCACCATCAAGGCGATTGATGGCCAGGTCGCCATTGTCGAGTCACGCCACGGCCGGAGCATTCAACCACTCAGTAAGCTCACCGCCGAAGGTCAGCCCAACGCACTGACACGCATGCTCATGGGAGGGCAGTGATCATGGCTGACTTCTTCTACAAGTCCTGCGAGCCTGCGACCGTCGATATTGTTCGGAGCTTTTACGTCATGAAGGATGCTTTCAGCGCTCTACTGACCGCGCTGGGCGAACATTTCGGCGGTAAGGTCGCACCAATGCGTGATGTCGACTCCCACTTCGCAGGCGGCGTGAAAATCAGCGGTGGTGCCGAGCTGGATGTGCACTGGTGCCGTCCTGATGACCACGGCTATCGGACACTGCGCGCTGCTGCCAAGCCTGGAAAAGGCATACCAAAGGATGATCGAGCAGCCATTCGGGCAGAGCATGAGCGTCTTGTCGCTCTATGGAAGGAGCATTGCCCAAAACGGCTGAGCAGCAGCGACTATTGGGATCGACTCGGCATTAATACCGGCAACCTGTGGTTGTGTGGCGGTATCAAGTTTGAACTTGATGGCATCGCCTACTTTCACCTGGGCTTTCAGATCAATGAGGCCGAACACCTGGCCAAGGTAGCAGCTGGGAAGCCATCCTGCGGGTGGATTGGCGGCGCGGTGGAGATCCTGGCGAGCGAATACGAGTCCGCACGCGTGGCGAAGCTGGAGCAACGGTCATGACTGTTTTCCTGCTGCTTTACCTGTGCACGGATGCGACCCGCACAGATTGCCAAGTGGTGAAGGCTGATAGCTGGAGCGGCCCTTACGCCAACGAGCAATGCTCCGATGTCGTGCCAAGCCTGACCAAGGCGCTGACTGCACCTAATCGGGAACGGCATCGATTCGTCTGTGAAATCCAAGCCGATGCCGCGCAGCCCGCTGACCATGTGTCCCGGCCGACGTTCATTCATCAATCATTTCGCCTATGACGGAGGTTCCATGAACAACGGCAAATCCTTCCCCTGGAACCTCGATCTGACTGGCGTCTGCGATCAATGCAATAGATCCCGTGCCCACGGCAACCACCAGAAGTGCAGCAAAGCACGCCAGGCCCTCAACGCCAAGCGTCGGGCAGAGGAAGCCCAATCCAGGGCCACACCGGCACCTAGAAAAAGTGCCGGACTGTTCTGGTTACTTCGCCAGCAGTGATCGGCAACACTAAAACCGCAATACATCAGGCCCGGCGACGGGCCTTTTTTCTTCCTGTTGGCAGAATCTTTCAATACATCGCGTGGGGACGCTTATGGCAGATGGCGTAGAGGCCCGTGGCAATTCGGTACGAGTCTATTTTCGTTTCAATGGCGAGCTGTGCCGGGAGCTGGTGCCCGGCGGCAATACATCGGCCAACCGGGATCATGCAAAGCGCTTGGTCACGGTGATCGAATACGAGATACAGGCCGGCACCTTCGATTACCGACGGCATTTTCCAGAATCGACCAAGCTGGCCGAGAACAGTTTCGGGCATTACCTGGACCTGTGGCTGACCATCAAGAGCAACAGCGTGGCCGCCACCTCTTTCCGTGGGTACAAGAACAAGGCAGAGGTCCATGTACGGCCACGCTGGGGTGACATTCAGATCGATCAGATTGACCACCTGGACCTGCAAGAGTGGATTCAGGGTCCGCTGTCGAAGCGGCTCAAGAACAAGACCATCCGCGACATCATCAGCAATGTGCGCCAAGTGTTTCGGCTATACCGCACTCGGAAGAAAGTCGCGCATGACCCAACCGAGGGACTATTCGTCCGCCTTCCCGATCCCGAGGCTCCGGACCCGTTTACCAGAGCGGAGATTAAGCAGATCCTCGAAACGCACACCAGCCGCACCCAGGAGCTGCTGATGGTGCAGTTCATGATTTGGGCAGGCCCACGGGTGTCGGAGACCATTGCCCTGGCCTGGGAGGATGTCGATCTGAAACAAGGGACAGTGACGTTTCGTCGATCCAAGGTGCGGGGGGCCTATCGCGTGACGAAAACCCGGCGCTCTACGCGCAAGGTGCGTCTGCTGGAGCCTGCGTGGGATGCCCTGCGCAAGCTGGACGCCATCAACCAGCTCAAGACCGTGGATACAGTGGATGTCGTCGAGCGGGACAACAAGACGATCCGCAAGCACAAGCTGCACTTCGTATTCCTGAACACCAAGAGCGGCCTGCCGCACGTCAGCGACTTTGTCGTGAGGGACAGGTTCTTCAAAGCGCACTTGAAAGCGGCCGGCGTTCGTTATCGCGGTCCTGGCCAGTGCCGACACACCTACGCCAGCCAGTTGCTCACCACCGGCGTGGCTTCGGTTGACTGGATCGCGGAACAGATGGGCCACACCAGCGCAAACATGATCCGCCAGCACTATGGCATGTGGATCAACGAGGACGGCCCGGACGTCATCGGCATGCTGCAGCACGCCCTGGGCATTCAGCCGCCAGGTGGAGAAGAAGCCCCGTAAAACGGGGTTCGAATGAAGGAACACAAAAAAAGGGCTGACCCTATAAAGGTCAACCCCCTTCGCTTGCTTGACACGCCGCTGAAACCTAGGCGGCTACCTTACTGTTTACACGAATTTCAATTTGCAGGTCGGCATTGGCCAACAGGTTAACGAGTGCATCTAGAGAATATTTGTCAATTTTCCCTTTCAGCAAATCATTCAGCCGTGGCTGAGTGATGTGCAGCCGGCGAGCGGCCTCTGTTTGCGATACATCCCAGGATTTTACAACCCGGGTAATTGCTCGCATCAGCTTAGAACGGATGCGCAGGTTTTCGGCTTCTTCTGGCGTGTCAACCAACGCATCCCAGACACTGGTAGCGCGTTCGTTTGCCATAGTTTTTTCCTCACTAGGAATTATGTATTACTTTAGTTAGTGGTACTTCAGTTCGATTCGGTTCATTAATTACACTGAGTGGGGTCACAGTTAGCAGCCTACCCCTTCACCTAAACGGTGAAGAGGTGCCTGCCACGCCCCGCCCTGCGATCATCCCAGCGAATTGAACCTGTCCTTAGCCAGGTCAATATCGCGCTTTTCCGTCTTTTGAGTGGTTTTTCGGAAGGCATGCAACACATAGATCGCATCCGCCCGGTTCGCCACATAAAACACGCGAAAAGCCCCGTCTTCGCACTTAATCCGGATCTCTTGCACACCCGGGCCAACAGACTTCATTGGCTTCCAGTCGTCCGGCTCATCGCCTTCTTGCAGACCTTCCAACTGGTAGCCTGCTCGTTGCATTGCTGATTTAGGGAAGTCCCGAAGGTCTTCCAAACTACTACCTACCCACACGATACCCTTCGATTTTTGCCGCTTCATTTGACCTCCTCGGTCGCCTCAGATGATTTGGGAAATATGCGTATGCCATTTGAAAACCCCTATAAGTAAGATTGAACTGGGTGCGCCGCTTCCGGAAATATGGATTTATGCGACTGGTTCACTCCAGTACGACAATACTATATCGAGTTCGATATAAAAGCAAGCACTCGCTATCTACGATGTTTCCCGTGTTATCACTGAGGGTCTTCGATCGGGTGAAAGCCGGCATTCTATGGTTAAGCTAGGAAAGACGCGCCAGAGGAGAATACGGGTTCAAGCTTGCGATCAGTCGCAATGTGATAAGACGCTGTCCGAACAACCAGAGATTGCGCACTGCAGCAGGACTCTGAAGGGATAGGACGGAGAGCCCTATTCCCATGGATGTTCCCATATGGGCCTTTTTTGACCCTCTAAAAACACAAAACCCCTGAAAACTTTAACGTTTTCAGGGGTTTAGTCGTTTCAAATTTGGCGGTGAAGGAGAGATTCGAACTCTCGATACAATTTCTTGTATACACACTTTCCAGGCGTGCTCCTTAAGCCACTCGGACACTTCACCGTATCTCGTCAAACTGATTCAGTCTGTCGAGGCGCGCTAATGTAGTCGAAAGCTTTTCCGATGGCAAAGGTTTTTTTCAGAATTTTCATGCGCTTAGGCGGTTATGCCGTTCCAGCCCTCTGCGGCGCCATGCACACCAAGGCGATCCTGCCATTCTCGGGCACTCTCGGCGCTTGTCTATAGTAGCTGCTGCGCCTTGCCGAAGGCCGCCTGCGGGTGGGCATGGGGGAAAAGTCTGACTGGGTAGTCAGTCATGGCGCTTTACCAGGGCGGGCGCGGTGGGTAACGTCTGCCGTCTGTCCTTCTATTACAAGCATTACAAGGAATCACGTCATGAGTGAGTTGATTGCCTACCACCTCGAAGACGGTATCGCGACCCTGACCCTGAGCAACGGCAAGGTGAATGCCATTTCGCCGGCAGTGGTCAGTGCGTTTAATCAAGCGCTGGATCAGGCCGAGAAGGATCGGGCGGTGGTGATCATCACGGGCACGCCGGGGATTTTGTCCGGTGGCTATGATTTGAAGGTGATGACCGCCGGCCCTAAAGAAGCGGTGAGCCTGGTGACGTCGGGTTCGACCCTCGCCCGCCGCCTGTTGTCGCACCCGTTCCCGGTGATCGTGGCGTGCCCCGGGCACGCGGTGGCCAAGGGGGCATTCCTGCTGTTGTCGGCGGATTACCGGATCGGTGTAGACGGACCGTTCAGCATTGGTCTGAATGAAGTGATGATCGGCATGACCATGCACCACGCCGGGATCGAGCTGGCGCGGGATCGTCTGCGCAAGTCGGCCTTCCACCGATCGGTGATCAATGCCGAGATGTTTAACCCGCAGGACGCGTTGAGCGCCGGGTTCCTGGATAAGGTGGTCGCGCCGGAAGAGTTGCAGGCCGCAGCGCTGGAAGCCGCTCGCCAACTGAAGAAGATCAATATGAACGCCCACAAGCACACCAAGCTGAAGGTGCGTAAGGCGCTGCTGGAAGCCCTGGATGACGCGATCATTCAGGATCAGGGGCACTTGGGTTAATCAAACCTACGCCTGCTGAATCGAAGCCCGACCTTGAGTCGGGCTTTTTCTTACAAAGAATTCCGGTTTGCCTACAACCGCTCTAGACAGTGTCTGTCACAGCATGTTGAAACATGCGCTTAAACATCGCCTATCTTCTGACTCTATAGGGGCAATTGCCGAATACAGTGCACATCCGTACACTGCGCGACCTTTTGTCCCGATGGGCTGTGTCGATGCTTTTTTTGTTACGCATGTTGTTGATGGGCCTGCATTTTATGATTGCGGGCGTACTGGGCGTGCTGCTGGGGATCTGTCGGCCGTTCAATCCGGACAACAGCCGTTACTGCGCGCGCCTGTATGCGGTGCCGGCGATGTGGCTATTGCGCCTGCGAGTGAAGGCCGATGTCGACTCGCTGCGTAACAAGCCCAGCAGTTGCGTGATCATCGCCAACCATCAATCCAACTACGACCTGTTTGTGTTCGGCACCGTGGTGCCGTACCGCACGGTGTGTATCGGCAAGAAGAGCCTGAAGTGGGTGCCGTTGTTCGGACAGTTGTTCTGGCTGGCGGGCAATGTGTTGATCGACCGGGGCAATGCGCACAAGGCGCGGCGTTCGATGCTGACCACCACCCACACCTTGGCGCATGCCGACACCTCGATCTGGGTGTTCCCGGAAGGCACGCGCAACTTCGGTGAAACCCTGCTGCCGTTCAAGAAAGGCGCGTTCCAGATGGCGATCGCCGCAGGCGTGCCGATTGTGCAGGTGTGTGTCAGCACCTATGTGAAGCAGATGAAGCTCAATCGCTGGAACAGTGGCGATATTCTGATTCGCTCGTTGCCGCCGATTCCTACGAAGGGGCTGACGATGGATGACATGCCGCTGTTAATGCAGACCTGTCGCGAGCAAATGCGCGACTGCATCGAGGCGATGGACCGCGAGCTGCAAACCACACCTGCAATCACGGCTGAACCCCGCCGAATTTGCTGACTCTGATTGGGCAGGGCAGCTAAGCTGCCTGACAGTTGTCATCTGCCATTCAAGAAGAAGCGATCAGCACTATGGGTAGAGTTGTTGCGGCCGCCGTCTATAGCGCCGGAAAGAAAGTCACTGATATCACCCTCGACGAAGGCGCCGCGTGGGCCGCCAAGCCTGACCACTTTGTGTGGATCGGCCTGGAGGAGCCCAGCGCGCTGGAACTGGCCAACCTGCAGCGCCAGTTCAACCTGCACGAACTGGCCATCGAAGACGCCCTGGAAAAACACAGCCGGCCCAAGCTTGAAACCTTCGGCGACGCGCTGTTTATCGTGACCTACTCACCGGTGCGCGATAACGGCAAGCTGGAGTTTATCGAAACCCATATCTTTGCCGGCAACGGCTACATCATCACCGCCCGCAACGGCCACTCGGCATCCTACGGCTATGTGCGCCAGCGCTGTGAGGCGCGGCCGCTGTTGCTGGAGCATGGGGAAGATTTCGTACTCTATGCGCTGCTGGATTTTGTTACCGAGAACTACCAGCCGGTGAGCGAGGCGATTCATGCCGAGGTCGATGAACTGGAGCGCAACGTGTTGTGCAACTCCCTGAGTGAAGCGGATATCCAGAAGCTCCACGGCCTGCGCCGCGATGTGCTGCGACTGAAGCGCTATGTGGCACCGATGGTGGAGATCAGTCAGGAATTGCAGAAACTGAGCTTCCCGTTTATCGACAAGAACATGCGTCCGTACTTTCGCGATGTGCAGATTCACGTCACCCGGCAGATGGAAGACCTGACCACCTTGCGGGATATCGCCAGCCAGACCATCGAGATTGGGGTGTTGCTGGAAGCCTCGCGCCAAAGCGTGGTGCAACGCAAGTTTGCCGCGTGGGCAGCGATTCTGGCGTTCCCGACGGCGGTGGCCGGGATTTACGGGATGAACTTCCAGAACATGCCGGAGCTGCAATGGCACTATGGGTATTTCGCGGTGCTGGGGTTTATTGCGGTGGGGTGTACAAGTTTGTGGGCCAGCTTCAAGCGTTCAGGCTGGCTGTAACAAACCCAGCTCAATTTGCTGAAGATCAAAAGTGTGGGAGCTGGCTTGCCTGCGATGCAGGCACCTCGGTTTGTCAGTTACACCAAGGTGATGCTATCGCAGGCAAGCCAGCTCCTACATTAATCTGCTTTGCCTTGAAGACCGTGCTTCTTGCCCTGGACGGTTTCAGGCCGCTCCTGCTTTTGGTTTGTGCGCCACAAACCGCATCATCCATTCCGCCACGGTAACGCCGTGATGGTCTCGCTCCAGGCTGGCCACACCGTTGGTGTAGACCTTCTCCCCCAGCGTTGTCTGAAGAATCTCCAGCAACTCGCGGGAATAGTCGTGGATAAATTCCGGGTGGCCCTGGAAGCACAGCACCTGGTCTTCAATATGATACGCCGCAAACGGGCAGAACTCGCTGGAGGCGATCACGGTGGCGTTTTCCGGCAAGGTGGTGACCTGATCCTGGTGGCTGATCAACAGCGTCAGTTCTTCCACCACCGGGCTCATCCACGGTGCCTTGGCGTTCAGTTTGTAGTCATGGATGCCCATGCCCCAGCCCTTGGTCGCCCGCTCGGTCTTGCCACCCAACAGCAGCGCCAGCAACTGGTGGCCGAAGCAGATGCCGATCAGCTTGTCGCCGCGGGCATGGCGGTCCAGCAGGTAGGTCTTGAGGGTCTGGATCCACGGATCGGTGCCAAAGGAGTCGGCCTTGCTGCCCGTCACCAGGTACGCGTCGAACACTTCTTCATCCGCCGGGTATTCACCCTGCACCACGTTATAGATGACGAACTCGGCGGCAATCGGCTGTTTGGAGAACAGGCGCTTGAACATCTGCCCGTACCCTTGGTACTGATCGATCAGCCCAGGACGCAGGATATCGGTTTCCAGGATGCACACGCGTAACGACATAAAAAATACCTGACACGGCGATGGGAATAATGAACACCCCCAGAGCCTGCCTTGAAATACCCTTTCAAGGCAAGCCCCGCACATGCCCAAAAGCGTCAGAAGGTCGCGTTCTGTGCAGCTTTCTCCAACAGCAGCGCCGGCGGCGTGAAGCGCTCACCATATTGCTCGGCCAGGTAGCGGGCGCGGGCGACGAAATCGTTCAGGCCGTACTGGTTGATGAATTGCAGCGCCCCGCCGCTCCAGGCGGCGAAGCCGATACCGAAGATCGAGCCGACGTTGGCATCCGCCGTCGACATCAGCACGCCCTCCTCCACACAGCGCACGGTTTCGATGGCCTGGATGAACAGCAAACGGTCGCGCACGTCTTGCGGCGAGATCTGTTGGCCGGGCTTTTCGAAGCGGCTTTTCAGCTCCGGCCACAGGTGTTTCTGCCCGCCCGCCGGGTACTCGTAGAAACCGCCACCCGCCGCCTTGCCCGGGCGCTTGTATTCAATGAGCAACAGGTCGATCACGGCAAACGCCGGGTGCTGCGGTAACGGCTTGCCCTCGGCCTGTAGGTCCTTGGCCGTCTGTTGACGGATATGGCTCATCAGGCTGAGGGAAACTTCGTCAGAGACCGCCAGCGGCCCCACCGGCATCCCGGCCTTGCGCGCCTCGGTCTCGATCATCGGTGCGGCCACGCCTTCGCCGAGCATGGCGATACCTTCATTGGTGAAGGTGCCGAACACCCTTGAAGTGAAGAAGCCGCGGCTGTCGTTGACCACGATCGGGGTTTTCTTGATTTGCAGTACGAAGTCGAATCCCCGCGCCAGGGTTTCGTCGCTGGTGCGGGCGCCCTTGATGATTTCCACCAGGGGCATTTTGTCCACCGGGCTGAAGAAATGCAGGCCGATAAACTTGCCCTGGTCTGGAACGGCGGTGGCTAACCCGCTGATGGGCAAGGTGGAGGTGTTGGAGGCGATCACCGCTTCGGCACCCACCACGCTTTGCGCGGCCGCCGAGACCTTGGCCTTGAGTTCCCGATCCTCGAAGACGGCTTCGATGATCAGGTCGCAGCCGGCAAGATCGGCGTCGGATTCGGTAGGAACAATCCGCGCGAGGATGGTTTCCCGCTGTTCGGCGGTCAATTGCCCACGCCCGACCTTCTTGTCCAGCAACGTGGCCGAGTGGGCCTTGCCCTTCTCTGCCGCCGCCTGGCTGACGTCCTTGAGCACCACCTCAATGCCCGCCGAAGCGCTGACGTAGGCAATGCCCGCGCCCATCATCCCGGCGCCGAGCACGCCGACCTTGCGTGTCACATACGGCGCAAAGCCCTGGGGCCGCGAACTGCCGGCATTGATTTCATTGAGCTGGAACCAGAAGGTGCCAATCATGTTTTTCGCCACTTGCCCGGTGACCAGCTCGGTGAAGTAGCGGGTCTCGATCAAGTGCGCGGTGTCGAAATCCACCTGGGCACCTTCCACGGCGGCGCAGAGGATTTTCTCCGGGGCCGGGAAGCAGCCGTTGGTTTTGGCGCGCAGGATCGATGGCGCAATGGCAAGCATTTGCGCGACTTTCGGGTTGGACGGCGTACCACCCGGGATCTGATAGCCCTTGATGTCCCAGCGCTGTTTCGCCTCGGGGTTGGCCAGAATCCACGCCCGGGACTTGGCCAGCAGCTCGTCACGGTCTGCCGCCAGCTCATCAATCAACCCGGCTTGCAGCGCCTGCTGCGGCGTAATCTTTTTGCCTTCCAGCAAGTAGGGCAAGGCTTTTTCCAGGCCCAGCATCCGCACCATGCGCACCACACCGCCGCCACCCGGCAAAAGCCCGAGGGTGACTTCCGGCAGGCCAATCTGTACCGACTTGTGGTCCAGCGCCACACGGTGCTGGCACGCCAGGCAGATCTCCCAGCCACCGCCCAGCGCTGCGCCGTTGATCGCGGCCACTACCGGTTTGCCGAGGGTTTCCAGGGTGCGCAGTTGCGCCTTCAGCACCAGCACGCTGTCGTAGAAATCCTTGGCGTGGGGCTTGTCGACCTTGATCAGTTCATTAAGGTCGCCGCCGGCAAAGAAGGTCTTCTTCGCCGAGGTGATGATCACGCCCGCAATCGAATCCTTCTCGGCGTCCAGGCGGGCGACGGTGGCCGCCATGGCCTCGCGGTACACCCCGTTCATGGTGTTGGCGCTCTGGCCGGGCATGTCGATGGTCAGCACCACAATCTGGTCCTGGCCCTTTTCGTAACGAATGGCATCGGTCATGACTGATTCCTTAGGCTCAGAGGCGTTCGATGATAGTGGCGATACCCATGCCGCCGCCGACACACAGGGTGGCCAGGCCATAACGCTGCTGGCGCACCTCCAGCTCATCGAGCAAGGTGCCGAGAATCGCGCAGCCCGTGGCGCCCAGCGGGTGGCCCATGGCGATGGAGCCACCGTTGACGTTGACCCGGGCGGCGTCGATGCCCATGTCCTTGATGAACTTGAGCACCACCGACGCAAACGCTTCGTTGACCTCGAACAGGTCGATGTCTTCAACCCGCAAACCCGCCTTGGCCAGTGCCTTGCGGGTTGCCGGTGCCGGGCCGGTCAACATGATGGTGGGGTCGGTACTGGTGACAGCGGTGGCGACGATCCGCGCCCGGGGTTGCAGGCCGAGTTCGCGACCTTTTGCTTCAGAACCGATCAGCATCAGCGCCGCGCCATCGACGATCCCGGAACTGTTGCCCGGTGTGTGCACGTGATTGATGCGTTCGACGTGGCTGTAGACCCGCAACGCCGTGGCGTCGAAGCCCATCTGGCCCATCATTTCGAAGCTGGGCTTGAGTTTGCCCAGGCCTTCGAGGGTGGAGTCGGCACGGATGAATTCGTCCTGATCCAGCAGCACAATGCCATTTTGGTCCTGCACGGCGATCAGCGACTTATTGAAGGAACCGTCTGATCTGGCCCGCGCCGCTTTCTGCTGTGAGTGCAGGGCAAAGGCGTCGACGTCCTGGCGGGTGAAGCCTTCCAGGGTGGCGATCAGGTCGGCACCGATGCCTTGCGGGGTGAAGTGGCTGTGCATATTGGTTTGCGGGTCGAGCACCCAGGCGCCGCCGTCACTGCCCATGGGCACTCGGGACATGGACTCGACGCCGCCCACCACCACGAGGTCTTCAAAGCCGGAGCGCACTTTCATCGCGCCGAGGTTCACGGCTTCCAGGCCCGAGGCGCAAAACCGGTTGATCTGCACCCCGGCGACGCTGATATCCCAGTCCGCCACCAACGCGGCGGTCTTGGCGATGTCGGCGCCCTGGTCGCCAATCGGTGTGACACAGCCCAGGACGATGTCATCCACTTGCCGGGTGTCGAGGTCGGTGCGCTGTTGCAGTGCCGTCAGCAAACCGGCCACCAGGTTCACCGGCTTGACGCTGTGCAGGGCGCCATCCGCCTTGCCTTTGCCCCGGGGCGTGCGTATCGCATCAAAGATCAAAGCTTGGGTCATGACGTCCTCGAATCACTATGCAACGAATCGTGTCCTTACCTTAGGCGCCAGGGCGCCGGATTCAATGACCGAACCGCTCATTGACCTTGACGCTCACGCTCAGACGAACGGTAGGAGGCTACGGGAATCGGCTGATTAATCGTTTTAGCTGTCTAGCCGTAGGGCTGGCGTCTGGCTGGCAATTGGCCTCATGCCTTTTTAATAAGTTTTATTAAGTTGATGAGATGAAATGGATCTAAGCCATGTAGAACGAGGGCTCTAAGGTTGAATCTGTAAGAGAAGTTAAAGGTTGCTGCCGGGTTTTGCTGGAGCACCTGTAGGAACTGTAGGAACTGTAGGAACTGTAGGAACTGTAAGAAAAGAGTCATGTAGCACCGTCATAGTTGAATCGACCGGCACGCATTTGACGCTCAGGAATAACAACAAAAGGCAGTCAGCCATGTTCAAGCATTCGAAAGTACGTCAGGCGGGACTTATTCTGTTCGCCACCACCCTGATTCTGATCTTGCCCAACCTCACCAAGGTCATTGGGTGACCTCTCACACTCCACGCCAGGATCGCAGCCTTTGGCAGCGCCTTTCGGGATATTGCGTATAGCGATCCCGTCAGGAGCTGCCGTTTTGCGCGCCGATATTTTGTGATTTTGCGGTATCGTGAGTTCCACCGCCTTTTCCGATATGTGGCCCTTTCTTGAAACAGATCATCGTCCTCCTGATCCTGCTGCTGGCCTTGCCGGCGCACGCCGCGAAATTGACCGTCGAGCTGGATCACGCCAGCAAAACCTGGGAAACCACCGAACTGCTCAAGCGTCCGGATGTGCAGACGGTGCAGATCGTTGATGACGTTTCCTACAAGCGCAACATGACGTATCGCGCAGTGCCGCTGGCAGCACTGTTGCCGGGCATCACGCCGGAAAATCATCTGCAGGCGGTGGCCCTCGACGGCTTTGCCGCGGAACTGACGGCGGCACCGCTGCTATCAAAAAGCGGCGCGCGGGCCTGGCTGGCGGTGGAAGATCCGGCGCATCCGTGGCCGCCACTGGCAGACGGCAAGCCCAGTGCCGGGCCGTTTTATCTGGTGTGGACCGATCCACAAGCCGGGCATATCAGCCCTGAGCAATGGCCGTTTCAGATTTCCGGGATCAAGCAGTTGAAGACGGTGGCGGAGCGCTTCCCGGCGTTGTTGCCGGATCCGAAACTGGCGGCGAATGACCCGGTGAATCAGGGGTTCGCACTGTTCCAGAAGAACTGCCTGGCATGTCATCGCCTGAACGGGGCCGGCGATGCGCAGGTGGGGCCGGACCTGAATATTCCTTACAACCCCACTGAATATTTTGCCGGGGATTTCCTCAAGCGCTACATCCGCGATCCGCAAAGCATGCGGCACTGGCCACAGGCGAAGATGCCGGCGTTTGCCACCAGCGTGTTGCCGGATGCGGACCTGGATCTGCTGGTGGGGTATTTGAAGCATATGGCAGGCAGAAAGCAGCCTTAAGGCTCGGGTAAATCTGTGGCGAGGGAGCTTGCTCCCGCTGGGCTGCGCAGCAGCCCCAATCAGGCAATCACATTTCTCCAGACAGAACTCGGGGGCATGCTTTGGGGCCGCTTCGCAGCCCAGCGGGAGCAAGCTCCCTCGCCACAAAAAGCTTTCCTGGCACGGAGAGCTTTCCTGCTACACAGAGCTCCCTCTCTCCCTGGATCCTACTGCTGCTGCACCGAAATCACCGGTGTCGGTGCTACAAATACCTTGGCATGCATCTGCTCATGCCCTCCCCCACGACGCATGCCTCGTACCGGGCATGCGTCCAGGTAATCCAGACCCACCGCCAGCTTCAAATGCCGCTCCGGCCGCGCCAGTTGATTGGTCACGTCAAAACTGTACCAGGCGTCATCCAGCCACGCTTCAGCCCAGGCATGGCTGGCCAGGTGCTCGCAGTCTTCGCTGTACAAATACCCCGACACATAACGCGCCGGAATCCCCAGGCTGCGGGCACAGGCGAGGAAGGCGTGGGTGTGGTCCTGGCACACCCCGGCACGCCCGGCAAACGCCTTGGCCGCACAGGTGTCGACTTCGGTAGAACCCGGCGAATAGGTCATGTACTGGTTCAGCGCGTGCATCAGGTCGATCAATGCGCTGCGGTCGCGGCGTTGATGGCAATGCTTTTCGGCAAAGCTGCGCAGGGCCTCGTCCGGCTCGGTCAACCGGGTGCAGCGCAGGAACGGGAAGGCCGACTGGCTTTCATGTTCGGCTTCGCGCAATTCGTCGATATCCACCTGGCCACGGGCGCCAATGATGATGGCTTCATGGGGCTCGTCCAGGGTCAACACATGCAGGATATTGCCGAACGGGTCCAGTTGCGCCCGTACCGGCCGGGGCAAGTCCAACTGCCAACTGAGGACATGCTGGCGCTCGCTGTCGTGGGGCGTGAGCCGCAGGTACTGGATGCTGGCACGCACCTGGTCTTCGTAGTGGTAGGTGGTTTCGTGGCTGATGGAAAGTCTCATGCCGCCTCCAGGTAGGAACTGTAAATAGCATCGCCCAGCTCGCGCACGAGCGGGATGAAGTCGGTCAGCCAAGCGTGCAGGCCTTCCTCGAGAATTTCGTCGATGGCGGTATAGCGCAGGCGTGCGTCCATTTCCGCTGCCAGGCGTTGGGCCGGGCGACCGTTGATGCCGGGCAGGCTGCCAAGGATCTGGTCGATCTCTTCACTGCAGGCCCGCAGCGACCGCGGCACGTCGGCGCGCAGCAGCAACAGCTCGGCGACTTGCCGGGCGCCCGGGGCATCACGGTAGATTTCGGTGTAGGCCTCGAACGACGACAACGCCCGCAACAACGCACTCCATTGATAGTAGGCATGGGCGGTACCATCGGTGACCGCTTCGGCCTGGTCGCCGGCCATTTCATAGCGGGCGTCGAGCAAGCGCAGGGTGTTGTCGGCGCGCTCGATAAAGGTGCCCAGGCGAATAAAACGAAAGGCGTCGTTACGCATGATGGTGCCGTAGGTGGCACCGCGGAACAGGTGGGAACGTTCCTTGACCCACTCGCAGAACCGGCTCATGCCGTAGCGGCTCAGGCCTTGCTGGGCGATGTCGCGAATCTCCAGCCAGGTGGCGTTGATGTTTTCCCACATGTCGGCGGTGATTCGCCCACGCACGGCATGGGCACTGGCGCGTGCAGCGCCGAGGCAGCTGTAGATGCTGGCCGGGTTGGCAGCATCCAGGGCGAAGAAGTGCAGCAGCCGCTCGGCGTGCAGTTCACCGTGGCGCTCGCGGTAATCGTCGAGGGTGCCGGTGATCAGCAGCGGCATCGCCAGTTCATGCAGGCCATCGCCGCGCCCGTCCTGGGGCATCAGCGACAGCGAATAACTGACATCGAGCATCCGCGCGAGGTTTTCCGCGCGCTCCAGGTAGCGTGACATCCAATACAAATCCGAGGCAGTTCTACTCAACATATTTCAATCCTCGACCACCCAGGTGTCTTTGGTGCCGCCGCCCTGGGACGAGTTGACCACCAGCGAGCCTTCCCGCAGCGCCACACGAGTCAGGCCGCCGGGGACCACACGGGTTTCCTTGCCTTGCAGCACAAACGGGCGCAGGTCGATATGCCGTGGGGCGATGCCGTTTTCGACGAAGGTCGGGCACGTCGACAGGCACAGCGTTGGCTGCGCGATGTAGGCGTGGGGCTTGGCCTTGATGCGTGCACGGAAGGCTTCGATTTCCGCTGCCGAGGCGGCCGGGCCGACCAACATGCCATAGCCACCGGAGCCCTGGGTTTCCTTCACCACCAGTTGCGGAAGGTTGGCCAGTACGTGGGACAGTTCACTGGGATTACGGCACTGGAACGTCGGAACATTCTTCAGGATCGGTTCTTCATCCAGGTAAAAACGGATCATCTCGGTGACGAAGGGGTACACCGACTTGTCATCCGCCACCCCGGTGCCGATGGCATTGGCCAACACCACGTTGCCCGAGCGGTACGCCGCCAGCAGGCCCGGCACGCCGAGCATGGAGTCCGGGTTGAAGGCCAGCGGGTCGAGGAACGCGTCGTCGAGGCGACGGTAGATCACATCCACCGCCTTGGGGCCGTCGGTGGTGCGCATGAACACGCGGTCATCGCGTACAAACAGATCGGCGCCTTCCACCAGTTCCACGCCCATTTCCCGGGCCAGGAATGCATGCTCGAAGAACGCACTGTTGAAACGCCCAGGCGTCAGCACCACCACACTGGGATTATCCAGCGGGCTGGAGCTTTTCAGGGTGTCGAGCAACAGGTTGGGATAGTGGTCGATGGGCGCAATGCGCTGGGCTGCGAACAGTTCGGGGAACAGGCGCATCATCATCTTGCGGTCTTCGAGCATGTAGCTCACGCCGCTGGGGGTGCGCAGATTGTCTTCGAGGACGTAGTAAGTGCCGTCGCCATCGCGTACGAGGTCGACACCTGAGATGTGGGAATAGATATCCCGGTGCAGGTCCAGGCCCTGCATCGCCAACTGGTATTGCTCGTTGGCCAGCACTTGCTCGGCGGGGATGATCCCGGCCTTGATAATGCGTTGTTCGTGGTAGAGGTCGGCGAGAAACATGTTCAGCGCCTTGACCCGCTGGATGCAGCCGCGCTCGACGATCCGCCATTCACTGGCCGGGATGCTGCGGGGGATCGTGTCGAAGGGGATCAGGCGCTCGGTACCTTGCTCATCGCCATACAAGGTGAAGGTGATACCGGCCCGGTGAAACAGCAAATCGGCTTCGCGCCGGCGCTGGGCCAGCAGTTCGGCCGGCGTGTCGGCCAACCAGCGGGCAAATTCGCGGTAATGGGGGCGCACCTGCCCTGCCCCGTCGTACATCTCATCATAATAAGTGCGGATCATGCCGTACTCCTTGTCACCCGGACGCCAGAACCATCGCAAGGCCCGTGCCAGCGGCATAAACACTTAAGTATCAATCAGTTGGATATAGACGCAGGTCTCATCGCACCGTCCCGGTGCAGCAAATGCCCGCTGTCATGGGCGGCGCCTCATTGCAATGCAGGCCATGACTATCACCAGCATAGTCAGAGTTGATTTCACTGCCCGGCAAACCCCGCGGATAATCACCTCCATCAGCTGAACAGGACGCGTCCTACAGCTCCATCCATTGCGCATTACCGCTTGTACCGAATCGCTCTCCTCCTTTGCGATCTTCCCTTTGGCCACCCTGCTCGGGTGGCTTTTTTTTGCGCAGGATTTTTCCCGCGCCAGAAACAAAAACGGCCGACCCAAAGGTCAGCCGATACGCTGTGTTGTTGCTCATGTCGCTACATGGGTAACCCACGCACCTCCTGCTTCACGCCCCATCCCTCGATGATTCCGCCCAAGGGCTCGACCACCGCCTCAAAGTCCTGCTCGAAGTCTCCTATGCCGTCGTAGGTGGCGAACATGATTTTGCTCAATTCCAGGTACCAGGCGCCGTCATCCCGCGCGCTGACCTGGGCATTCAGGGATTCCCCACGAAACCGACCCGCAGCCCGCCGCGCACGTTCCTCATCCGGGAAAATGGCGTAGAACTCGATGGGGTGGAAACGCGAGAAGTCAAAGCCGCCCTCTTTCATGCGGCGCAACACGTTGGTGCTGATGTCTTCTTGATAGGCTGTGCTCATGAAACGTCCTCCTCAAACCGATGGATAGACTTTCCGTGCTTCCCAAGGCCCGCGCTGCAAGGGCGCGGGTGTTACGGCAGTGACGTCGCCGCTGGGAGACAAGCATGTAGCTGACAAGACCAGACCTTAGCGATTCATTCGCTGATCTCCATTGCAGAGTAGCGCGAAGCTATCACCTCCACCAGAGTCTGTTTAAAGGCGTACAGGGAATGTTCAGGCGGCGGGGTCGACCTTGAGGTCTTTGATGCTGTTTTGATCTTTCAGAATCTTGACCGTGGGTTCGGCGATACGCCCCTCCAGATCGTTGAGATCCAGTTCCTCCAGCACCGGTGATACGCGGGCGCGAACCAGGCGCGCAGCTTCTTCAAGCGTGGGTTTTTGCTCGCACTCGAATTGCTCGACTACCGACTCACCATGATCATTGGTGAAGGAAACGTTCCACTTTGGCATCAGAGCCTCCTCGATAAAACCCATGGGTGGGCTTACATCTATCTGGACCTTGAGGGCCTGGAAATCGTTCCACTCAAGGCAGGAGGCACCTGATCAACTGCAGTTATTTTTCAGCGTGTTCTTTCAGGGCTTTCAAGGTGTTGAACGGTGCGTCCACCACGAACTTGTTGGCCAACCAAGACGGCACGCTGCCACCTGGCTCGGTGTGCACCTGGTAGGTCACTTCGGTCAGGTTGTCGCCTTTAGGCACCAGCTTCCAGTAACCATCGACCTGGGCTACGCGCACATAGCCTTTGACTTCTGGCTGGTAGGTCGGCACTTCCAACAGCTTGCGGGTGACGGTGCCGTCGGCAGCCTTGGTGGTGGTGATTTCCAGGATCGAGTCACGATCGGTCACCGGGAACGGTGCCTTGAACTGGGTGTAGGTCCAGCTCTTGTCGCCTTCCTGCTTGAGCAGTTTCTGCGACTTGCATTCGTGGATCCAGGAACAGGCCCCCGCCACGTCTTCCTGCAGCGCCTGGATCTTGGCCAGCGGCGCCTTGATGGTCGTCACACCGCGATAAGCCTTGTACTTGGAACCGGCAATTTCACTCAAAGACACTTTGATGCCGTCTTCATCCTTGGCCGTCTGCCAGTCTTCAGCATGCGCTGCGGCAGCGAACAACGCGCTAAAACCGCACAACACAGCAATTCGTTTCAGTGAACCCATGGTCTTATTCCTTATTGTTGAAGTTCAGTACTTTGAACAGCCCACTAAGCCGCCGTCATCTGTTCCCACCAGCCGATCAACCTGATCGCTTCTGCCTGGCTACTGCCGCAGACCTCGATATCCGCCTGGAACGAACTACATACTGCCGGCCGCTCAGGCTGGCCAAACAACTGGCACAGTTGTTCGACCGAAAGATGCAGGCAGCGTTCGCCCGCCGGTTTGCCGGCAGGCATTCCCGGCAACGGAGAACTGATGGATGGGGCAATGCAGCAAGCGCCACAGCCTTCACGGCATTTCATGACGAACAGATCCTCGACAACTCAAGTGTTGATGGCCACGTAAGACTACGCCCTTAAACAGACGTTTTAAATTGGCTTAACAGGGGTTTTTCACCGAAAACAAAAGTGACTGACCAGTCTGCGACAGAAGGTCAGGGGTGCGCGTCACGTTTACTCGTCGGGTTTATTGCTTGAACTGGAAATCCAGCGCTGCGCCTTCTACTTCGCGGCGTTCTTCGTTGCGCAGTTGCAGCTGCATTTCATTGCTGAGCAGGCGCCCGTTGATCTGGAATGCACTGTTGTCAGTGGGCTTTTCGGCAAACATCGGCGGCAGCAGCGGCACGTTCTTCGGCTGCGGCATGGTGCCGAGGGGTTGCAGGTGGCGAACCATGTTCGACGGCAGGCTCAAATCCAGCTCTGCAGGCGGCAGCGGCGTCTTGGCAACTTCGTGGGCCGACTTTGACTTGCTGGCGATAGGCGCACGTTTTTTAACCGGCGTTGCTTTCTTTGCGGGGGCTTTCTTCGCGACCGGTGCCTTCTTGGCCGCAGCGGCTTTTTTCGCCGGCACCGTTTGCTGGGAGCTGGCAGCAGGCACCGCTTCACTAGCGGGAGCCGCCAGGACAGCGCCAGCGTTACACAGGCTTAACACGCAGATCAGCAGGGCAGCAGGAAAGGTATAAGTCATATCGCCAGCAGCATTAACGGCAGAAGGCCATATGCTCGCTTGTTGAGGACGGTATGACAAGCATGGTAATTAGCCAGCTACCCGTCGTGTCCCCTTTCCATGCCTCAAAAACCCGCCGCAGTCTCCTGGCATAACTGGCTTGCCAGCATCCCGAGGGTCATCAAGGCGCGCTCCGCCTCGCGGTTCCACGGGGTGCCGCAGTTCAGGCGAATACAGTGGTTGAACTGTTCCGTATTACTGAAGATCAGCCCCGGTGCAATGCTGATGCCCTGCTGCAAGGCGCGCACGTGCAGTTCCTGGGTATTGACTCGTCCAGGCAAACTGACCCACAGGATAAAACCGCCGGTCGGGCGGGTCATCTGGGTGCCTTCGGGAAAATACTGCTGCACGGCCAGCTGGAACGCGCTGAGGTTCTTGCGGTACTCCTGGCGGATATAGCGCAGGTGGCGGTCGTAACCGCCATTCTCCAGGTACGCCGCCGTGCCCATCTGGGTCACGCTGCAGGCCGAATGGGTGCTGAACATTTGCAGGCGCTGGATTTCCTGCTGGTACTTGCCGGCAATCATCCAGCCAATGCGAATGCCCGGTGACAGGGTCTTGGAGAAACTCGAGCAATAGATGACCCGGTCCAGACGGTCGTAGGCTTTCAGGGCCTTGGTGCGGCCCAGTTCGAACATCAGTTCGCCATAGATATCGTCCTCGACCACCTGGATATCGAAATCCGAGGCCAGGCGCAGCAACTGTTTCTGCCGCTCTTCGGGCATGGTGCCGCCCAGGGGATTGCTCAGGCGCGTGGTCAGCACCAGGGCCTTGATCGACCATTGGTTGGCTGCCAGTTGCAGGGCTTCCAGGCTCATGCCGGTGGCCGGGTCGCTGGGGATTTCGATGACCTTCAGGCCCAGCAGATCGGCCAGTTGCAGCAAGCCGTAATAGGTCGGTGATTCGGCGGCGATCAGGTCGCCGGGACGGGTGAGCACCCGCAGCGACATCTGCAATGCATCGACACACCCATGGGTGATCACCACTTCGGAGGGGTCGACCACCACCCCGGCATCGCGCATACGGATCGCCACCTGGCGCCGCAGCGGCTCGAAACCCGGGCTGAACATGTAGCTGAACGCCCGCGGGCTCTGGAAACGCGTGACCTTGGCCAGTTGCTGATGCAGCGCGCGCACGGGCAGGTAGTCGACACTCGGCACGGCGGCGCCCAGCGGGAACACGCCTTCGCGACGGGACTCCACCAACACCTGTTGAATGATGCTGCTGCGGGTGACCAACCCTGGACGCTCGACCCGGGCGATGTCCGGCGTGGGCGCAGTAAGCGCCGGCGTCTGGTGCACGTAATACCCGGACTGCGGCCGCGCGCGAATCAAACCCTGGTCTTCCAGGTTCGCGTAGGCCTGCAACACGGTGGCGTGGCTGACGTTGAGCTGGGAGCTCATTTTGCGTACCGAAGGCACGCGCTCGCCCGGTTGATAGACACCGCGGCGGATATCCTCAGCCAGCTGCTGGGCGATACGTTGGTAGAGCAACAGATTGGTCATGACGCAGCACTCGATTTCACGGGTATTTTATTTTTGTGTGAAACATACCGGCACAGTTTAGAAGTGTACGGGGACAGTTGCCACAATAGTCGAGCGCGGGCGGCAGTGATAGAAAAAACTGTAAGGGTTGCGAACTGAATCGCGGGCATAAAAAACCCGATCATTGATCGGGCTTATGTGGGAGCTGTCGAGCTTCAGCGAGGCTGCGATGCAGGCGCTGCGGTCTCGCAGGTGCACCGAGGCGATCCTGTCGCAGCCTCGCTGGGGCTCGACAGCTCCTACAGGAATCACCCCTCCATCTTGAACAACAGGTTCAGCGAGCAGCGCCCAGCTGGCCTTTCTCGTCGGAGAACACAATTTCTACCCGACGGTTCTGCGCCCTGCCCCGCTCAGACGCGTTGGCTTCGACCGGATACTGATCGCCGTAGCCTTCGACCTGAATGCGTTTTTCGTCGATCCCCAGGTCGCTCAGTACATCCGCAACCGCTTGAGCGCGGTCCCGGGACAGTTTGATATTTTCCTGTTCGCCGCCGGTATTGTCGGTGTAACCCTCGATGCGCACCACGCGCTTGGGGTTCAGCTGCAGGAACTGCACCACTTTGAGCACGGTGCGGTTGGCCGAGTTTTGCAGCTCTGCATCACCCGTATCGAACAGCACGTCACCCAGGGTCATCACCAGCCCGCGATCAGGCTGGACGGTGGTCAGGCTGGATATCTGCGCCTCAATCCATTTGCCCTGTTGCTGAACGCTGGAGAGCTTGGCTTCACGCAGGGCCAGTTGCAGGCGCTGGCGTTCCAGCTCCAGCTTGACCCCACGCTCCTGATTGAGTGCCTGCTCGGTGTGTTCCCGGGCAATCGCGCTGTAGCGCTGGCTCAGGTAGGCGTAATGCGCCACATCGGCGCCGCTGCCCCAGAAGCTGGAGAAACGGTCGGCACGGGCCAGGGACTCACCGGCGCGAATCACGTCCTTGGGTGCGATACGCAGCACATTCGTATCTTCCTTGACCTTCTGGAAGTCAGTGCTGGCCTGTTGCAAGGCGAGGTTACTGTCGGGATGGGTCGCACAACCACCCAGCGCACTGCCCAGCAACACCACACAGCTCAACCCACACATCAACGGGCTCATTGGGCGTCTCCCAACTGCAACTGCTTGCGCAGGCGGGTGATACGGGTGTTGAGCACGTTCAGTTGCTCCTGGCTTTTGCGGGTCAGCACCCGCGCTTCCGCCAGGCGGGCGTCCAGCTCGGCTTCTTCAGCCTGCATGCGGGCGTCCTTGTAGGATTCATCGGCCATGTCGGCACGGGCCTGGGTGAACTTGTCTTCCGCCAGCTTCAGCTCGGGCGAATCGCTGGCAACGGCGCCCACGGCGCTGGCTTGTTCCAGGGCTTGCTGGGTCAGGCGCATCTGTTCATTCGGCGCAGGATCGGCTGCACATCCCGCCAGAGCTACAACGGCGAGGGCCGCGAAAAGAGGTCGAATAGTCACTGAAAATCCCTACTTTGTTGGGGTGCCGACGGGTTGCTGCAACTGCGCTTTCCAGCGCTCAAGATTGCTCTGCAGCGCGGTTTCCGCCAGACCGGACGCGGGCAATTCTGTCATCTTTTTGGCGAGCTGTCCGCGCAACCACGGATCGTTGCAGGCGGAGTTGTGGGAAATGGCCAGGTACAGGCCCGGCTGGTCGATGGGGATTTCCCGCGCCACCAGGTCGTTGCTCATGCCCAACGTCTGGGCCATGGCCATGCCGGAATAACGTCCGGCGAGCACGTAGTCCACTTCTCCCAATAGCAGTTTCTGGAACGCCGGGGTCAGGCTGGGCAGGCGCTGCAGGGTCAGTTGCTCACCGGCGAAGGTTTCAAAGTCGCGGCTCAGGCGCGCCCTTTCCGACACCGCGCCCTTGTGGCCCTGCAGGTCGCTGGCCTGGCTGTAGGCCAGGGAGGAATCCTTGCGGGTCCAGACCAGATAATCGGTTTGCACCAATGCCGGGTGGATGTAGTCGAGGGAGTCCAGGGCGTCGAGGGTCAATGGCGCGTCGGCGAGGATGTCCATGCGCCCGCTGCGCACTTCTTCCAGCGCCAGGGAACGTTTGCCGCCGTACAGCAGGTCGATTTTCACCCCGAGGTCCTTGGCCACTTGCTGCAGCATGTCGGCGGTGGCGCCGATCAAGTGCGTGGGGTCCTGGGGATCACGCCACAGATAAGGCGGGGCGTCCGGGCTGCCGGTGATCACCAGGCGATCACATTTGCCCGCCGCCAGCGACACCGTCGGCAGCAGTGACAGGGCCAGCAGTACAGTCCAGGGACGCAATTCCATGGCAGGGTTCTCCAGTTGAAAAATTACCGGGCAAAAAAAAGCCCGGTCAAAAGACCGGGCTCTTTATAAGTGAAGCGGCTGGATTAGACCAGCTTCTCCAACTCGGGTACGGCTTCGAACAAGTCCGCCACCAGGCCGTAATCAGCCACCTGGAAGATCGGTGCTTCTTCGTCCTTGTTGATCGCAACGATCACCTTGGAGTCTTTCATACCGGCCAAGTGCTGGATCGCGCCGGAGATACCGACGGCGATGTACAGCTGTGGCGCAACGATCTTGCCGGTCTGGCCGACCTGCATGTCGTTCGGTACAAAACCTGCGTCGACGGCAGCGCGGGAAGCGCCGACCGCAGCGCCCAGCTTGTCGGCCAGGGCGTACAGGTGCTTGAAGTTGTCGCCGTTCTGCATGCCGCGGCCGCCGGAAACGACGATCTTGGCAGCGGTCAGCTCCGGACGATCGGACTTGGCCAGCTCTTCGCCAACGAAGCTGGAAGTGCCAGCGTCGTGGGCAGCAGCCACAGCTTCAACCGCAGCCGAACCACCTTCAGCAGCCACCGGGTCGAAACCGGTGGCACGCACGGTGATGACTTTTACCGACGCAGTGGACTGCACGGTAGCGATGGCGTTACCGGCATAGATCGGACGCTTGAAGGTGTCGGCGCTTTCTACCGAAACGATCTCGGAGATCTGGTCAACGTCCAGTTGCGCAGCAACGCGCGGCAGGATGTTTTTGCCATTGGAGGTGGCGGCAGCCAGGATGTGGCTGTAGCCAGCGCCCAGCTCTGCAACCAGCGGCGCAACGTTTTCCGGCAATTGGTGAGCGTAGGCTGCGTTATCGGCAACCAGTACTTTGCTCACGCCAGCGATTTTGGCAGCGGCTTCAGCCACGGCGCCAACGTTTTGGCCGGCGACCAGCACGTGGATATCACCACCGATTTTGGCGGCGGCGGCGACAGTGTTCAGGGTGGCCGGGGCCACGACCTTGTTGTCGTGTTCTGCGATTACCAAGATAGTCATGGTTAGATTACCTTCGCTTCGTTTTTCAGTTTCTCGACCAGTTCAGCCACCGACTTGACCTTGATGCCCGCGCTGCGTGCAGCCGGCGCTTCGACTTTTACGGTCTTGTTGGTGGAGGCGGTGGAAACGCCCAAAGCATCCGGAGTCAGCACTTCGAGAGGCTTCTTCTTGGCTTTCATGATGTTTGGCAGGGACGCGTAGCGCGGCTCGTTCAAACGCAGGTCGGTGGTGACGATGGCCGGCAGTTTCAGGGAAACTGTCTGCGCGCCGCCGTCGATTTCGCGGGTCACGGCAACCTTGTCGCCGCTCACTTCGACTTTCGAGGCGAAGGTGCCCTGGCCGTAACCGGTCAGTGCAGCCAGCATCTGGCCAGTCTGGTTGTTGTCGCTGTCGATGGCTTGTTTGCCGAGGATCACCAGCGATGGCTGTTCCTTGTCGACAACGGCTTTCAACAACTTGGCAACGGCCAGGGAAGTCAGCTCTTCAGCGGATTCGACGAGGATGGCGCGATCGGCACCCAGCGCCAGGGCGGTACGCAGCTGCTCTTGAGCAGTGGTCGGACCGATGGAAACGACGACGATTTCAGTCGCAACGCCTTTCTCTTTCAGGCGTACGGCTTCTTCCACGGCGATTTCGCAGAAAGGGTTCATCGACATCTTGACGTTAGCGAGGTCGACGCCGGAATTGTCCGCCTTGACGCGAACTTTCACGTTGTAATCGACAACGCGTTTGACAGCTACAAGAACCTTCATGGATTCCTCGTTACTCTCCGGTGAAAAGAAAGTCGCCTAGGCGAACCTGGCGGTTTGATGCTCATCGGCACACAAGGGCACCTCCAAAAACACCGGCAATCGTCGGCGGGGGACCTTGCTCACGGGAGTGATGACCGTTCGTCAGCGGTGACTGAGAGGTCATTCATTATCGTGGCGTGTAAACTGCGCGCCATCGTGGCTCGCGCGTCACCCTTATTTGCCTTCAGCCTGTCTTTCGAGGTGGCCTTGAAACCCACAGTCTGCCTACGGGATGCGCAAAACCGACCGTATATTGACCGGAACGCCTATTCCGGTCAATACGCCAAAATGGTCAGTTATAAGCCGCGTTGCTTTGATTTACCTAGCTTGCGGGCAATTCAAACAAACGTTTGTATTGGACGCTGAGAGTGGTGTAGATATAATGCGCCACCTAGAGAGAAAGGTGGGTCGTCCCCTGCCCCTTGCATGAGATTGATGCAGGCATTGTGGGACGGATTACCGAACCTCCACCCATTAGAAAAAAAAGCCGTTGAGCCTTGAGTAGGAGATAGCCTGTGGAACGCGAATACATGGAATTCGACGTGGTCATCGTCGGCGCTGGCCCGGCAGGCCTGTCTGCCGCCTGCCGATTGAAGCAGAAGGCCGCCGAAGCCGGTAAGGAAATCAGCGTCTGCGTGGTCGAAAAAGGCTCCGAAGTCGGCGCTCATATCCTGTCCGGTGCCGTGTTTGAACCCCGTGCCCTGAACGAACTGTTCCCGGACTGGAAAGAACTCGGTGCACCGCTCAACACCCCTGTTGTGCGTGATGACATCTATGTACTGCGCTCCAGCGAAGCTTCCACCAAGGTGCCTGACTTCTTTGTGCCCAAGACCATGCACAACGAAGGCAACTACATTATTTCCCTGGGCAACCTGTGCCGCTGGCTCGCCCAGCAGGCCGAAAACCTGGGTGTGGAAGTGTACCCGGGCTTCGCCGCCCAGGAAGCGCTGTTCGACGAAAACGGCGTGGTGCGCGGGATCATCACCGGTGACCTGGGCGTCGACCGTGAAGGCAACCCGAAAGAAGGCGTCTACACCCCGGGCATGGAACTGCGTGGCAAGTACACGCTGTTCGCCGAGGGTTGCCGTGGCCACATCGGCAAGCAACTGATCCAGCGCTTCAAACTGGACAGCGACGCCGACGCCCAGCACTACGGCATCGGCCTGAAGGAAATCTGGGAAATCGACCCGGCCAAACACCAGCCAGGCCTGGTGGTGCACACCGCCGGCTGGCCGCTGGACATCATGAGCGCCGAGAACACCGGCGGTTCGTTCCTCTATCACCTGGAAAACAACCAGGTGGTCGTCGGCCTGATCGTCGACCTGTCCTACAGCAACACCTTCCTGTCGCCGTTCGACGAATTCCAGCGCCTCAAGCATCACCCGGTGCTGGCCCAGTACCTGGAAGGCGGCAAGCGCATCAGCTACGGCGCCCGTGCCATCTGCAAAGGCGGCCTGAACTCGCTGCCGAAAATGGTGTTCAAGGGCGGCGCGCTGATCGGCTGCGACCTGGGCACCCTGAACTTCGCCAAGATCAAGGGCAGCCACACCGCGATGAAGTCCGGCATGCTCGCCGCTGACGCCGTGGCAGACCGCCTGTTCGCCGAATCCGAAGGCGGTGACGAACTGACCGCTTACGTCGACAGCTTCAAGAACAGCTGGCTCCACGAAGAACTGTTCGCCAGCCGCAACTTCGGCCCGGCGATGCACAAGTTCGGCCCGATCATTGGTGCCGGCTTCAACTGGTTCGACCAGAACATCCTCGGCGGCAAAATGCCGTTTACCCTGCACGATACCAAGCCGGACTACGCCTGCCTCAAGTTGGCCAAGGACAGCAAGAAAATCGACTACCCGAAACCCGACGGCAAGCTGAGCTTCGACAAGCTGAGTTCGGTGTTCATCTCCGGTACCAACCACGAAGAAGAACAACCGTGCCACCTGAAGCTGAAAGACCCGAGCATCCCGATCGGCACCAACCTGCCGCTCTACGATGAACCGGCGCAGCGCTACTGCCCGGCTGGCGTGTATGAAGTGATCACCAAGGAAGACGGCGAGAAGCGCTTCCAGATCAACGCCCAGAACTGCGTGCACTGCAAGACCTGTGACATCAAGGACCCTTCGCAGAACATTACGTGGGTGACGCCGGAAGGTGCGGGTGGGCCGACTTACCCGAATATGTAAATCCGCTGCTTGAACAGAAGGCTCCCAAATGGGGGCCTTTTTTGTAGCCCGGAAAAAGACCCATCGACTCGGTCAAATGTGGGAGCGGGCTTGCTCGCGAAAGCGGTGTATCAGTCACAGATGTTTTGGCTGAACCACCGCTTTCGCGAGCAAGCCCGCTCCCACATTTTTGACCGAATTGTGCCCGGGAGAGTTATGCCGCCCGCTCATCCCCGGGACTGCGCTCGAAGTAGCGCTTGTACTCCCGACTGAACTGCGACGTGCTCTGATACCCCACACTGTGGGCCGCCTGCGCCACGCCCATGCCTTCCACCAGCAGCAACTGCTGCGCCTTGAGCAGCCGCAGACGCTTGAGGTACTGCACCGGCGACAACAGCGTGCAGCGCTTGAAGTGTTCGTGGAAGGTCGACGCGCTCATGTGCGCATAACCTGCCAATGTCTCGATATTCAGCGGCTCGGCGTAATGGGCATGCAGGTGATTCAACGAAGTCGCCACCCGCGAAAACTGCCCCTGCTGCTCCACCAACGCCCGCAACACATCCGCCTGTGGCCCGCGCAATGCGGTGAACAATAATTCCCGCACCCGCGCCGGACCCATGATCCGGCTCTCCAGCGGATCGTGCAGGCACTGCAACAGGCGTTCGACGCAGCCGCGCATGGCGTCGTCCAGCACCACCGAACTCATCGACTCCAACGTCTGCGCCGCCGGCGGTGGCCCGCTCTGGATCCCCATCGCCATCACCAACTCACCCAGTACCACCCGATCAATGCCCACCGTCACCCCCAACAGCGGTGCATTCGGCATGGCAAAAGTCTCGCATTCGAACGGCACCGGCATCGCCTGGATCAGGTAATGCCCCGCGCCGTACTCCAGAGTACGCGGGCCCAGGTACGCGACCTTGCTGCCCTGGGCGACGATCATCAGGCTCGGTTCATAAATCTGCGGGCCGCGCGCCACATCGCAACTGGCACGCAATACCTGCACGCCCGGCAGGTTCGTGGGCGAGAACCCATCACGGGGTGTCAGGGGTTCGATCAAGGCAACCAACGCGGCATTGGCATCGACATGGCGGGTCAACAACATGGCAAAAACTTCGCGAAAAAGGGGATGAGACCATCATCGCAGGTCTGGCGCCACAACGATCCAATCCAGGGGCACTCCCGGACGAATAGGCATGAGACTCGGAGCAATCGCCATGGCCGCACCCAGGCACGGCGCGGAGAATGCGCCACCTCACCTGTTACTGCACCTGCGAGGTTTCTCCATGTACACCGCCATCGGTTATGCCGCTCAATCGGCCACCACTCCCCTCGCCCCCATGTCCTTCGAACGCCGCAGCCCGCGCGCCGATGACGTGGCGATCGAAATTCTCTACTGCGGCGTCTGCCACTCCGACATCCACCAGGCACGCAACGAATGGGGCATCGCCGTGTACCCGCTGATGCCGGGCCACGAGATCGTCGGTAAAGTCACCGCCGTCGGCGCCAGCGTCACCGCGCACAAAGTCGGCGACCTGGTGGGTGTTGGCTGCATGGTCGACTCCTGCCGTCACTGCGACGCCTGCCACGCGGACCTCGAGCAATACTGCCTCGAAGGCCCGACCATGACCTACGCCACCCCGGACCGGGTCGACGGCAGCAACACCATGGGCGGCTACTCCGACAGCATCGTGGTCAGCGAGCACTTCGTGGTGAAGATCCCGGCCAAGCTCGACCTGGCCAGCGCCGCGCCGATCCTCTGCGCCGGCATCACCACTTACTCGCCGCTCAAGCATTACGGCGTGAAGGCTGGCGACAAGGTTGGCGTTCTGGGCATGGGCGGTTTGGGCCATATGGGCATCAAGTTCGCCAAGGCCATGGGCGCGGAAGTGACGCTGTTCACCCGCTCCGCGAGCAAGGCTGAAGAAGGCCGTCGCCAGGGCGCCGACCACGTGATCGTGTCCACCGACGAAGCCCAGATGAAAGCCGCTGCCGGGCATTTCGACTTCCTGCTGGACACCATCCCGGTGCAGCACGACTTGAATCCCTACCTCGACGTACTGCGCTTTGACGGCGTGCACATCCTGGTAGGTTTGATCGAGCCGGTCGACCCGCCCGTCAACGCTGCCAAGCTGGTGCTGGGCCGCAAAGTGCTGGCCGGTTCGTTGATCGGTGGGATTGCCGAAACCCAGGAAGTCCTGGATTTCTGCGCCGAGCACGGCATCACTTGCGACATCGAGATGCTCGACATCCGCCAGATCAACGAAGCCTACACCCGCATGATTGCCGGTGATGTGAAGTACCGCTTCGTGATCGACATGGCGACCCTGAAGGCCTGACCAAGATCGTTCCCACGCTCTGCGTGGGAACGCATGCTGTGACGCTCCGCGTCACCGTTGCGCAGGGCTCAAGTGCTGGACGCGGAGCGTCCGAAGCGGCATTCCCACGCGGAGCATGGGAACGATCACGGCCTGATCAGGCCTTCGCGCCCAACTCCGCTGACAGCCGTGCTGCGACCTGTTTGATCACAGGGATCAGCTCGGCCATTTTCTCCAGCGGCATGTAGGGCACGGTACTGGCGATGCTGATGCCGGCGACGATTCGCCGGCTGGCATCGCGCACCGGTGCAGCAACACAACGGATCGACGGTTCGTTGTCTTCCAGGTCGAACGCATAACCGCCCGCCACGTATTCCTGCATGCGCTGTTCAAACTGCGCCCAGGATTGCTCGGGGTGCTGCGGCCACTGCAGATTCTTCCCGCCCGTCGGCAAGCTGACCTGATACAGGCGCTGCCACTCTTCCACGCTGTCATCCAGCAACAACGCCTTGCCGATCCCGGTGCGCGCCAGCGGCATGCGATGGCCGACGCGCGAGCGCATTTCCGGGCCGTTGCGGCCAGGGTTCTTGTGCAGGTACAGCACGTCGTCGTATTCGCGGATAGCCAGGTGGATGGTATCGCCGGTCAACGCCGACAACTCGTCCAGATACGGCACTGCCAGGCTGACCAAAGGCAGTTCTTCACGGGCCTGGAAACCCAGCTCGATCAATTTGGGGCCCAGCAGATAACCGACTTGCGGCACTACGCGCAGGTAGCGTTCTTCCACCAGGCAACTGGCCAGGCGGTGAGTGGTGCTGCGGGTGGTGCCGATGCGCTTGGCGATTTCCTTCAGATCCCGCGCACCGGCCGCCACTGCCTGCACCACGCCCAGGCCACGAAGCAGGGTTTGAGTGCCGGTGGGCGCGGCTTCTTTGACGGGAGTTTGGGCGTTTTCCTGCATATCGGGCCTATTGGGAAGTACGAAAACGGCGAGCATTATGGCAAATGCGGACCAGCAAAACAGAGGAGATCAAAATGTGGGAGCGGGCTTGCTCGCGAATGCGGTTTTCCAGTTAATGCATACGCTTACTGACACACCGTTTTCGCGAGCAAGCCCGCTCCCACATTGGTCGTGTGGCGCCCTTTTTATCGCTGTTTCATGCGGTCGATAATCACCGCCAGCAACAGGATCGAGCCGCGAATCACGTATTGGTAGAAGGTGTCGATGTTCTTCAGGTTCATCGCGTTTTCGATGATCGCCAGAATCAGCACCCCGGCAATCACATGCCGGATCATCCCGATCCCGCCGCTCAGCGACACCCCGCCCAGCACGCACGCCGAGATCACCGTCAGCTCGAACCCCTGGCCAATCATCGGTTGCCCCGAGGTCATCCGCGACGCCAGGATCACCCCGGCCAACGCGCCGATCACGCCGTGCACGGCAAAGATGATGATCTTGGTGCGATCGACATTCACCCCGGCCAACAGCGCCGCTTCCTGGTTGCCGCCGATGGCCATGGTGTTGCGCCCGTAGGTGGTGTAGTTCAGCAACCAGCCAAAAAACACAAAGCACAGCACGGTGATGACGATTGGCACCGGCACGCCAAATAGCTGGCCGTTACCAAAGACGAAGAAGTTTTCGTCCATCACGCCGACCGCCTTGCCGTTGGAAAAGATATACGCCAGCCCACGCACGATCTGCATCGTCGCCAGCGTCGTGATCAACGCGTTGATCCGCAGCTTGGCGATCACGATGCCGTTGATCAGTCCCACCACCAGGCCCATGGCCAACGCCGCCGACACGCCGAAGAACACGCTGTCGGTGTCGCGAATCACGATCCCCGCCACCACGCCCGAACAGGCGATCACCGAACCCACCGACAAGTCGAAGTGCCCCGACGCCAGGCAAAACAGCATGGTGCAGGCCGCAATCCCCACAGTGGAAATCGCCAGCCCCAGGCCACGCATGTTCAGCGGCGAGAGGAAGTTGTCGATGAAGATGGCGCTGAGCACAAAGATGCTCAAGGCCGCCAGCAGCATGACCCAATCATCGAGAAACTTGCGCTGGTTGAACCCCGGCCAGAAGCTTCTTGCAGTTTTTACCTGTGACATACCCACCTCGTATTCTTCAGTCCCGCGTACGCGGAAGAGCCAGTTGCAGCAGCCGTGCTTCGTCCGCTTGATCGCGGGTCAATTCGCCGGTCAGGGCGCCTTCGCTCATCACCAGGATGCGGTCGGAGATGCCCATCACTTCCATCAGGTCGCTGGACACCACGATCACCGCGATGCCACTGGCCGCCAGGTTATGAATGATCTGGTAGATCTCCGACTTGGCACCGATATCGATGCCGCGGGTCGGCTCGTCCAGCAGCAACACTTTCATCGGCATCGACAACCAGCGGCCGAGAATCGCCTTCTGCTGATTGCCGCCCGACAGGAACAGAATCGGCTGGTCCGCCGACGGCGTGCGCACGTTCAGCGCGCTGATCTGCCGCTGGGCGTTGGTGCGTTCCCAGCCGCCCTGGATCAGCCAGCCGAAGCGCGCATGGTCACGCCGCGCACTGATATTGATGTTCTCCGCAACACTCGCGCGGGGCACGATGCCTTCCTTCTTGCGGTCCTCGGGGCAGAGCAACACCCCCGCCGCAATCGCATCCCGTGGTGTCTTGAACGTCTGCGCCTGGCCATGCAGCACCAGAGTCCCCTGGGTGCTGCGGGACAGCCCGGCGAGCAGGCGCAACAACTCTGTGCGCCCGGCCCCCACCAGGCCGAACAGCCCGAGAATCTCGCCCTTGTTCACCTGCAGGCTCACCGGTTCCTGCAACCCCGGCCCGAGCAAACCTTCGACTCGCAGCGCTTCACCGCAGTGCTCGCGCGGCCGGTAGTCGTAGATATCCTGGATATCGCGCCCGACCATGCAGTTGACCAGTTGGTCGACGTTCAACTGCGTCATGTCCTCGAACGTGCGCACGAAGCGCCCGTCCTTGAACACCGTCACCGCATCGCAGATACGGAACACTTCTTCCATGCGGTGCGACACGTAGAGGATCACCCGGCCTTCATCCCGCAGTCGGGCGATGATCACCATCAGCCGCTCGATCTCACGGGCCGAGAGGCTGCTGGTGGGTTCGTCGAACGCAATCACATGGGCGTTGCGCGACATGGCCTTGGCGATTTCCACCAGTTGCCGCTGGCCGAGGGACAGGCTGCCCAGGCGCATGTTCGGATCGATTTCATCCGCCAGGCCCTTGAGCAGTTCCCGTGCCTTGCGCACCATCGCCCCGCGATTGACCACGCCAAAGCGCGACGGCATATGCCCCAGCAGCAGGTTCTCGGCGACGGTCATTTCCGGCACCAGTTGCAGCTCCTGGTGAATCACTGCGATGCCGCTGGCGATGCTGTCGGCCGCCGACTTGAAACTCACGCTGCGTTCGCCCAACTGCAAGCTGCCGCTGTTGGGCGGATAAAAACCGCCGAGGATTTTCAGCAAGGTCGACTTGCCCGCGCCGTTCTCGCCCATCAGCGCATGCACCGAATGGGGCCGCGCTTCGAAGCTGATCTGCGCCAGGGCCTTCACCCCGGGAAACTCCTTGCCGATGCCGTTGAAGCGCAGGCTCTCTGCAGCGGCGCTGTTCATTTCCACAGACCGATCTTGCTCAACTCTTCCTTGAAGTTGGCGCGGGTGATCAGGGTCACGTTATCCAGTGCGGTGAACTTGGCAGGCTCAGTGCCTTTGGTCACCCACTCGAACATCGAGGTCGCAGTTTTATAGCCGGACGCATCGGGGCTGAGCAGCATCGAGCCGTAGAAACCGGTGTCGGATTTCTTCAGTTCTTCGATGGCGTCGGTGCCGTTGATGCCCACGCCAATCACGTTTGTGGCCTTGAAGCCGGCGCTTTCGGTGGCGCGTACGCCGCCCAGTACGGTGCTGTCGTTCATGCCGCCAATCAGCAGGTTTTTCGCGCCGCTGGGCAGTTTCACCAGGGCCGAGTTGGTGGAGTCCATGGCGCCCGGCACGTCGAGGGTTTTCTGCGCGGTGAACAGGATATGGTCAACCGGCAGGCCGGCGGCCTTGAGGCCTTCTACCGAACCGTCGGTGCGCTTCTTGCCGGTTTCCAGCTCGTCGAAGGTATTGATGACGGCGTAGGTGTCCTTCCAGTCCCAGTTGCGATGCTTGGCTTCGGTGGCCATGGCTTCGCCTTGTTTCTGGCCGATCTTGTAGGCGTCCAGGCCGACGTAAGGCACGTCTTCCATGGGCTTGCCCTTGGCGTCGACGAAGCGGTCGTCTACCGCCAGCACTTTGAGGTTATTCAGCTTGGCCTTGGCCATGATCGCAGGGCCCAGGGACACGTCCGGCGGGCAGATCACGAAACCCTTGGCGCCGTTGGCGGCCAGGGTATCGATGGCGGACAGGGTTTTCTCGCCGTCGGGCACGGCGATCTTGATCACGGTGAAACCATGGTCCTTGCCGGCTTTTTCAGCGAAGGCCCATTCGGTCTGGAACCAGGGCTCTTCCGCCTGCTTGACCAGGAAGCCGATCTTTACTTCTTCGGCAGAGGCCAGGCCGCTGAGCGCCATCGTGAGGGCAAGGGTGCCTAGTGTTTTCTTGAGCATGAACCACCTCTTCTTGTTATTTGGAAAAGTTTTAATCGTGGTACATCACCGACCGCCCACCATCGATCATCAGGCAGGTGGCATTGATAAAGGGCGCCTCATCGGTCGCAAGAAACAGTGCCGTCATCGCCACTTCAATCGGCTGGCCGATGCGCTTGGGCGGGTGCAGGTCGAAGGCACGCTGGCGCTCGGCGTGCGGGTCGGCAAAGCCGTTCCAGTAATCGACGTTGAGCTGGGTTTCGATATAGCCCGGCGCGATGGCATTTACGCGGATGCCCTTGGGCGCGTATTCGATGCCCAGGGCGCGGGTCAGCCCGAGCAGGCCGTGCTTGGCCACCGGGTACGGGAAGCAGCCGGGAATGATGTGGCTGGAATGGGTGGAGGCGATGTTGATGATGTTGCCGATGCCTTGCTCGATCATGTGCGGCAACACGGTACGGCAGCCGTACCAGGCGCCGTCGAGGTCGATGGCGAAGCAGCGGCGCCAGTCTTCGTCGGTCATTTCCAGCGGGTCGCGGAACACGTTGACGCCGGCGCAATTGACCAGCACATCGACGCGGCCAAAGCGTTCGATAGCGACGTCCACCAGGGCGCGCCATTGATCCTTGGAAGTGATGTCGACAGGTTGTGCGTAGATCTCGGCGCCGTGTTCGCGCCAGTGGGCGGCGACCTGCTCGACCTTCTCGCCCTGGATATCACCGATCACCAGGCGCGCCTGCTGAGCCTGGAAGCAGGCGACGATAGCCTCGCCAATGCCTTGGGCGGCACCGGTGATGACCACGACTTTGTTCTTCAGTCGCTCGCCGTAAGTCGGCTCGGGCACCGGAGGTAACGACAACGGTTGTGCCTGCATCGCTTCACCTGTTTTGTTTTTGGTAGTGAGTGCTGATGCGCAAGACTATAAACCCAGAAACCGGAACATCTCAATATATAAATTATCATCCCATATAGTGAGCAAATATATAAAAAAACCGGCTTTAAAAGCCGGTCCTTTATGCACACTTAACCCTGTGCGAAATCCCTGAGGGCGTCGCCTTCCATGCGGTAGCGTACCCACTCTTCCTGGGGCTGGGCACCGATGGATTTGTAGAACGCGATGGCCGGCTCGTTCCAGTCCAGCACGCTCCACTCGAAACGCCCGCAGCCGTTGTCGCAGGCGATTTTCGCCAGGTGGCGCAGCAACTTCTTGCCCGCCCCGCCACCGCGTTGCTCGGGGTTGATGTACAGGTCTTCGAGGTACAGGCAGTTGCTGCCCAGCCACGTGGAATAGCTGAAAAAGAACACCGCAAAGCCGATCGGCAAACCGTCGCGCAGGCAGATCAGGCCGTGGGCGGTGGCACCTTCACTGAACAGGCTGCGCTCGATGTCCACCACGCTGGCGATCACTTCGTGCCGGGCTTTTTCATAGTCGGCAAGCTCGGTGATGAAGGTCAGGATCTGCGCAGCATCGCTGGGCACGGCGGGGCGAATCTCGATGGTCATGGGCAGGCCTTGTCAGGGAAAGAGAGCACACATACTAAGGCGCTTTAATGACCGATTGCAGTGCAATTTGATTCGCGGCTAACCTGCAGGCCATCGACCTTTGAGAACCCCCATGCCCTTCACGCCCTTGACCGACCTCGCCGCGACGTTATTGCCTCACGCCCTTGAGCCTTCGGAAGACGGCGCCCACGACCTGTCCCATTTGCAGCGGGTATGGCACAACGTCCGCTTGATCCAGGCTGAGGAAGGTGGCGATCCCGAGGTACTGCTGGCAGCCGTGTTGCTGCACGACTGCGTGGCAGTGGAGAAGAATTCGCCGTTGCGGTCCAAGGCTTCGAAACTGGCGGCAGACAAGGCCGGGGAGATTTTGCAGGGGCTGGCGTGGCAGCCCGGGAAGATTGCAGCGGTGACCCACGCCATCGAGACCCACAGCTTTTCGGCGGGCCTTATTCCGGTGACACTCGAGGCAAAGATCATGCAGGATGCCGACCGTTTGGACTCCCTGGGCATGATCGGCGTGGCCCGCACATTTTATATCGCCGGGCGCATGGGCAGCGGGCTGTATGACCCGGCTGACCCAACGGCGCAGCATCGCGAGTACAACGACAAGCGCTTTTGCCTCGACCATTTCCAGACCAAGCTGCTGCATCTGGCGGGCGGATTTCAGACGCCGACGGGGCAACGCATGGCCCTGGCGCGCCATGAGCGGCTGAAGGGATTCATGGACCTGTTCATCGAAGAAATCGGCACACCATACTCCGCTGCGGGCTAACGCAAGCACCGCTAACCACAGAACAAACCCTCGGGCCGTGCATGGTAAAAAGTTGGGCATAAATCCAACAGACGCAAGGCTCTTCGATGCACGCCTCACCTGCGGTTGGCGGAAAACTGTTCGCCCTCTTCTGCCTCGCCAGCTATTTGCTTTCCCTGTCCTATGGCTCGACATTCTTGCTGTCGCTGCTGATCCATTCGCGCGGCGGCAACGAACACGACGCCGGCAGCGTGATCTCCATGGCGATGCTCAGCACCTTTGTGGCGGTGCTGGTTTCCGGGCATCTGGCCGACCTGCTGGGGGCTGCCAGGTCGATCGCCCTGCTCGGCGTATTGCTGGTGGTGGCGTGCCTGGGCTTTGCGCTGACACCGGGATTCGGCGAGGGCTTGATGCTTTTTGGCTTGTCGTTGGGGTTGGGCTGGGGCGTGTTCTATACGCTGGGGCCGATCATCGTCGCGATGCTGGTGGAGCCGGCACAGCGGGCCAAATATTTCGCCCTGCTGTCGGGCAGCATGATGACCGGGATCGGCTCCGGGCCGTTGCTGGGACGGGCGGCAAGTGCGCTGGATGTTTCGCTGACGGCGGCATTTTTTATCGCGGCGCTGGCGAGCCTGGCGGGCGTGTTGATTTTCTGGCGGCTGGGTCGCGCCCTCAGTCAACACACTGCGCCGGTGGCGAAGATTTCCTGGTCGGCCACGCGCCAGGTGCTGTCATCGAAAGCGGTGTTCGCGATCATCATGGTGGGCCTCGGCGGTTGCGTGTTTGGCGGGCTGTCGAGTTTCCAGACCAGCTACGCGGCGTTGCACGGGCTGGACTATTCGCTGTTCTTCCTGGGCTTCATGAGTGCGGCGATTACCAGCCGCCTGCTGATCGCCGGCATCGTGGTCAAGCGTGATCCGTATTGGGCGGCGTGTGTGTTGTCGGGGTTGATGCTGGTGTCGATTTTCCTGTTCGGGTTCAGAGTCAGCGGCAACTACAGCTACCTGCTGGCAGCCGTCACCCTGGGCGTCGGTTACGGCCTGACGTATTCGGTGATCAATGGTTTGGCCGCCAACGAGGCACCCGCCGGCACCACCTCCCAGGCGTTGCTGCTGTTCAGCCTGGCGTACTTTATCGGGGTGTTCGGTTTCCCGCTGCTGGCGGGCAAGGTCATCGTCGAATACGGCATGCCGACCCTGTTGATGAGCGTACTGGCGGTGGCGCTGCTCAATTGGCTGATCACGGTGGCGCGGTTGATCTGGCGCCGAATCTCGTCACACAAAATCTTACAAGCGACCTAAGACCGTTCGTCGGTATCGAGGCACGAATCACAAACGGGGGCGGACCAATATCAGGTAAGGACATTAATCATATGGAGACACCATCATGACGACTTCCAAATTTGCCGCCCTCGCCCTCACCGGTTTGCTGTCTGCTGTTTCGCTGAGCAGCTTTGCCGCCACCACAGGTTCCAGCACCGGCCCGACCGACCCTGTCGGCAGCCCGCCAAGCCCGGCCACCCGGGAGTCGAATGACTCAATGGGCACTGGCCTGGACACCAACGGCGGCGCCATCATCGACAACAGCAGGGACCCACGCACCCAGGGCGACGACACCAATCGCAACAGCGGTGCGGTGCCTAACGGCAAAATGGGCCCAGGTGCCACTTCGCCCTCGATCAATAAAGGCGATGACTCCAACATCCCCGGCGCGCCAAAACAGCCAGCGCCTTAATGCGCAAGAAAGACGAACACCCAACCATTTCCCAGTGAAGAGGTATGCATGAACGTCGATCACAACCTTGAAAAAGAAGTCCTCACCCGTCTGCTCCACGCTCATCCCAGTGGGTTGGGCAAAGAAGTGCTGGACAACTACCGAGGTGAAAAAGTGGTGGCCAGCGCCTTGGCCACCTTGCAGGACCGCGGGTGGATCAAGGAAGGCCATGTGACCTGCAACGATGCCGGTGAACATTCGCTGAACCTGCCGATCAAGCTCACCGCGTCCGGCGTGGAAGCGGCTCGCAAGCTTGAAAGCGAAGCGAGCCAATAACACACCTTGCCTGGTCTGGCCCTTGTATCTTGTATGAGGGCCAGAAGGAGTATCGCAATGCCTCGTGGAAGCAAAGCCAAATACACCACCGAACAGAAGCGCAAGGCCGCCCATATCGAAGAGAGTTATGAGCACCAGGGCTTGTCGAAAGAAGAAGCCGAGGCGCGGGCCTGGGCCACCGTCAACAAGCAGTCTGGCGGCGGCGAAAAGGCCGGCGGTTCAGGCCAGCGCAAGGCGCCGGCGAAGAAGTCCCAGGACCGGCATGAGTCGGCCAAGCGGGCTGCGGCCAGTCGTGAGGGGCATCCGCGTAACAGCCGGGTTTCGCTGGGTACGCAGACCAAGGAAAGCTTGCTGAGAGAAGCGCGTGCCAAGGACATTCCCGGGCGCTCGACCATGCGCAAGGATGAGTTGATTGAGGCGCTGAAAAAGGCCGGTTAACGCGGAACAAAATGTGGGAGCGGGC
>NZ_JACAPZ010000009.1:241433-344278 GCF_013385475.1 Pseudomonas sp. G5001
TTGCAGCCACGGAATCAGCGGTGGGCGGCCACCAGTAGCATCATTGGGCGCTCAAGCTCTTCTGCCAGTGCCGGACGGGCCTTCAGGTCCGCTTCGCTCGGGCCCCACTCGTCGACATGAGTCAGGGTAAACCCCGCCTGGATCAACAGCGTCAGCAACGTGCCCACGGTGCGATGTTGCTTGATCACACCCTCCGCCAGCCAGTTTGTCACCCGTGGTCCTTGCAACTGGTAGCTGTCCACCGGCCAGCTCTTGCGCCCTTGCTCATCAATCAGCCAGCCCGGCTGCCGGGGCGCCATGAAGATCGGATGCTCGATGGAAAATACCAACCGCCCGCCCGGGACCAACGCTTGATGGATACGCGCGAACAGGCCCTTAAGATCGACGATGTAATGGAACGCCAATGAGCTATAGGCCAGGTCGAAAGTGGCATCCGGAAGCTCGAGTTTTTCCAGATCGGCAATGGCGTAGGTGATGGCCGAAGAGGACGTCATCTCCTTTGCCCGCGCCAGCATCTTTTGCGAGACATCCAGCCCCAGCACCTGTTCGGCGCCCTGCTCCTGCGCCCAGCGACTGAACCAGCCGTAGCCGCAACCCAGGTCCACCACTTTCAACCCTGGCATCGGCGGCAGCATGGATTGCAACGCCGGCCACTCCGGCGCGCCGGCGAGGCCTTCTACCGAGCGGCCCATTTTGCTGTAGCCCTCGAAGAAAACCTCGGTGTCGTAGATGTTCTGAGTCATGACGCTGCTCCGTGCTGAATGGCGACTATTCTGCCGAATCAGCCCTCGCTCAACAACGCATCCACTTCAGCCGTGCCCGGTGAGGTGGCCGGCCCCCAGCGCGTGACCGCCAAGGCCGCCGCCGCGTTCGCGCGACGTGCCGCGACAGCTGGCGCCAAACCATTGGCCAGGCCGGCGATAAACACCCCGGCGTGAGCATCGCCGGCACCGTTGCTGTCCACCGCCTTGACCTTGAATCCCGGCACATGCTCGCCCTGGCCATTACGGCTGATCCAGCAGCCATTCGGCCCATCGCGCACCACCAGCAAGGTGTCGGCGGGCAAGTGCTCGTTGAGCTTGAGCAATGCCCCCGCCAGATCGCTCGCGCCGGTAAAGGCCAGCGCTTCCGGACCGTTGCTGGTCCAGATATCGATACGCGGCAACAGGGCGACCATCAAGGCCGAGTCCGGTGCCTTCACCAGCGGGCCCGGATCGAACACCACCGTGATCTGGCGCGGCAATGCCAATAGCCAATCGAGCAACGCCTGGGCCTTGCCTTCCAGCAGCAGGCTGTAGCCACTGACGTACACGTAGTCGTCGTCGCGTGGTACCGCATTGGCCAGGTCTTGCGCCAGCAAGTCACCCTCAGCGCCAATATGGGAAATGAAGGTGCGCTCGGTAGTGGCTTCGGTCAGGGACACACACAGGCCTGTGTCCTTGTCGTCGCTGGCGGCCAGGGCCATTTCAATGCCTTCGGCTTGCATTGCCGCACGTGCCAGGTCGCCGAAGCGGCCGGTGCCATGGCGGCCCAGGTAGACCACCGGCAAGCCGTTGCGTCGGGCCGCGGCCATCACGTTGAAGCCACCGCCGGCTTCGAAGCTGGCGGAGTTGGCCAATACATCGCCACCGGTGGCAGGCAATGTGTCGAGGGACATGACCAGGTCAACGATGACCTGGCCGCTGTGCAGCAATCTAGACATTAGCGCTCTCTACCAAAGCCGGGCGACGATCAGCCGCGCCACCCAGTACCGCATAAATCCCGCCGGCCACCAGGAAGGTGACGATCCAGCCCAGGCCGTTGTGGCCCAGCCACGAATCGGACAGCGGACCGGCGAACCAGATGTTCTCGGCCGTGGTGCCGATGGTGGTGAAGCTGAAGCCCAGCACGATCGCAATCGCCCAGGCGCCGAACGCACGCCATTCAACTCCGCCACGGTACCAGTAGGCGCTGCTTGGCGTTACGTCCAGCAGGTCTTTGGGGCTGTAGTAGTGGCGATGAATCAGGTCGACGACAAAGATCCCGACCCAGGCGGTGATCGGTACCGCCAGCAACGAGATGAAGGTGATGAACGGGCCGTAGAAGCTGTCGGCGATCAGCATGAAGTAGATCGAACCGGCGAAGATCGCAACGATGTCGACGATCACCGCGTGCACGCGCTTGACCTTCAAACCGAGGGTCAAGGTGGTGAGCCCCGCCGAGTACACCGACAGGTTATTCGACAGCAACAGCCCGCCAAACGCGGTGATCAGGTACGGCACCGCCATCCAGGTCGGCAGCATGTCGCGAATCGCGATGATCGGGTCAGTGGCCGACGCCAGGTCGTTGTTGCCCACCGACAGCAAACCGCCGAGGGTGATCAACAGCACCAGCGGAATCCCCGCACCGAATGCCGCGGAGGCCACCAGGCGCACGGCCTTGACGCTGCGGTGCTGGTAGCGCGACATGTCGGCACCGGCGTTGGCCCAGCCGATACCCGTACCGGCGGCCATGGTGCCGACGCCGATGATCATCGCGCTCAACGGCGCAGGCGTGGCGTTGAATACCGCGCTCCAGTCGATGGTGGCGCAGAGGAAGCCGCCCACCAGGATATTCAGTGCGCCGAACACGTAGGTGGCCCACTTCTGGATCACCAGCAAGGTGGCATGGCCCAGGCCCGACACGGCGAGGGTCAGCAGCACGAAGATGCCGATGAACAGCAGGGTCAGTACCGGAGCGCTTTTGGCGGCAACCGGCGAATTGAACAGGATCGAGCACAACGACAACAGCACGAACGCAGCCGTAGTGGTGTTGACGGTTTCCCAGCCGAGGCGCGACATCAGCGACACCAGCGTCGGGCCGATATTGCCGCGTACGCCAAAGATCGCCCGGGACAGGGTCAGGCTCGGTGCACGGCCACGACGGCCGGCGATGGAGATGATGCCCACCACCGCAAACGAACCGGCAGCGCCGAGGATTGCGACGATGATCGCCTGCCAGATCGCCAGGCCGCGAAACGCCACGAGGGTCGCGCCCAGGGGCAAGCCGAGGATGCTGATGTTGGCCGCAAACCAGACCCAGAACAGTTGCAGCGGATGGCCGTTGCACTCGCCTTCCGGGACCGGCTCGATGCCGCGTGTTTCCAATTGCCCGGCGCTTTGGCCGGAAGAGGACGTACTCATGGTGGGGTGCTCCTGATGCCTGTTTTTTTGTGGTTGTGGCAGGTTGGCAAGTTGAATCTGTGTTCCGGTCTTCCTGACTCGACTGGATCAATGTGGGAGCTGGCTTGCCTGCGATAGCGTGGTGTCAGTCGATGATTCATCAACTGATCGACCGCTATCGCAGGCAAGCCAGCTCCCACATTTTTCGATCTGCGGTGCTCAGCGCAGCTCGAGCAGGCCTTGGACCAAGGGTTCCAGGTCCAAGCGGTTAACCTGCTTGACCTGTTCGATCATCGCCTCAGGCCAGCACTGCATCCCCAGGCACGCACCGAGCATCGCGCCGAGAATCGCCGCGATGGTGTCGGTGTCGCCGCCGAGGCTGGCGGCCATGCACAGGGCTTCGATGGCGTTCATTTCACCCACCGCGACTTGCTGCGCGAGGGCAAACGACACCACCACCGATTCCTGGGATGCCACGGAGGTGCCGATCAATTCGTAAAGCAGGTCGGTAATCAGCGCCTTGTCGCCGCTGTCGACACTCAAGGTGCGCGCCCAACTGATGCGGGTGGCGATGCGCCCGCCGGCAATCCAGTGGCCGTGGTTTTCCGCCTGCTGGGCGATCTGCGTGCCGATGTTCAGCGCTTCGCCCAGATCGACGCCGTTGATCCCGGCGGAAACCACCGCCGCCACCGCCGCCGCGCTGGAGATGCCCAGGTTGGTGTTATGGGTGACCTGGCACGCCTGGATCACCGCCTGGATAAACTGCGCCGGGTCGTTGACGTCCGCCGCGATGCCCACCGGGGTGATGCGCATGGCGGCGCCGTTGGTGGTGCCGTAGCGCCCGGACTCTTCCGGGGTATGGCCCGCCAGGATCATGTCGATCGCCCGTTTGGTCGAGGGGCCCAGCAAATCCTGGGAACCCTTGGCGCGCATCACCGCTTCCCAGTCGATCAAACGTTGGGCGAGTTCGGTGGGTTCAATCCTGCCCTGCCCGTCCACCAGCAACTGGCCGACGAGGATGGCCTGTTCGGTGTCATCGGTGATCGAGCCCTTGGGCATGTTCGGCGCGATCGGCTGATCGGCGTCGGCATCTTCCAGGCCGGTGATCGCGCCGAAACGCGCCTTGACCTGCTCGCGGCTCAGGGACTGGGTGGGCATGCCCAACGCATCGCCCAGGGCCAGGCCGTAGAAGGCGCCGAGGGCGCGGGTGGTGGCGGTCATGTCGGTGTTCCAAATTGAAGGTGCAAGCGGAAATGCAGAGGGTCGAGCAGGCTTTCGACGGATTCCATGAAGCGGTCCTGGCGGTCGTAGGTGGTGCGCAGGGCCTTGAGGAACACCGTGCCCACCGGGCGCCCCAGGAGCTGGGCGTCTTCTTCGTTCAGAGGCTCGGCACCGATCCATTGATTGCCGGTGGCGCCGACATAGCCATAGGCCGCCAGGGTGATGGTCAGGGAATTATCGATCAGGCCGACTTGCGGCAGGCTTTCGAGGCCACCCGAGGCCGGCATCAGCGAGCGCTCCAGGGACACGAACGTGCCGTCGGCAGCGCGACGGCGGCGGTCGAGGGCGATGAATTGGTCGCTGCCGTGACGGCTGAGCAGGTCCGGGCGGGTGACCGCTTCCAGGCGCAGGATTTCGGAGGTCACCACCGCGCCGGTGTCGGCCAGGGCTTGGGCCCAGCCGCTGCGCTGGTCGAGCACCATGCCGTCGAAGGTGACGATGGAGCCGACACCGCTTTGGGTGGCGATGTAGCTGCGGCGCTTGAGTTCGGCCAGGGCTTCACGCAGGGTGCCGCGGCTGACGGAAAACTCTTCGGCCAGTTGGTGCTCGCCCGGCAGCAGGACACCGTCAGCCATCACTCCACCCTCGATACGGCGGATCAGTTCGTCGACGACGCGTTTTTTCTTATCAAATCGGACATGTCTAATCATGTACAAATTGATAACCGAAAGCGCCCGGCTACAGCAAGCGATTTATTTCAGGGAGAGCGAGAAATCAGCCTCAGGGCTCCAGGCCGATGGGGAAAAATACCCCGCCGCTCCAGACGCCAAGCCAGTTCTTACCGTTGATCGGACGGGCCACCGCCAACTCCACCAACTGATAGAACGCATTGCGATGGACCAAGGCTTCGAGGTTGGTGCGCACCCGCAGGTACGGCGAGGGTTCCTGGGTTTCCGGGTCAATCATCACCCGCAGCGGATGTTCGATACCGGCTTCGACCTGTTCATCGACATTGGTGGTAAAGCGCAGGACTTGGCTCTCGCCCTGCCCTTCGACTTCCAGGGTCACGGCGACGAAGGGCGCGTCATCGACCTTGATCCCGACCTTTTCCACCGGGGTGATCAGGAAATAATCATCGCCATCGCGGCGGATGATATTGGAGAACAGCTTGACCATCGGCTTGCGGCCAATCGGCGTGCCCATGTAGAACCAGGTGCCGTCGCGGGCGATGCGCATGTCGATATCGCCGCAAAACGCCGGGTTCCACAGATGCACCGGTGCGGGCCCCTTGCCCTTGGGCAATTGCGCCAACAGGTCATTGGCCTTGGCCGGATCGGTCATGCTGCTCTCCTTGTGTCTTACTGATCGCTCATGCCCAACAGGCTGCGCGCGTAGTGCGCCAGGGGCTTGCCGATCAGGTCATCAGGCTTGTTGTCGTGGAACGTCAGTAAACCGCCACGGCTATGAATCCGCACAGTATCAATCAAATACTGGGTGCTGGTCTCGATCAACATGACCTGAATGGTGCCGGTGTCGATGCCCAGGCGATCCACCGCCTCCTGGTCAGACCATTCATCGGCGTTGCCGATACGGTCATCCGCCTGGGCGAAGCGGCAGTACAGCAGGTAATGCGCACCCGCCGCGCGGGCTTCCGACATCGCCTGCTCGAGGCCTTCCGGCTTGCGGGCGCGGCGGACCATCGGGAAATATTCGACAAATCCGTTGAAGGCTTCCTCGGCCACCACGTTAGGCCGTGGATAAGCACTGCCCGGCGGGGTGAAGGCGCCCTGGGCGATGAAGACGAAGGAGTCCGGCTGTATGCGGACCGAATTGACGCGGCGAGTATCGCTGTGGTCCAGCAGCCCGGCATCGCTCATCTGATAGCGCGTGCCTTCGGCCATATCACTGACGGTCATGCAGCCACCCAGCGCGAGTGACGCCAGCACCAAAACCAGACTACGCATCCTAATTCTCCAAAGGCCGGTGACGGAAAACCGGCGAATGGGCACGAGATGCAGATTTTGCGCCAGCTTGCGAGACTAGCCGCCGATGATCTTCATGATGGTGGCGCCGCCGGAGAAGGCCACTTCCTGCTTGTCACCCAAGGCCTTGACCAACAAGCGCTGCAAGGCCGGCAGGGCCTGGTGGCGGGGTTTGTCCAGCAGGTCGCCGACGTAGTGGCGGTTGCTCGACGACAGACAGCCATGCAGCCAGCCGGTGGACGACAGGCGCAAACGCGAACAGGTCCGGCAGAACGGCACGCTTTCGTTGGCAATGACACCGAAGAAACCTTTGCCGGGCACTTCGTAGCGCACGGCAGTGGCGTCCACCGGGGCGTTGGCTTGCAGGTATTCGTACTGTTCGCCGATCAGGCTGAGCAATTGCTGAAGGCTGACGAATTGCTGCAGGAACGCGTTGGAATCGTTGGCCAGGTGGCCCATGCGCATCAATTCGATAAAGCGCAACTCGTAGCCACGCTCCAGGCAGTAGTCGAGCAGCGGCATCACCTGGTCGAGGTTCTGGCCGCGCAGCGGCACCATGTTGACCTTGATCTTGATTCCGGCGGCGCTCGCCTGGTCCATGCCATCGAGCACGGTGGCCAGGTCGCCACCGCGAGCGATGCTGCGGAAGGCGTCGGCGTCCAGGGTGTCGAGGGACACGTTGATCCGGCGAATCCCGGCGTCCACCAGCAGCGGCAGTTTGCGCGCCAGCAGTTGGCCGTTGGTGGTCAGGCTGATATCACTAAGCCCCATCTGCCCCACCGCGCCCATGAAGGCTTCCAGCTTGGGGCTGACCAACGGTTCACCGCCGGTAATCCGCAGGCGCTCGATGCCGGCGGCCTCGATCAGGTACTCGACACCCCGCGCCATCGCCTCGGCCGACAGTTCGTCCTGCGCAGCCACCAGCCGCTTGCCGTTGGGCACGCAGTAGGTACAGGCGTAATTGCAGGCTGAGGTCAGGCTGATCCGCAAATTGCGGAATCGCCTGCCTTGACGATCAACGATCATGGATCACTCCGGCAGAGGATAATTCGGGCGCACTAAAACCTGACTGAAAAATCAAGTTTTAGCAAGGTCCTTGCCTGAGTATATTCCTGGGTTACTGCGCTGGGCAGGAAATCATATCGCCATCACGCTGGCGAATGATTCAAGTGGCCGGCGTTTCGGCGTTCGGCAAATCAGTGCTGTGCTTGCGCTTGTTGCCCATGCGCACGCCGATGTCCATCAGGAACTGGAAGAAACCTTCCTGGTCTTCCAGCACATTGCTCCAGAACGGCGAGTGGTACAACGCCACGGCGCCGTGCACCAACGCCCAGGCGGCGCAGTAGTGGAAATACGGTGGCACGTCTTCGAGCTTGCCTTCGCTGATACGGCCCTTGATCAGCAGGGTCAGGCGTTCGAAGTTCGAGGCACGGATCTTGTGCAGCTCCTCGACCATTTCCGGCACCTGATGGCCCTTCACCACTTTTTCTTCCAGGCGATCAAACAAGCGGTAGCGCTGCGGGTCACGCATGCGGAACTCGAAGTAGGCGCGGGACAGCGCTTCCTTGTCCTTGTCGACATCGGCCGAGTGCAGCAGCTCGTTCAGGTCGCGCTCGTAGTCGAGCATCAGGCGCAGGTAGATCTCGGCCTTGGACTTGAAGTGCTTGTAGATGGTGCCTTTGCCGATACCCACGGCATCCGCAATCATCTCGACGGTGACGCTGTCTTCACCCTGGTCGAGGAACAGCTTGAGTGCGGTGTCGAGAATTTCCTGCTCGCGGCGGCGAAACTCACGGACCTTGCGGGGTTCTTTGTGCATAAGAAAAAGGTCTGCAGAGATGGATATTGGAAGGGCGTTCGCTCCCCAAGCCGTGCTTGTCGGAACGTTTTACCCGGTGCGCGGGATTATCCCGACTGAACGGTCGTTGGGCAACGCCTATATGAACAACCTTTGCACTTAACTTACAACACGCCAACGAATGTGCCGATTCGAGTCAGAAATAAAACAGGTGATTGGCGCGTGTGCATCGCATCCAATGAGAACTCAACCGAAGCGGGCGTATTCCAAATCTGTTTAAAAAACGATCAGATGTGGCTGGACTGAATCGGATACTGATCAATACTTGAAATGTCGGCGTGGCATCTCCCCCAAGTGACGCGTCGACCTGGGTACCGACGGACTGCGTACCCTTGTTTTACTCCTAATGGTCTTAGCCCGGATTCACCCCCCAGAACCCGGGTTTTTTTTGCCTGCGATTCAGTGGCCGACGTGGGCCAGCGGGAACAGGCGCTTGAAGTTTTCGGTGGTCTGTTCGGCAAAGCGCTCGTAGGACTCGCCCCGCAGCATCGCCAGGTAATCCGCCACATCCCGTACGTATTCCGGCAGGTTGGGTTTGCCGCGATGGGGAATTGGCGCCAGGTACGGCGAATCGGTTTCCACCAGCAGGCGGTCTGCCGGGACCTGGCGCGCGACATCGCGCAGGGCATCGGCGTTGCGGAAGGTCACGATGCCCGACAAGGAAATGTAGAAACCAAGGTCCAGCGCGGCCTTGGCCATGTCCCAGTCTTCAGTGAAGCAATGCAGCACACCAGCCTGGGGCAGCGCGGCTTCGCGCAGCAGGGTCAGGGTGTCGGCACGGGCGCCACGGGTGTGGACGATCACCGGCTTGCCAGTCTGCTGGGCGGCTTGCAGGTGCAGACGGAACGACGCCTGCTGCAACTCGGCGGCTTCCGGTTCGTAGTGGTAATCCAGGCCGGTCTCACCGATGGCCACCACGCGCGGGTGATTGAGTTCACCGAGCAGCCAGTCGAGGGCCGGGGCTTCGCCGGGCTTGAGGTCCAGCGGGTGAATGCCCACCGAGCAGTCGACATCGGCATAACGATCGGCCAGGGCTTTGACGTCGGCGGCGTTTTCCGCGCTGACGCCGATGCACAGGAAGTGCCCTACCCCGCGCTGGCGCGCAGCTTCAAGGGCGGCGTCGAGGGAGCCGTTGTGCTGGGCCAGGTCGAGGCGATCAAGGTGGCAATGGGAATCTACGAGCATAGGGATCTACAACTTGAGTCACGGAAAGTGTCTGGCCAACGATACACCCGTCGGCCACTGAAATTAACGGCGGCCGAGCAAACCGACCCACTGCACCAGCAAGGCCTCAAGCAACAGCACGCGATTGAGGTTGGCCTTGCCGAGGACCTTCTGGCGTTGGGCGAGGATCCAGTCCTGGATGTTCAGCACCTTGTCCTGGGCGCTCTTCTGCGCCAGGTATTGCACGACTTTGCGCATGTCCGGCAGCCCAAGGCCGTTTTCGTCCTGGGTCAGCTGGTAGCGCAGGATCAGGCTCGACCAGTCGCAAAACCAGTCGAACAGCAGCAGCAAGGGAATGTCTTTCCAGGCGCTTTCGGCCAGTTGCGTGGCCGACACTTCCTGCTTGAGCAGTTTCTTCACCCCGTCCACCACCAGCGCACGCTGTTCACGCACGCCCTGGGCCTGGAGCTTGACCGCCGCCAGGGGCGAACCGGCCGCCAGGGTCAGCAACTCGACGCGCTCCGCCTCGCCGCAGTCCGGCAACGCCTGGGCCAGCCACTGCAAGCTCATGGCTTCGCTCGGCAACGGGCAGGCCTGCTGCACGCAGCGGCTGCGAATGGTCGGCAGCAGGCGGCTGGACTGGTGGCTGACCAGCAGCAGCACGGTATCGCCGGACGGTTCTTCCAGGCTCTTGAGCAAGGCGTTGGCGGCGTTGATGTTCATCGACTCCACCGGTTCGATCAGCACCACCTTGCGCCCGCCCATCTGCGCGGTCTGCACCACGAAGCTGACCAGATCACGCACCTGGTCGACCTTGATCGCCTTGTCGGCCTCTTCCGGTTCCAGCAGATAGTTGTCCGGGTGGCTGCCGGCCTTGAGCAGCATGCAGGATTTACATTCGCCGCAGGCTTCCAGGCCGTTGGGCCGCTGGCACAACAAGCTGGCCATCAGCCGCTCGGCCAGGGCGCGCTTGCCGATGCCCACCGGGCCGTGGAGCAGGTAGGCGTGGGCGTGCTGGGCACGGCCCGCCAGTTGCTGCCAGAGGCTGTCCTGCCACGGGTAGGCTTCAGCCACGGACACGCTCCACAAGCTTCGGCAACAGGGCGTCAATGCACTGCTGAACCTGAGTCAACGGTTGTGCGGCGTCCAACAGGTAGTAACGAGCGGGGTCGGCTTCGGCGCGCTTGAGAAACGCGCCGCGCACAGCTTCAAAAAAGACTCGGGTTTCCAGTTCGAAACGATCGAGGCGACCCCGGGCGGTGGCACGGGCCATGCCGACTTCCACCGGGAGATCGAACACCAGGGTCAGGTCGGGCCGCAAATCGCCCTGGACGAAGGTCTCCAAGGCCGCAATGCGCTCCAGGGACAAGCCACGACCGCCGCCCTGATAGGCATAGGTGGAATCGGTAAACCGGTCACAAATCACCACGGCGCCCCGGGCCAGTGCCGGGCGAATGACTTCGGCCAGGTGCTGGGCGCGGGCGGCGAACACCAGCAACAGCTCGGTGTCGGGGTTCATCTGTTCGTCGCCCGGGGTCAGCAGCACTTCACGGATACGCTCGGCCAGTGGCGTGCCGCCAGGCTCACGGGTCAGCAGCACCTCGATACCTTCGGCGCGCAGGCGCTCGGCCAGGTATTCACGGTTGGTGCTCTTGCCGGCGCCTTCCGGGCCTTCCAGGGTAATAAACAAGCCAGTCACAGGCAGTCCTTAGTCAGAGTCATTGCGGGCTTTGTGGTGCGGCGTCATCGGGTGCCGGAGCCGGCTCGGCGGGCGTATCCACCGGCGCGTCCGCAGGCTTTGCCGCCGGCGCCGGGCTGGAACGGTAATCGGCGCGGCGCTTCATCTGGAACTCACGCACTGCTGCGTTATGCGCATCCAGGTTATCCGAGAAAATATGGCTGCCATCGCCGCGGGCAACGAAATACAGGCTGCTGCCCGCCACCGGGTTCAGCGCAGCATGAATCGCCTCCCGCCCGACCATGGCGATCGGCGTCGGCGGCAGGCCGGCGATCACGTAGGTGTTGTAGGGCGTGGCTTCCTTGAGGTGTGCGCGGGTCAGCTTGCCGGTGTAGCGCTCGCCGAGGCCGTAGATCACCGTCGGGTCGGTTTGCAGCAGCATGCCGATCTGCATGCGCCGCACGAATACCCCGGCGATCTGGCCGCGCTCTTCCGGCACGCCGGTTTCTTTCTCCACCAGCGAGGCCATGATCAGCGCTTGATAGGGGTCGGTGTACGGCGCATCGGCCGCGCGCTTGCTCCACTCCTGGGCGAGGACATCGTCCAGACGGTTGTAGGATTTTTTCAGCAGTTCGACGTCGCTCATGCCGCGCACGAAGCGGTAGGTGTCCGGGAAGAAGCGCCCTTCAGGAAATACGCCCGGGTGGCCGAGTTTTTCCATCACCTCGCTGTCACTCAGGCCGGACAGGGTCTGCTCGATCTTTTCATGCTTGGCCAGGGCCGCGCGCACCTGGCGGAAGTTCCAGCCTTCCACCAGCGTAATGCTGTACTGCACCACTTCGCCACGCTGCCACAAGCCGATCAGGCCCTCGGCGGTGAGGCCCGGGGTCATGCGGTATTCGCCGCTGTGCAGCGGCTGGCCGTCGAGGTTGAAGCGCCAGTAGAGACGCAACCAGAACGCATCCTTGAGCACGCCGTCATTTTCCAGGCGATTGAAGGTGCCGGTGGGCGTCGCGCCAGCCGGTACGTCCAGCAATTGCTCCTGGGTCAGATTCAAGGGCTGCTCAAGGGCCGAGTTCAGCTTCCAGGCCGAAGCGCCCAGCAGCAAACCCGCCAGGACCAGACCGATCTCCAGCAACAATACAAATTTACGTCTCAAATCAAATATCCAATAGTGCGCGAACAATGCCCTGCAGTTTACGGGTGAGCGGCCCAACCGGCCAGCTCATCGCAGCACATCCGCGCACCGGCCAAATGCCATATACGCTGTTGCACACCAAGACTTCATCGGCCTGTTGCAGCTGCTCAAGGCTGATATCGGCCACGCTCGTCGGAATGCCCAACGCCTGCGCCTGGGCCAACACCTCGGCCCGCATGACGCCGGCGACGCCGCAGCGTTTCAGATCAGCGGTCAGCAACACGCCGTTACGCACCAGAAACAGGTTGCTGAAGACGCCTTCGATGACTCGACCGGACATATCCAGCATCAAACCTTCGGCGTGCTCGGCATCCTGCCATTCGGCGCGGGCGAACACCTGTTCCAGTCGATTGAGGTGCTTGAGGCCGGCGAGCAACGGTTGCTCGGACAAACGCGTGGTACACGCAAACAGGCGGATGCCTGACGCTGCATGTTCCGGGGGATAAGTGGCAGGTGGACTGCCTTGCAGAATGCGCCGCGCCGGAGCGCCAGCACTGATGCCATAACCGCGCTGGCTGTCGCCACGGGTCAGGATCAACTTGAGTACACCGTCATCGAGGGCGGCGGCGTAGGCCAGCAATTCGCTGCGGATCAGGGGTTGATCCGCAACAATCGCCAACCGCCTGCAACCTTCTTCAAGGCGCTGCAGGTGGCGGTCAAGCAGCACGGGCTGCCCGGCCTTGACGGCAATGGTCTCGAACAGCCCATCACCGTATGCCAGGCCACGGTCTTTCAGGGGCACTGCGCCCGCCGGCTGACCGTCGACCCAGCTCTCCATCACTCGGCGAACCGGCGGAACACCAGGGAACCGTTGGTACCACCAAAACCGAACGAGTTGGACAGCACCACGTCGATCGGCATCTTCTGCGGCTCGTGAGGCACGAAGTTCAGGTCGCAGCCCTCATCCGGTTCATCGAGGTTGATGGTCGGCGGAGCGACCTGATCGTTGATGGCCAGCACGCTGAAGATTGCCTCGACCGCGCCCGCCGCACCCAACAGGTGACCGGTCATGGACTTGGTGGAACTGACCGCCAGCTTGTAGGCATGCTCGCCGAATACCGACTTGATGGCCTCGGCTTCCGCCAGGTCGCCGGTCGGGGTCGAAGTGCCATGGGCATTGATGTACTGCACCTGGTCAACGTTGACCTTGGCATCACGCAACGCATTGGTGATGCAGCGTGCAGCACCCGCGCCGTCCGACGGAGGCGAGGTCATGTGGTACGCATCACCGCTCATGCCGAAACCAATCAGCTCGGCGTAGATGGTGGCGCCACGGGCCTTCGCGTGCTCCAGCTCTTCGAGTACCAGCGCACCGGCACCGTCGGCCAGAACAAAACCGTCGCGGCCCTTGTCCCACGGACGGCTGGCACGGGTCGGCTCGTCATTGCGGGTCGACAACGCACGGGACGCGCCGAAGCCGCCCATGCCCAAACCGCAGGCGGCCATCTCGGCACCGCCGGCGATCATCACGTCGGCCTCGTCATAGGCGATATTACGCGCCGCCATGCCGATGCAGTGAGTGCCCGTGGTGCACGCCGTGGAAATGGCGTAGTTGGGCCCCTGAGCACCCAAGTGGATGGACAGGAAACCGGAAATCATGTTGATGATCGAGCCAGGCACGAAGAACGGTGAAATTCTGCGAGGGCCGGACTCATGCAGGGTGCGGCTGGTTTCTTCGATATTGGTCAGACCGCCAATACCCGAACCCATGGCCACGCCGATGCGCTCACGGTTGGCGTCGGTGACTTCCAGGCCGGCATTATGCACCGCCTGAAAACCGGCTGCCAGGCCGTATTGAATGAACAGGTCGAGTTTGCGGGACTCTTTGACCGAGAGATATTCCTCGACATTGAAGTCCTTTACCGAGCCGCCAAAACGGGTGGAATAGGCAGAAAGGTCCGTGTGTTCGATCAGACCAATACCACTGCGGCCAGCCAGAATGCCCTGCCAACTGCTCGGCACATCCGTACCCAGTGGCGACAACATACCCATACCGGTGACTACGACGCGTCTACGCGACACAGCACTCTCCTTTTTCTAATGACGACACTTTGCATCAGGCTTAAAGGAAAAAACCGCACGCCATAGGGCAGTGCGGTTTTTCCATCACAGCAAGCGACGATTACAAACTATTACGCCTGGTGGCTAGTAACGTAGTCGATAGCAGCTTGAACGGTAGTGATTTTTTCAGCTTCTTCGTCCGGGATTTCGGTCTCGAATTCCTCTTCCAGAGCCATCACCAGCTCAACGGTGTCAAGGGAGTCGGCACCCAGGTCTTCAACGAAGGAAGCGCTGTTGGTCACTTCTTCTTCTTTAACGCCCAGTTGCTCGGCAACGATTTTCTTGACGCGCTCTTCGATGGTGCTCATACCTTGTTTTCACTCCTAATGGACAAATTCAGGCAGCTGGCCAGTGGGTAAGTGTATAGAAAGACTTTTCAGCTTTTCAACTGAAAGCTTCACCCTCGTACCCTATTGGCCATCTGCCTATAAATAGATTGCAGCTTTATAACGGATTTTAGACAGCTCGTATGACATTTTTTTGAAGCGATCCGTCACAATTTAACTCATGTACATCCCGCCGTTCACCGGGATTGTAGCCCCAGTCACGTATGCCGCACCGTCGGATGCCAGGAAAGCGACCACATTCGCGATCTCTTGAGCCTGGCCCAGACGGCCCAGCGGAATCTGCGTCAGCAACGCTTCACGCTGCGCTTCAGGCAATTCGCGGGTCATATCGGTGTCGATGAACCCTGGGGCCACCGAGTTGACCGTAATCGACCGCGAGCCTACTTCACGCGCCAATGCACGGCTGAAACCTTCCAGACCGGCCTTGGCGGCTGCGTAGTTTACTTGGCCTGCGTTGCCCATGGCACCCACAACAGAGCCAATATTGATAATTCGACCCCAACGAGCCTTGGTCATGCCGCGCAAAACACCCTTGGACAGGCGAAACAGACTGTTCAGGTTGGTATCAACGACGTCATGCCACTCGTCGTCTTTCATACGCATCATCAGGTTATCGCGGGTAATACCGGCATTGTTCACCAGAATAGCCGGTGCACCGAATTGCGCCGTGATTTCAGCCAATACGGCCGCCACGGACTCATCGCTGGTCACGTTAAGCTCAAGACCGGTGCCCTGGACGCCGTTTTCCTTCAGCGTCGCGGCAATACGTTCAGCGCCGGCGGCGGAGGTTGCGGTACCGATGACCACAGCGCCCAGACGGCCCAGCTCCAGGGCGATCGCCTGGCCAATGCCACGGCTTGCGCCGGTGACCAGTGCAACTTTACCTTGCAGACTCATGCAGGCTTCTCCTAGGTTCGGAAATTAACGTCAGGCCAGGGCTGCGCGAGCGGCAGCGAAGGCATCCGGGGTATTGAGGTTGGAAGTCGACACGCCTTCGGCGCAACGCTTGTTCAAGCCGGCGAGGACTTTGCCCGGGCCGCACTCTACCAATTGGGTGGCGCCGTTGGCGGCCAGGGTCTGCACCGACTCAACCCAGCGAACCGGCTTGTACAGCTGCTCCAGCAGATCGCGCTTGAGGGTTTCCAGGTCAGAGGCCACGGCGGCACTGACGTTCTGCACCAACGGAATCTGCGGCGCCTGCCAGTTGATCGCAGCGATCGACTCGGCGAAACGCTCGGCAGCCGGGCGCATCAGTTCGCAATGGGACGGCACGCTGACCGGCAACGGCAACGCACGCTTGGCGCCACGAGCCTTGCAGCCTTCGATGGCGCGCTCTACCGCCGCCTTGGCGCCGGCGATCACCACCTGGCCAGGGGAGTTGAAGTTCACGGCGCTGACCACTTCGCCCTGGGCCGCTTCGGCGCAGGCGGCAATCACGTCAGCATCTTCCAGGCCGAGAATGGCAGCCATGCCGCCCTGCCCGGCAGGAACCGCTTCCTGCATCAACTGGCCACGACGCTCCACCAGCTTGACCGCTTCACCGAGGGTCAGGCTGCCGGCAGCCACCAGGGCGCTGTATTCGCCCAGGCTATGACCGGCAACGTAGGCCGGACGTGCACCACCTTCAGCCAACCACAGGCGCCACAGGGCGATGGAGGCGGTGAGGATGGCGGGTTGGGTCTTGTCGGTTTGATTGAGCAGCTCTTCCGGCCCTTGCTGGGTCAGTGCCCACAGGTCGTAACCCAAGGCATCGGAGGCTTCCTTGAAAGTGTCCAGGACCAACTGATGTTCCGCGCCCAGCTCGGCCAACATGCCGAGGGACTGCGAACCCTGCCCTGGAAAGACGAATGCGAGGGATGTAGACATGTAACAAGCCCCTAATGATCTGGTCGTCGGAAATTGGCGCCCCACACGTGGGAGCGCAAGAAACTGACAGATTGGATGGTCAATTGAACTGGCCGGTCACATTTAAGCATTTCCGGCCCGATTCGCCTAAGGCAACAGATCCTCAAGGCGGCCGTGCAAGCGTTGCGGCAGGTTTTCCTGGATCTCGATCAAGGCGCGCTGGATGGCACTTTGAAAACCCTGCACCCCCGCCGAACCATGACTTTTCACCACGATGCCCTGCAACCCGAGGAAACTCGCACCATTGTGCCGCGCCGGAGCCAGGTCAGCCTGCAAGCGCCGCATCAAGGGCAGCGCCAGGGCGCCCACCAGGCGTGACGCCAGGTTGCGCTTGAACAAGGCCTCAATGCGCGCAGCAATCATCGTCGCCAGGCCCTCGCTGGACTTGAGCAGGATATTGCCGACAAAACCGTCGCATACCACCACGTCGGCTTCGCCGCGGTACAGACCGTCACCCTCGACAAAGCCGATGTAGTTCAGGCCTCGCGCGCTTTGCAACAGCGTCGCCGCCAGCTTGACCTGCTGGTTGCCCTTGATGTCTTCGGTGCCGATATTCAGCAGCGCCACCCGAGGCCGGGCCACGCCCAGCGCTTCGGCCGCCACCGAGCCCATCAGGGCAAAGTGCAGCAGATGCTCGGCACTGCAATCGACGTTCGCCCCCAGGTCCAGCAACTGGCAATAGCCCTGCTGGGTCGGAATAGCCGCAACCATCGCCGGCCGGTCAATGCCCGGCAGGGTTTTCAGCACATGCCGGGACAACGCCATCAACGCCCCGGTATTGCCGGCACTGACACAGGCCTGGGCCTTGCCGTCGCGTACCAGCTCAAGCGCCACCCGCATCGAAGAATCAGGCTTGCCGCGCAAGGCCTGCGCAGGCTTTTCATCCATGGTGATGGTTTCGCTGGCCGGTGTAATAGTCAGGCGCGCGCGATCCACCACCGGATGGCTGGCAATCAGTTCTTCAAGTAAGGAGGGTTGACCGACGAGGGTCAGGTGCAGCGAGGGCGTGGCAGACAGGCAAGCAATGCAGGCCTGAACAATGCTGCGGGGACCGAAGTCCCCGCCCATTGCGTCAATCGCGATGACTTGAGCAGACAAGTGATTACTCGTCAGCGCCCTTGTCGATCACTTTACGGCCACGGTATACGCCTTCTGGCGATACGTGGTGACGCAGGTGAACTTCACCGGTGGTTTTTTCTACAGACAGAGTGCTTGCCGTCAGGGCGTCGTGCGAACGACGCATGTCACGGGCAGAGCGGGATTTTTTGTTCTGCTGAACAGCCATAATTGATTAACTCCTAAACGTTTGGGTCACGCTTTAACTGCGCCAATACACTGAACGGGTTGGACCGCGTTACCTCGTCCTCGCTCGGTTCGGGCTCATCGAGACCCGCCGGCTGCTGGCATTCTTCCGGATGATGAGCAGGCACAATGGGCAAGGCGAGCAAAAGCTCCTCCTCGATCAGTGACTGCAGATCCAAAGGATCTTCGCCCAGTTCCAGCACGTCATAACCTTTCGGCAACGACTGGGTATTCGCACCCTCTTTCACCACAGCATAACTGCATTCGCTGTGGATCGGCAGGGTGACCAGCTCAAGACAACGCTGGCAAACCATTTTGACTTCGGTGTCGATAAAGCTGTGGATTACCACAGACTTACGTTCATCTCGTTCAAAAACGAATTTAGCCTGCACCGTACCGACAGTGTCGGAAAGCGGGTCGCAGAGTCTCTCCAAATCGGCCAGGAGCAGCTCACCTTGAAGGGTGGTGCCACGATCAGCCAATTTGCGCGGGTCAACGTGAGGTGGAATCGGGTCATTCAACATAGGCGCAGCATTATAGGGATGCACCCGGCCATGTCAAAGGAAATTCAGCCCTGTCCGTCACCGGGCCTCCCCGCTAGAATCCGCGACTGCCTTGAGGAGACGCCCATGCTGCCTTTATTACTCGCTTCCAGCTCGGTATATCGCCGGGAATTGCTGAACCGCCTGCACCTGCCGTTCATCTGCAGTTCGCCGGATATCGACGAAAGCCACCGTCCGGACGAGTCTGCCGTGGAACTGGTGAAGCGCCTCGCCGAAGAAAAGGCTCGCGCCCTCGCCGGCAGTCATCCAGGGCATCTGATTATCGGCTCGGACCAGGTCGCCGCGCTCGACGGCCAGATCATCGGCAAGCCCCACACCTTCGAGAAAGCCCGTGAGCAACTGCTGGCGGCCAGCGGCAAGCGCGTCAGCTTCCTGACCGGCCTGACTGTACTGAACAGCGCCACCGGCCATTGCCAGGTCGACTGCATCCCCTTCACCGTACACATGCGCACGCTGGACGCCGCACGCATCGAACGCTACCTGCGCATCGAGCAGCCCTACGACTGCGCTGGCAGCTTCAAGGCCGAAGGCCTGGGGGTGAGCCTGTTTCAAAGCACCGAAGGGCCAGACGCCACCAGCCTGGTCGGACTGCCGCTGATCCGACTGGTGGACATGCTACTGGCCGAAGGCGTACAGATTCCCTGAGAACATCACAAACAAATGTGGGAGCTGGCTTGCCTGCGATGCAGACACCTCGGTACATCAGTTGCACCGAGGTGATGCTATCGCAGGCAAGCAAGCTCCCACATTTCGAGCCATGTCGCGCTCAAGCTCTCAGCGCAGGGTCGGACCCTGGAAGCCCATGTATAGCGCCAGCTTCTCAGCCACGCTGGCACCCAGCTTCTTGGAGAAACGGTCAAACGGCGATTCCTGAACAGTGAAGTCCACCAGTTCTTTCTCGCCAATCACGTCCCGCGCCACCGAACTGGCACTGCCCATGCCATCGATCAAGCCCAATGGCAGCGCTTGCTCGCCAGACCAGACCAGACCGGAAAACAGCTCCGGATGTTCCTTATCCTTGAGCCGGTCACCGCGCCCCTGCTTCACACTGGCGATGAACTGCCGATGAGTGGTATCCAGCACACCCTGCCAGAACTGGGTTTCATCCGCCTTTTGCGGCTGGAACGGGTCCAGGAACGACTTATGCTCACCTGACGTGTAGGTACGACGCTCAACCCCGAGCTTCTCCATGGTGCCGACAAAGCCATAACCGGCCGCCGTCACACCAATCGAACCCACCAGACTGGCCTTGTCGGCATAGATCTGGTCGGCAGCACTGGCGATGTAGTAGGCACCCGAGGCACCCAGGTCGGAAATCACTGCATACAGCTTGATGTCCGGGTGCAAGGCGCGCAGGCGACGAATCTCGTCGTACACGTAACCCGACTGCACCGGACTGCCGCCCGGGCTGTTGATGCGCAGGATCACAGCCTTGACCTTGGAGTCCTCGAAGGCCGCCCGCAGGCTGCTGACGATGTTGTCTGCACTGGCAGACTCCTTGTCGGCAATCACTCCGCGCACTTCGATCAACGCCGTGTAATTACCGCTTCGGGTGGCGCTCTTCTCCATGTCCATCAGCGGACTGAACAGCGCCAGCATGCCCAACAGATAAATAAAGGTCAGAAGCTTGAAAAAGATCCCCCAACGCCGGGAGCGACGCTGCTCCTGGACACTGGCCAGCAGCGTCTTCTCCAGCAACTTCCAGCTTCTGTCATCGCCATTGTTATCGGCATTGGCCTTCTCAGGCGCTTTCCACTCATCGGTCATGCCATCTACCCCAGCAAAGACTTAATGGGCCCGGCTGAGCCAGGCCTGCAATTCAGAAAAACGGTCAATTGTCAGGCGCGGCTCGTAGGCCTGCAACGCCTGGGCAGATTGGGCGCCGTAGCTGACCGCCACGGAGTCCATGCCAGCATTACGCGCCATCATCAGGTCGAACGACGCATCACCCACCATCAACGCCTGCCGAGGCGACACGCCACATTGAGCGAGGATCTGCTCGAGCATCAGAGGGTGGGGCTTGCTGGCGGTTTCATCCGCCGCACGGGTGGCGTCGAAATAATCTTCCCAGCCATGGGCCTTGAGCACCCGGTCCAGGCCGCGACGGGCCTTGCCGGTCGCGACCGCAAGGTGATAACCGTCGGCGCGAAATGCTTCCATGGCCTGCGCCACGCCTTCAAACAGCGGCGAAGGCTGGGCGTCGAGCGCCATGTAGTGATCGGCGTAGTGCTGACGAAACGCTATCAGCTCGTCATCACCAATCTCCGGGTACAGGGTGCGGATCGCTTCCGGCAGGCCCAGGCCAATAATGCCCTTGACCGCCAGGTCGTCGCACAATGCATAACCGGAACGGGTCGACGCCGCGTGCATCGACTCGACAATCCGACCAATGGAATTACACAGCGTGCCATCCCAGTCAAAGATCAACAGCTTGTAGTCAGGGTGCGACACTCAGGCGCTCCACGGTCTTGGCCCACATTTCATCGACAGGCGCTTGCAGCTTCAATTCGCCACCATCGGGCAGCGGCACGGTCAGCATGTAGGCGTGCAGGAACAGGCGTTTGCCACCCAGGTCGCGGATTTCCTTGGAGAAATCTTCATCGCCGTATTTGGTATCGCCGGCAATGCAGTGCCCCGCATGCAGGGTGTGCACACGAATCTGGTGGGTACGGCCAGTGACCGGCTTGGCCTCGACCATGGTGGCAAAGTCACCAAAGCGGCGCAGCACCTTGAACAGGGTCAGCGCCTCCTTGCCCTCCTCGTCCACCTCGACCATGCGCTCACCGGAACGCAGGTTGCTCTTCTGCAACGGCGCGCGCACGCTCTTGATCGAGGTGGCCCAGTTGCCACGCACCAGCGCCATGTAGCGCTTGTCCACGCCATCACCGCGCAGGGCGGCATGCAGGTGGCGCAACATGCTGCGTTTCTTGGCGATCATCAACAGGCCGGAGGTGTCACGGTCCAGACGGTGGACCAGCTCCAGCTCCTTGGCATCCGGGCGCAACTGACGAAAGGCTTCGATCACCCCGTAGTTGAGGCCGCTGCCACCGTGAACCGCGATGCCACACGGTTTGTTGATCACGATCAGTGCCTTGTCTTCGAAGACAATCGACGCTTCAAGGCGCTGCAACAGGCCCTGGGCCAGTGGGACCGGTTCGTCACGCTCAGGCACCCGCACCGGCGGCACGCGGACGATGTCGCCCGCCTGCAGCTTGTACTCGGGCTTGATCCGGCCCTTGTTCACGCGCACTTCGCCTTTACGCAAAATGCGGTAAATCAAGGTCTTGGGCACGCCTTTGAGCCTGGCAAGAAGAAAGTTGTCGATGCGTTGGCCGGCATATTCCGGCGAGACCTCGAGCAGCTGGACGCTGGGGGTCTGGGGGGCGGTAGTCGTCATGGCGGCGATGATAACAATTTTTTATGGAATTGAAGCACTTAATCATTGCTGCTATAGTCGCGAACGCCGCCAAAAGCGGCCTGGACAGAGGACTAGCGGCAAACTGCCGGCCCTGACCATCGCAATTCATCAGGACGCGAGGCCGTCCTACGGGGCTTTCGCCACCCTGGAAGGCTCGAGATTGTAACAAGCGCAGGTGACATGAGGCCTGAAGCGAGTGCAAAAAGCAGAGTGATTACTCGCCTTTTGCGCCGATATTTACGGCCAGTTCACAAAGTGCAGTCAGTCTGGAGCCAGACCACGGCGAATGCTTCGGAAACAACGCCTGTTACGAGCTGAGTGAGAGCACAATCGCCCACACCCGGTCTTGTTTAGCCATGAGCGTGGACTCCCCATTGGAGAACACGGTAAATGCCAACCCGCTGCGGATTCTGCGCGCGGCAGCACCCGAATTATCAGGGATACGTGTAGGGTGGAGATGCACAACCGTCGGACTGTGTAGCACTAGGCTTATATTTAGACGCTTCATCTCGTCCACAGTCGCCGGTTGATTCCTCCTCCTGACTGAGTGCTTAAGTCACCACAGCAAGCAGGAAGCGTACGTCGCGATACCGCCCATTTTGGCGGGTATTGCTGGACACTGGAGTGGCCAACCACTCTTGACGCACCTGACACCGACCGTGAGAAGTCGTGTGTGCCGAACGCCGTTTCCGGCAGCCCGGAAACCGACGGTACAACATGAAAAGAATGCTGATTAACGCAACTCAACCCGAAGAGTTGCGTGTTGCACTGGTAGACGGCCAACGCCTCTACGACCTGGACATCGAGTCCGGTGCACGCGAGCAAAAGAAGGCCAACATCTATAAAGGCCGGATTACTCGCATCGAACCAAGCCTTGAGGCTGCCTTTGTCGATTTCGGCTCCGAGCGCCATGGCTTCCTGCCCCTCAAAGAAATCTCCCGCGAATACTTCAAGAAATCCCCTGAAGGCCGCGTGAACATCAAGGACGTCCTGAGCGAAGGCCAGGAAGTCATCGTTCAGGTAGAAAAAGAAGAACGTGGCAACAAGGGCGCCGCCCTGACCACCTTCATCAGCCTGGCTGGCCGCTATCTGGTCCTGATGCCGAACAACCCGCGTGCCGGCGGTATCTCCCGTCGCATCGAAGGCGAAGAGCGCAACGAACTGCGTGAAGCGCTGAACGGCTTGATCGCTCCAGCAGACATGGGCCTGATCGTGCGCACTGCCGGCCTGGGCCGCAGCAGCGAAGAAATGCAGTGGGACCTCGACTACCTGCTGCAGCTGTGGACCGCTATCAAGGAAGCGTCCCTGGATCGTTCCGCGCCGTTCCTGATCTACCAGGAAAGCAACGTGATCATCCGCGCCATCCGCGATTACCTGCGCCAGGACATCGGCGAAGTGCTGATCGACAGCGTCGAAGCCCAGGACGAAGCCCTGACCTTCATCCGCCAGGTGATGCCGCAGTACGCCAGCAAGATCAAGCTGTACGAAGACAGCGTTCCGCTGTTCAACCGTTTCCAGATCGAAAGCCAGATCGAAACCGCTTTCCAGCGCGTCGTCGAACTGCCTTCCGGCGGCTCCATCGTGATCGACCCGACCGAAGCCCTGGTGTCCATCGACATCAACTCGGCGCGTGCCACCAAGGGTAGCGACATCGAAGAAACCGCCCTGCAGACCAACCTGGAAGCGGCTGAAGAAATCGCCCGCCAGCTGCGCCTGCGTGACATCGGCGGCCTGATCGTGATCGACTTCATCGACATGACCCCGGCCAAGAACCAGCGCGCCGTGGAAGAGAAAGTCCGCGAATGCCTGGAAGCTGACCGTGCCCGCGTACAGGTCGGCCGCATCTCGCGCTTCGGCCTGCTGGAAATGTCCCGTCAGCGCCTGCGTCCATCCTTGGGTGAAAGCAGCGGCATCGTCTGCCCGCGTTGCAACGGCACCGGCATCATCCGTGACGTTGAATCGCTGTCGCTGGCGATCCTGCGCCTGATCGAAGAAGAAGCCCTGAAAGACCGCACTGCCGAAGTGCGCGCCCAGGTGCCGATCCCGGTCGCTGCGTTCCTGCTCAACGAAAAACGCAACTCGATCACCAAGATCGAACTGCGCACCCGTGCCCGTATCGTCATCCTGCCGAACGATCACCTCGAGACGCCGCACTTCGAAGTGCAGCGCCTGCGTGATGACAGCCCGGAAGCCCACGTCAACCAGTCCAGCTACGAAATCGCTGCTGCCGCTGCCGAAGTGGAAGAAGTCCAGCCAGCCGCTGCGACCCGCACCCTGGTTCGCCAGGAAGCCGCCGTGAAGACCGCGCCAGCCCGTGCCAACGCACCGGTTCCGGTCGAGGCTGCCGCGCCGGTTGCCGCACCAGCTGCCCTGCCTGAGCCAAGCCTGTTCAAAGGCCTGGTGAAGTCGCTGGTCAGCCTGTTCGCCACCAAGGAAGAGCCAGTGGCTCCAGTTGTGGTCGAGAAGCCTGTGACTGAACGCCCTGCACGCAATGAAGAGCGTCGCAACGGTCGCCAGCAGAGCCGCAATCGCAACGGTCGCCGTGACGAAGAGCGCAAGCCTCGTGAAGAACGTGCACCCCGCGAAGAACGCGCTCCACGTGAAGAACGCCAACCGCGCGAAGCCCGTGAAGAAACACCAACCGTAGCCCGTGAAGAGCGTGCACCACGCGAAGAACGTGCACCGCGTGCTCCACGCGCTCCACGTGAAGACCGCAAGCCACGTGGCGAGCGTGAAGAACGCGTGCGTGAATTGCGCGAGCCGTTGGATGCCGCTCCAGCCGTAGCCGCTGCTGCTGCCACCGCTGCCACTGCTGAAGAGCGTCCAGCTCGTCAGCCGCGTGAAGAACGTGCGCCACGCCCTCCTCGTGAAGAGCGTCAACCACGTGCCGAGCAAGCGGCTCCCGCCAGTGAAGAAGAAGAGCTGCTGTCCAACGAAGACCAGCAACAGGAAGACGGCCAGGACAACGCCGAAGGCGATCGTCCACGCCGCCGCTCCCGTGGCCAGCGTCGTCGCAGCAACCGTCGTGAGCGTCAACGTGATGCCAACGGCAACGAAATCGAAGGTTCGGAAGAGACCGGCGAAGCCAACGCAGCCGCTACCGGCGAACCGACTGGCGCCGAACTGGCTGCCGGCCTGGCCGTTACCGCGGCTGTCGCCAGCTCGGTCATCAGCGCACCTGCTGAAGCCCAGGCCAACGAGCAAGCTGAAGCAGCCACCGCTGCCATCCAGGAAAACACTGTTGTAGAGACGCCAGCCGTCGAAGCGCCAGTGGTTGAAGCAACGACCCCGGTCGAAGCCCCGGTTGTTCCGGAAGTGGAAGTAGCGCCGGCTCGTCACGTTCGTGAAGTTCGCGAAGTTCGCGAAGTTCGCGAGCCTCAGCCTGAAATCGACGTGGTTGCCGAGCCTGCCGTGGTTGTTGAACAACCGCCCGTGGTTGAAGCTGCCGTTGAAGCACCGGTAGCCGAGCCAACCCCTGAAGTGCGTGAAGTTCGCGAAGAACAGACCGCCTTCCAGTGGGCTGCCGAACCTGCCCCGGTGGTTGAAGCGGTCGAAGCTCCAGCGCCTGCGCCAGTGGTCGAAGAAGCTCCAGCGCCAGTCGCTGAAGTGGTGGTCGCTGCTGAACCTGTTGCCGTTGTTGCCGAGCCTGCGCCAGTGGTTGAAGCGCCAGTGGTTGCCGAAGTGGCAGCCCCGGTGGTTGAAGCCGCTCCGGCCAGCGCCCTGACCGAAAATGGCCGTGCGCCGAACGACCCACGCGAAGTGCGTCGTCGTCGCAAGGAAGCTGAAGCGGCCGCCGCTGCTGCCAAAGCCGCTGCCGAAGCTGCTCCAGCCGTCGCTGAAGTTGCCCACGCAACCCCTGCTCCGGTCACCGAAGCCGTGGTTGAGCACACTGCCCCTGCCATCGACGAGAACGTACGTTCCGTTGAAGAAGTGGTAGAGCACCACCCTAAGGCCCAGGAAGAAGAGCACGAGCCTAAACCCCTCGTCTGATTCCATCGGCCACTAAAAAGCCCCGCCTGAGTGATCAGGCGGGGCTTTTTTATGCCCATTACATCAGTTAGCGGTAGTCCAACAACCCTGGCACATCGACGTCCCACAACACACCGGGATCATCGACTACGACTTCCTGCACCGAAGCCTTGGCAAATAACGGTTTTGCCCCGCGGTCTCCGGTCAGCGCGATCAAGGCCGGGCCGAATGAACGGCCAAACCCCACGGGGTGCCCGTACTGACCTGCATGCACCGGGGCGCTGATACCGTCGTCCTCCAGGCCTGCCATCACTTGCTCGATACTTGCAGGCAGGATAAACGGCATATCCCCCAACACCACCAGCCAACCAGCCGACGGCCCACTGGCCGCCACCGCTGCTGCGATGCTGTCACCCATGCCCGGCGAGCGCAAAAGCAATACTTCGCAACCGTGCACCTTAGCCAACCGAATCACTTCGGTGCGATCCGGTGACGTCACCAGCCAACGTCTCGTAGCCACAGGCGGCAAATTCACCAATACCTGCTCGATCACCGGCCGCGTGATGCCATCCCGGCCCACGCAGGGCGCCAGCAACTTGTCCTGATCGGCACCCGCCTCGGCCCGAAAACGACTGCCCTGCCCCGCCGCCAGGATGATTACGGCGATGCCCGTCAACTGACCGCTGCCTGCAACGGCTTTTTCTGCAGCAGATCGATCCCGTTCTTGATGGCGACGATTTCCGCCATCAACGACAAGGCGATTTCCGCCGGCGTATGGCTGCCGATATGCAGGCCAATCGGCCCATGCAGCCGCGCAATGGCGTCCGCACTGAGCCCCAGTGCCGCGAGGTTTTCCCGGCGCTTCTGGCTGTTGACCCGCGAACCCAGCGCGCCTATGTAGAACGCCCGGGAATTGAGGGCCGTCAGCAACGCCATGTCATCCAGGCGCGGGTCATGGGTGAGCGCGACAATGGCAGTGCGTTCATCGGTCTGGATATTCAACACCGCTTCATCCGGCATACCCGGCACAAAGCGCCCGTGCTGCTCCTCCCAGCCATAAACAAACTCCTGGCGCGGGTCGCAGATCAGCACTTCGAAATCCAGCAACCGAGCCATTTCCGCCACATAACGTGACAGCTGGCCCGCGCCGATCAGCAGCAGGCGCCAGCGCGGACCGTAGATCGCGCGCAAACGCTCGCCGTTGAAGCTGACCACATCGGTCTTGCTCGCACCGCTCAACACCACCTCGCCGGTGGCCAGGTCCAACTCACGGGCGACAATCTCGTGGGCCTCACAGCGCGCCAGCAGTTCAGCTACCCAACCCGGATCACTCACCCGCTCTTCGGTGAGACGTAGGGTGCCGCCACACGGCAGGCCAAAACGCGCCGCTTCGTCCCGGGTGACACCGTAGGTGACAAGCTGCACCGGCGGCCCGTCGTCAGGCAGCCGACCGTCCTGCAACCGGGCGATCAAGTCGTCCTCGATGCAGCCGCCGGACACCGAGCCAATCACCACCCCGTCGCCGCGCAAGGCCAGCATCGCCCCCGGCGGACGCGGGGCGCTGCCCCAGGTCTGGACCACGCTGTACAGCACCACTCGCTGCCCGGCGAGGCGCCATTCCAGCACGCTGCGTAATACATTCAGATCAACACTGTCCATCAGGCTTTCGCCTCCCGCCAACCTTGCAACTGATTTTGATAAACAGCATCTATGGGTTGATCAAAAATATCGGTAGTCAGCTAAGTTAACTCACCGGCAATAAAAAAGCCCTGCAATGCAGGGCTTGGTGCGTCAAAAAACAAGCTTAGTTCAATAGCGATTCGGCTCCATTTCCAGCACCACCTTGAAGCGCTTTTCGATGTCCTGCTGGATACGCAGCGCGAGCCCGGCAATGTCCTGGCCGCTGGCCGCGCCGTAGTTCACCAATACCAGTGCCTGCAAGCGATGCACGCCGGCATCGCCATCGCGAAAGCCTTTCCAGCCGGCCTTGTCGATCAGCCAGCCGGCGGCCAGTTTCATCTGCCCGTCGGCCTGGGGGTAAGCCACCAGGTCCGGGTATTGACGCTGCAACTCGGCAGCCAGTGCCTGGGACACCAGCGGGTTCTTGAAGAAACTCCCCGCATTGCCGAGCACCGCCGGGTCGGGCAGTTTCTCGCTACGAATGCTGCAAATCGCGCGGCTGACATCGCTGGGCGTGGCCTGCGCGATGCCTTGCTCGGTCAGGCGCTGTCGCACCGGCCCGTATTCAAGTTTCAGATGCACGGCGCGGCTCAGGGCAAAACGCACCCGCAGGATCAGCCAGCGCCCCACTTCGTGCTTGAACAGGCTGTCGCGGTAGGCAAAGTTGCACTCGGCCAGGCTGAAATCCCGCAGTTCGCCGGTCTGGCGATCAAGGGCGGTCAGGCCGCTGAATACATCCTTGATCTCTACACCGTAGGCGCCGATGTTCTGCATCGGTGCGGCGCCGACCGTGCCGGGAATCAGGCTGAGGTTTTCCAGGCCGGAAAAGCCCTGGGCCAGGGTCCACAGCACAAACGGATGCCACGCTTCGCCCGCTTCGGCCTCAACCACGACCTGCACGCCATCGTCGTGCAACACCCGGATGCCCTGGCTGGCCATGCGCAGCACCAGTGCGTCAATATCCTGGGTCAACAGCAAGTTGCTGCCACCGCCAATCACCAGCAACGGCAGTTGTTGCTCGGCGGCACAGGCCAGGGCCTCACGCACGTCGGCGTCATTGTGGGCCTCGGCAAACAGCCGGGCACGCACGTCGATGCCAAAGCTGTTGAACGGCTTGAGCGAAACCTGTGCCCGTACCTGCAAAGTCATAACCGGCCCTTCAATTCAATCACCAACAGGTCACAGGCGCGCTCGATCAGGTCGAGGACAGTTTCAAAGCCCTGGTCACCTTCGTAGTACGGGTCCGGCACTTCATCCACCACCGAGTCGTAGCGGCGCAGGAACAGGTCCAGGTCCGCCTTGCCCTGAGCCGGCTGCATGGCCTTGAGGTTGCGCAGGTTGCTCTGGTCCATGGCGAGGATCAGGTCGTAGCGGGAAAAGTCGGCACGCGACACCTGTTGTGCACGCTGGGCCGACAGGTCGTAGCCGCGTTGCAGCGCGGCACGCTGGCTGCGCTTGTCCGGTGGATTGCCGACGTGCCAATCACCGGTACCGGCAGAGGCCACTTCAACCTGATCGGCCAGGCCGGCTTCGCGCAATTTGTGGCGCAGAACGCCTTCGGCCGTGGGCGAACGGCAGATGTTGCCCAGGCAGACGAACAGAACCTGCATCAGGCCCCCAGAAGGCGACGGACGCGCTCGAGGTCTTCAGGGGTGTCGACGCCCGCCGGCGGCGCTTCCAGGGCATCGCCCACATGAATGCGCACGCCGTGCCACAGGGCACGCAGTTGTTCCAGGGATTCGGTATTTTCCAGCCAGCACGGGCCCCAGCTCACGAAGTCGTGCAGGAAACCGGCGCGGTAGGCGTAGATGCCGATGTGGCGACGGTAAGGCACGCCAGCCGGCAGCACGTCAGGCTGTTTGGCGAACGCATCCCGCGCCCACGGCAAGGTGGAGCGGCTGAAGGTCAGCGCCAGGCCATTGATGTCGCTGACCACTTTCACCACGTTGGGGTTGAACAGGGTCTCGATGTCTTCAATCGGCTCGGCCAGGGTCGCCATGCGCGCTTCGCCATGGGCTGCCAGGTTGGCCGCCACCTGATCGATCACGCTGGGCGGAATCAACGGCTCGTCGCCTTGCACGTTGACCACGATGGCGTCCGCCGCCAGGCCCAGCTTGGTGGCCACTTCGGCCAGGCGGTCGGTACCGGAATTGTGGTCTTCACGGGTCAGCACCGCTTCGGCACCAAAGCCTTTGCAGGCCTCGATGATGCGCGGATCGTCGGTGGCCACCACTACCCTTTCGGCGCTGCTTTTGCAGGCCTGTTCCCACACCAGCTGGATCATCGGCTTGTTGCCGATCAGTTGCAGCGGCTTGCCGGGCAGGCGGGTGGAGGCGTAGCGGGACGGGATGACAACGGTGAAGGCGGTGGTCATTTATCCAGGCGCTCGTCGGTGGTCAGGGTGCGGGCTTCGCTTTCGAGCATTACCGGAATGCCATCACGAATCGGGTACGCCAGGCCGGCGCCCTTGCTGATCAGCTCGGTTTTGTCGGCGCTGAGCTTGAGCGGCCCCTTGCAGATCGGGCAAGCGAGGATATCGAGCAGTTTGGTGTCCATGAGTATGTCCTGGAGAGCAGCGTTTTAAGGCAAAAGGCGAGCGGGCAGCAAGCGCATCAACTGCGTGTCGAACCAGGCGATAAACGCCGGTGACGGTGCCGCGTCCACCGCAAGGTACCACCAGTCGGGCCTGGCAAAGGCGCGGCACTTCACCGCGTCCTTTTCAGTCATGACCAACGGCAGTGCCGGTGTGAAATTCAAGACCTCGGCGCTGTACGGCGCGTGGTCGGCAAAAGCATGGGGTATTGGGCGCCAGTGTAGCGTTTCAAGGGTGTTGAAGAAACGTTGCGGGTTGCCGATGCCGGCCACCGCATGTACCTGCTGCCCCACCGGGAAGTGTTCGACGGGTTTACGCTCGCCGGTATGCAGGTTGACCAGCGCGGCAGGCAACAGACGGAAGGCATAGCCGTCGTCACGGTCAGAACCTGCGCCGTTGTAAAGCAGCGCATCGACGCTCTGCAAACGCTCGACCGGCTCACGCAACGGCCCCGCCGGCAGGCAGCGACGGTTACCCAGCCCGCGGGCGGCGTCAATCAACACCAGTTCCAGGTCACGGGCCAGGCGGTAATGTTGCAGGCCGTCGTCGGAGAGGATCAGGTCGAGGGTTTCGCTGGCCAACAGCGCCTTCACGGCGCGGCTGCGGTCGGGGTCGATCATCAGCGGCACGCCGCTGCGCTGCACGATCAGCAAGGGTTCGTCCCCCGCCACCGCTGCGGTTTGATCGGCCTCTACGCGCCATGGAAACTGTGGCGGCTTGGCGCCATAACCGCGGCTGACCACACCGACGCGCAAACCACTGCGCTGGCAATGGTCGATCAGCCAGAGAATCATGGGCGTCTTGCCGGTGCCACCCACCGTGATATTGCCTACCACCACGACCGGCACCGGCGACTGATAGATCTCGCCCTCGCCCGCCAGGAACCGTGCGCGCTTGCGCTGCACCACCCGGCGATAGAGGGATTCCAGCGGCTGCAATAACGTAAGTGCAGGATGGCCTTCGTACCAGGCCTTGAGCAAACGATCAGTCATGGCCATCAGGGTTGGCTCGCCGCCTCGACGGTGGTCATGCGCAAATGGCTGAAGCCGAGCTTGCCGGCAGCGTCCATCGCCGTGATCACGGCCTGGTGCTTGGTGTTGCCATCGGCGCTGATGGACAGTGGCAAGTTAGTGTCCCCACCAGACTCTTTTTGCAGCGCTTCCATCAGGCTGGCCAGGTCGTTTTTCTCCAGCAACTGGTTGTTCACCGAGAACACGCCATCGGCGCTGATGGCGATGTCCAGCTGCTTGGCCTGCTGGTCTTCCGCCGGCGAACCGCTGACGGCTTCCGGCAGGTCGACGCGCAGCTGGGTTTCCCGGGTAAAGGTGGTGGTGACGACAAAAAACAGCAGCAGGATAAACACCACGTCGATCAACGACGCCAGGTTGATATCGACGTTTTCCCGTTGCTTGCGACGAAATTTCACGCGTTGCCCTCAACCAGGTCCACGTCACGGTCGCCCTGTACCACTTCCACCAGCTTGATGGCTTCCTGCTCCATGCCCACCACCAGTTCGTCGATGCGCCGTTGCAGGAAACGGTGGAAGAACACCGAAGGAATACCGACCATCAGGCCCGCCGCCGTGGTGATCAATGCCTTGGAAATACCACCGGCCAGCACTGCGGCGTTGGTGGTCATGCCCGACCCCATGAATGAGCTGAAAATATCGATCATGCCCAGCACCGTACCGAGCAGGCCGAGCAACGGTGCCATGGCGGCGATGGTGCCCAGGGCATTGATGTAGCGCTCCAGCTCATGGATGACCCGGGCGGCGGCCTCTTCGATGCACTCCTTCATGATCTCGCGACCGTGCTTGGAGTTGGCGAGGCCGGCGGCGAGGATTTCACCCAGGGGCGAGTTGGCGCGCAGTTCCTTGAGCTTTGTCTTGTCGAGCTGCTTGTTCTTGATCCAGCCCCAGACCTGGCCCAGCAGGTGGTCAGGCGTTACACGGCTGGCACGCAGGGTCCATAGGCGTTCGGCGATGATGCCGAGTGCGGCGATGGAACTCAAAATGATCGGCAACATCATCCAGCCGCCGGATTTGACCAATTCCCACACAGTGAATGTCCCCTCGAAAAAGTGCGCCACTTTACCATAAGGGTCCGGTGGAAGGGCTGGCCTGCCCCAGAGCATCCTGACGCAGGGGCCGGTCTTTGGTAACGCTGTTTTGCGACGGGCGCTCGCGCCAGAAACGCCGCTGGCTGCGCGCGGCCAGCGGCGGCTGGAAGGTGCCCAGTTGCAGGCGGAGTGCGCCTTGCTCGGCACTGTCATAAATCGCGCTGCCCATGGCCTGGTAACGCTCCAGCACCTGTGGATGCGGGTGGCCAAATCCATTGCTGCGCCCCCGGGAAATCAACACGGCCTTGGGTGCCAGGCGCTGTAGAAAGGCCCATGACGACGAGCTGCGGCTGCCGTGGTGCGGCGCTTGCAGCCAATCGACAGGAGCGCCCATGGGAGTGGCCAGCAATGCCCGCTCGGCGTCATGGTCAATATCCCCGGTCAGCAACAAGCGCTCGCCATTGGCCTGCACCCGTAACACGCAGGACATCTGGTTACCGTCCGTCGCATCAGGCCATTGCCATAGCTCGAACCTCACGCCATCCCACTCCCACTGCTCGCCGCTGACACACGCCTGGGTACCGAGCGAGGCCGGCAGCCGTGCCGTCTCACCGCCCACCACACGCTTGACCGGCAACCCTTGGGCGACGGCCAGCGCGCCGCCGGCATGATCGGCATCGGCATGACTGAGCAGCATCACGTCCAGCCCTGCGACCCCCAGCTTGCGCAACGCAGGCAATACGACACGCGCGCCAAGATCGAACTCACCGGAGCGCGGCCCGGCGTCATACAGCAGTACATGGTTGCGGGTACGCAGGATGATCGCCAACCCCTGGCCGACATCCAGTTGCACCACCTCGACCAGCCCATGAGGTATCGACTCCCGCGGCGGGAACACTGCCAGCAGCAACATCGGCCAGCCCAGCAGCCGAAACGGGACGCCCTTGGGCAGCAATAACAGCACCGCCCCCAGCAGGCTCACCAGCCAATAGCCAATGGGCACTTGCGCCGGTATCCAGGCCGGCAAGTACTGCGCCAGCAGCGCCAAGGCCTTGAACAGCCCGTCCAGTGTGCCGCCCGCCAGCCATAACAACCCCTCACCTATATAAGGCAGCGGCAATAACACCGTACCCAGCAAGGCCAGGGGCAGCACCACCAGACTGATCCACGGCACCGCAACCAGGTTGGCCAGCGGCCCGCTCAGGCTGATGGGCAGGCCGAGCACCAGCAGCAGCGGAAACAGGCCGATGGCAATCAACCATTGGGCGCGGGTCCAGGCTTGCCACAAGGGCCAGGGGCCCAATCGGCCACTGAACGCCAAAATCAGCACCGCAACAGCCGCAAAAGACAACCAGAACCCCGGCTGCAGGCTGGCCAGCGGTTCGAGGATCAGCACCGCGTCCAGCGCCAGCAACAGCGGCCACCAGATTCCCAGGTGACGAAACCGCAGACGCCACAGCAACACCAGGCCCACCATCACGCAGGCCCGTTGCACCGGCACCTCGAAACCTGCCAGCAGGCCGTAGCCCAGCGCTGCAGCAAACGCCAGGCCGCAGGCCCAGGGCAGCCACGGCAAAGGTTTCGGCCAACCCCCGTAGCGCGCAAGACCGGCGACCAGGCCATAGATCAACCCCGCCAGCAGGCCGATGTGCTGCCCGGATATCACCAGTAAATGCACGGTGCCAGTGACTTGCAGGACCCGCCAATCCTCGGCGGCCAACCCGGAACCATCGCCGAGCACCAGCGCCGCCAGGCCCGCCTCTCGCCCCTGGGCATCCACTGCCAGGAGCCGCTGGCGAATCCCGTCGCGCCAGGCATGTCGTGCCGGTGCCAGCAGTTGGCCGTCCTTGACCGAGCCGGTGGCGCCAATCCGCTGGGCCAGCAGCCAGGCTTCATAGTCAAAGCCATCGGCATTGAGCAATCCGGAGGGACGCTTGAGAGTCACCGCCAGTCGCCAGCGCTCACCGCTCTTAACCGGTGGGCCGCCGCGCCAGGACACGCGAATGCGCTTGGGAAGCAGGTCCTTGCGTGACCGGCTGTCGGTCAGTTCGAAGCGCACACCGTCGTTCATCTGCTGCGGTAACCCGCTGACACGCCCCTCCACCCAGCGGGTCTGGCCATCCAGATGCGGGGCCAACCGGTCATCCAGCGCCCACTGCGCGCTGAGGCATGCCCAGCCCAGGCCAAGCAGGAAAAACCCCAGCGGATAGGTACGAAAAGGCAACAACATCAGGGCCAGCACCGGCATCAGCAACAGCCAGCCGCCGGACGGCAACGCGGGTAAAAAACGCAAGGCGAGCAGCCCCAGCGCGAGTGCGAACATCCCTGTTCTCATGGATCTTTCCTTGAAAGCGACCCATTGAGTCTTAGCCGGGCCAGCGGTGTGGCCTATTATTATTTGTCACAAAGTCTGAATTTCACGTTCGTGGAATGCGGGCATACTTGCCCCTCGAACTGACCTGGACCCCTTATGCCACGGCGCTTATTCAAACGGTACATGCCCGATCCGACCAGCATTCGGGAACACAAGTCCTTACGCTTTCTCGGCAAGTTGCTGCATGACCCGAATCTCTGGCACCTCAATCGGCACTCGGTCGCGCGGGCCATGGCCGTTGGCCTGTTCGCGGCATTCATCCCCATTCCCTTGCAGATGCTGCTGGCAGCGATCCTCGCCATCAGCGTGCGCGGCAACATGCCGATTGCCGTGAGCCTGGTCTGGCTGACCAACCCGATTACCATGCCGCCGGTGTTTTTCTGCACCTACATGACCGGGGCCTGGCTGATGAATGTGCCACCCCGCAGCATGCCCGACGAGCTGACCTGGGAATGGATCAGCGGGCAGTTGTCGACGCTGTGGCAACCGTTCCTGCTGGGCTCGGTAGTACTGGGGCTGGTGATGGCGGTGCTGGGTTATTGCCTGACCATGGGCTATTGGCGCTGGTGGGTGGCCCGACAGTGGAAAAAACGCAAACAGCGCAGGTTGTAACCGTTAGCGCGCCAGCAAGCGCATGTGCACACGTAAACCCTGGCCGGTATTTTCCGCCCACAGGCTGCCGTCCTGACGCTGCACAGCGTTGCGCGCAATGCTCAAGCCCAGGCCAAAGCCGCCGTCGCCGGGCCGTGAACCGTCCAGCCGGGTGAATGGCGCAAAGATTCGCTCCAACTCCACCTCATCGATCCCGCCGCCCTGGTCTTCCAGCCACAAGTGCCAGTGATCCCCCTCACGCTGCCCGCCCAATTGCACCGTTCCGTCTTGCGCAGAGTGCCGGATGGCATTGCGCAGGATGTTCTCCAATGCCTGGGCCAGCAGGTTCAGATGACCGCGCACCCAGCAGTCGGCCCCCAGCTCGCACTGCAAGCGTGAAGCCGGCCAGCCACTTTCAAAACAGGCGTTTTCCCGGAGCATGTCCCACAGCGCCTGCACCTGGATGTCTTCCTTGGGCAACGGCGCGCGTTCGGTGTCGAGCCAGGCCAGTTGCAGGGTGTCGTCCACCAGGCGCTGCATGCCGTCGATTTCCCTCCCCAGGCGCTCGCGCAGCTGGGTCAGATCCTGCTCGCTGTCACTGGCCACGCGCAGGCGGCTCAACGGTGTGCGCAACTCATGGGACAAATCCCGCAGCAGTTGCTGTTGCAGGGCCACGGTGCCTTGCAGGCGTTCAGACATCTGGTCAAACGCGCGGCCCAACTCCCCCAGTTCATCCTGGCGGCTGGTGGTGTCGCGGGAAAGCCGGGTGCCCAGTTGATCGGCACGCCAGGCGTTGGCCTGCTCTCGCAGGTGGTTGAGGGGCATGATCAACAGCCGGTAGAGGCCGATGCACAGCAGCAGGGTGAACAGGCCGGGAATCACGCCATTGGTGACGATCCGCCAGAACAGCTGGTTTTGCCCGGGCATGAAACGCCGCGGCAATTCGATCACCAGGGAGCCCGCACCGGGGTCGAGCGGGAACGGGATTTTCAACCACGGCAGGCCCTTGGCATGCCGGCTGACGGGCCAGTCCAGGCCGCGCAGGAAGGTCAGGCGCTGGCTCTCCTTGTCCGTCAGTGGGTAGCTGCTCAGGGATTGCAGGTCGTTGCCGATGACCCCCACCCAGGTGCGCTCGCGCTGGCCCAGGGTGTGCAACCATTCGTCCACACCGGCGTTGCCGCCCTTGTTCCAGGCCAGTTCCGCGCCAGCGGCATAACCGCTCAGGGTGGCGCGGGCCTCGCTGGACAGAAAGGCATTCTGCTCTTCCATATACCGGCCCCATGACCAACTGAGCCAGATCATCAGCAAGCAGAACGCGATCAGCAGACAGGCCAGTTTCCAGAATAACGAATGCTTGCCCGGCAGCCGTTTGAACGCGGCTTTAAAGCCCGTCATCGTGACCGCTCAACACATAGCCCTTGCCCCACACCGTGCGCACTTCCCGCTCGCTGTAGCCGACAGCCTTGAGCTTGCGACGAATCTGGCTGATGTGCATGTCCAGGCTGCGGTCATGGGGCGCATAGCCGCGCTGGAACACATGCTGGTAGAGGAAGGCTTTGCTGAGGACTTCTTCGGCGTTGCGGTGCAGTGTTTCCAACAGGCGATATTCGCTGCGGGTCAGGCCGGCCCACTGCTCCCGGTGAAACACATCACACAGCTCGTCATCGAAACGCAGGCTGCGGGCATCGCCGCGCACCGCCGCCAGGGCCGGCAACGGCCGCCGGTCCAGGGCGACCCGGCGCAGGATCGCTTCGATGCGCACCCGCAACTCGGCCATGCTGAACGGCTTGGGCAGGTAATCGTCGGCCCCCAGGCGAAAACCGCTGATGCGATCGGCTTCGGCCCCCAGGGCCGACATCAGGATCACCGGCATCGAATGGCTCTGGCGCAAATGCGTGAGCACCGACAAACCGTCCATGCCCGGCAGCAGGATGTCCATCAACACCACGTCGAAGCGCTGATCGCGGGCCATTTGCAGGCCCTGCTGGCCATTCTGGCACCAGGTCACCTGGAAGCCACAGAGGCCCAATTGCTCATGGACATAGGCGCCAAGCACAGGATCGTCTTCAATCGCCAGGATACTGGGTAAGCCAAGTGCTGCGGGATTCATTAGCGTCTGCAAGTCATTCTCAATGACTGATTATTCAAGATTGCCCCCCCATGAGCAACCGCCGCCGGGCGTCCGGCGGCCCAAGGTTTGCCTCAGGTCATTAATTTTGCAAGATTCCCCGCCGCGCAAATGGCTACACTGCGCAGGTGGCGCGGGCCGGATGCCTGCGTGGAATTCGACAACAGTGTGGTAGCAGGAGAGTGGCGTGCTTAAAAGAATGGGGATAAAAGGCCGCGTACTGTTGCTGACCTTATTGCCTACCAGCCTGATGGCGTTGCTGCTGGGCGGGTACTTCACCTGGATGCAGCTTTCGGAGTTGCAGTCGCAGTTGCTGCAACGCGGCGAGATGATCGCCGAGCAACTGGCACCGCTGGTGGCTCCGGCCCTCGGCACCAGGAACACCGACCTGCTGGAACGCATCGCCACCCAGTCCCTGGAACAAACCGATGTGCGCGCCGTGTCGTTCCTCGGGCCCGACCGCACGCCCCTGGCCCACGCCGGGCCGACCATGCTCAACCAGCCGCCCATCGGCAACAGTTCGCACCTGTTGCAGCGCACCGGCAATGACGCCACCCGTTATCTGCTGCCGGTGTTCGGCCGCCATCGCAACCTCGCCGGTGAACTGATCCCGGATGAATCCGACCGCCTGCTCGGCTGGGTCGAGCTGGAACTGTCCCACAACGGCATGTTGCTGCGTGGCTACCGCAGCCTGTTCGCCAGCCTGTTGCTGATCGCCATCGGCCTGATCTGTACCGCTGCCCTCGCCTTGCGCATCAGCCGTACGATCAACTCACCGATCGGCCTGATCAAACAGGCCGTCGCGCAACTCAAGGACGGCAATCTGGAAACCCGCTTGCCACCCCTGGGTAGCCAGGAGCTGGATCACCTGGCCTCGGGCATCAACCGCATGGCCGAGACCCTGCAAAACGCCCAGGAAGAATTGCAACACAGCATCGACCAGGCCACCGAAGACGTGCGGCAAAACCTCGAAACCATCGAGATCCAGAACATCGAGTTGGACCTGGCCCGCAAGGAAGCCCTGGAAGCCAGCCGCATCAAGTCGGAGTTTCTGGCCAACATGAGCCATGAGATCCGCACGCCGTTGAACGGCATCCTTGGTTTCACCCATTTGTTGCAGAAAAGCGAACTGTCACCGCGCCAGCTGGATTACCTGGGCACCATCGAAAAATCCGCCGACAACCTGCTGGGCATCATCAACGAAATCCTCGACTTCTCGAAAATCGAGGCCGGCAAGCTGGTGCTCGACAGCATCCCGTTCAACCTGCGGGACTTGCTGCAAGACACCCTGACCATCCTCGCCCCGGCCGCCCACGCCAAACAGCTGGAGCTGGTGAGCCTGGTCTACCGCGACACGCCGCTCGCCTTGGTGGGTGACCCGCTGCGGCTCAAGCAGATCCTCACGAACCTGGTGAGCAACGCGATCAAGTTCACCCGCGAAGGCACCATCGTTGCCCGCGCCATGATTGAAGACGAACAGGAAGACAGCGTACAACTGCGCATCAGCGTGCAGGACACCGGCATCGGCCTGTCGAACCAGGATGTGCGGGCGCTGTTCCAGGCGTTCAGCCAGGCGGACAATTCGCTGTCACGCCAACCCGGCGGGACCGGCCTTGGCCTGGTGATTTCCAAGCGCCTGATCGAACAGATGGGCGGTGAGATCGGCGTCGACAGCACGCCGGGAGAAGGCTCGGAATTCTGGATCAGCCTGAACCTGCCGAAAACCCGTGACGATATCGAAGACCTGCCCTCCGCGCCGCTGCTGGGCCGGCGCGTGGCGGTGCTGGAAAACCACGAGCTGGCGCGCCAGGCCCTGCAACATCAGCTGGAAGACTGCGGCCTGGAAGTCACCCCGTTCAACAGCCTGGAAAGCCTGACCAACGGCATCACCAGCGCCCACCAGACCGAACAGGCGATTGACCTGGCCGTGCTGGGCATCACCGCCAACGACATTCCGCCGGAGCGTTTGAACCAGCACCTGTGGGACCTCGAACACCTGGGCTGCAAGGTACTGGTGCTGTGCCCGACCACCGAACAGCTGCTGTTCAACCCCTCGGTGCCCAACCCCAACAGCCAGTTGCAGGCCAAGCCCGCGTGCACCCGCAAACTGCGTCGCGCCCTGGCCGACCTGATCAGCCCGCGCCCGCTGCGCAGCGAACCCGGCGAGCCCCTGTCCAGCCGCGCGCCGCGGGTGCTGTGTGTCGACGACAACCCGGCCAACCTGCTGCTGGTGCAAACCCTGCTGGAAGATATGGGCGCCAAGGTCCAGGCGGTGGAAAGCGGTTACTCGGCCATCGAGGCAGTGAAGCAGGAAGCCTTCGACCTGGTGCTGATGGACGTGCAGATGCCGGGGATGGACGGTCGCCAGAGCACCGAGGCAATCCGCACGTGGGAAAGCGAACGCCATGGCACACCGCTGCCCATCGTCGCGCTGACGGCCCATGCGATGGCCAACGAAAAACGCGCCCTGCTGCAAAGCGGCATGGATGATTACCTGACCAAACCCATCAGCGAACGGCAACTGGCCCAGGTGGTGTTGAAATGGACCGGGCTGGCCCTGCGCAACCAGGGCCCGGACCGTGGCACCGAAAGTTTCGGGCATGCCACGCAATTGCCGGTGCTGGACCATGAAGAAGGTTTGCGCCTGGCGGCCGGCAAGGCGGATCTGGCGGCAGACATGCTCGCGATGCTGCTGGCCTCGCTGGAAGCGGACCGTGAAGCGATTCGCGTCGCCCGTGACGCCAATGACCGCAACGCCCTGATCGAACGGGTGCACCGCCTGCACGGCGCCACCCGGTATTGCGGCGTGCCGCAACTGCGTGCGGCCTGCCAACGGGCCGAGACCCTGCTCAAGCAGGACGACGCCAAGGCCATGCCGGCCCTGGATGAACTGGACATGGCGATTGCCCGGCTGGCCAGCGAGGCGCGGGTCAGCGCGTAAACTTTCGGGGCAATGTGGACAGGGAGGCTTGCTGTGGCGAGGGAGCTTGCTCCCGCTGGGCTGCGCAGCGGCCCCAAAATCCTGGGAGCGCTTCGCACTCCAGCGGGAGCAAGCTCCCTCGCCACAGTAAGCTTCCTCACCACAGCAGGCTCACTCACCACAGACAAGCCCCCTCGCCACAAAATCAGCTTTCCATCATCAAGAAGGAATATTTGATGCGCATCATCCTCTTCAGCAGCCAGACCTACGACCGCGACAGCTTTCTCGCCCAACCGCTGCCCGAAGGCATGCAGCTGCAATTCCAGCCGGCCCGGCTGAACCTCGACACCGTGGCCCTGGCCGAACACCACGAAGTGGTCTGCGCCTTTATCAACGATGACCTCAGCGCTCCGGTGCTGGAGCAGTTGGCCAGCGGCGGCACCCGCCTGATCGCCCTGCGTTCCGCCGGTTACAACCATGTCGACCTGCCCGCCGCCAAGCGCCTGGGCCTGACCATCGTGCGGGTGCCGGCCTACTCGCCCCATGCGGTGGCCGAACATGCGGTCGCGTTGATCCTGGCCCTCAATCGCCGCCTGCACCGCGCCTACAACCGTACCCGCGACGGTGACTTCAGCCTGCACGGCCTGACCGGGTTCGACCTGGTGGGCAAGACCGTCGGCGTGGTCGGCACCGGGCAGATCGGCGCCACATTCGCCAAGATCATGGCCGGGTTCGGCTGCCAGTTGCTGGCGTACGATCCCTATCCCAACCCGCAGGTCGAAGCCCTCGGCGCCCGGTATGTGAGCCTGCCGCAGTTGCTGGGCGAGTCACAGGTCATCAGCCTGCATTGCCCGCTGACGGCGGACAGCAAACACCTGATCAACGCCCAAAGCCTCGCCCATATGCAGCCCGGCGCGATGCTCATCAACACCGGGCGCGGCGGCCTGGTGGACACCCCGGCGCTGATCGACGCACTCAAGGACGGCCAGCTCGGCTATCTGGGGCTGGATGTGTATGAAGAAGAGGCCCAGCTGTTTTTCGAAGACCGCTCGGACCTGCCCCTGCAAGACGACGTATTGGCGCGCCTGCTGACCTTCCCCAATGTGATCATCACCGCGCACCAGGCCTTCCTGACCCGCGAGGCGCTGGGGGCGATTGCCGGCACCACCCTGGCCAACATCGCGGCGTGGGCTGGCGGGCAGGCGCAAAACCTCGTCGAAGGATGATCAGCGGTCACATAGCCGCGCCATGATGGGTAGCGGCGCATGATAGGATGCCGCGCCTATTTGGAGGATCCATGGCCGAACACGATTTCCGCTTCAGCTTGCTGAGCCCGCAACACACCCTGATCGAATGCCGGGCCCTGGTGCCGGGCCGTTATCAAGTCACCGGCAACGGTGGCTCGATCAAGAACGGCGACGTTCTGATCGTCACCCTGCGCGGCAGCAAAACCCTGTCGATGCGCCTGACCGTCGAAGGCGATGCGCGCTACTCCATCCGCCCGGCGGGCCAGTGGGTCGCCATGGCCCAGGGGCCGAAATTCGGCGAACTGGAGATTCACACCTGGAAGGTCAACTGCGACAGCTGCGACAACGTGCTGGAGTTTGAATTTGCGGTGGAAACCAAGCTGACCAAGGAACCGCTGCAACCGGCCGCCACTGCACGGGTTACCGAGTTGGGCTGGGCCACCCTGGGTGACAAGCACCGCTGCCCGAAATGCCAGCAGGCCGCGCAATGAAAGCCTTGCTGATGCTGGCCGTGCTGGGTGCAGGCCTTGCGGGCTGCGCCAGCGACGAGGTCAAGCTCAAGCAGGATCACAGCTACGTGGTGGAATGGATCGGTGAGCGGCCGCTGATGGATTACGCCCACCTGACCGTGACCCTCGGCGCCGATGGCCGGGCCTATGGCAATGGTGGCTGCAACCATTGGTTTGCGCCCTACACCCTGGACGGCGACAAGCTGAGCTTCGGCAAGGTCGGCAGCACCCGCAAACTCTGCGCCGAAGCGCTGATGGAGCAGGAGCACCGCTTCTTCCAGGCCCTGCAGGGCGTGCAGCGCTGGGACATTTCGCCGATCGAACAGACCCGCTTCTGGCCGGCGGATGGCAAGCCGTTGCGGTTGTGGCTGGAAGAAGGCTGATCTGTAAGGCGCAGCAGGTCTAAATGTGGGAGCGGGCTTGCTCGCGAAAGCGGTGGATCAGTCGATGTATCCGGTGACTGTCACACCGCATTCGCGAGCAAGCCCGCTCCCACATTTTTTATCCGCGCAACGCCTTGAGCTTGGCCAACACCCCTTCCGCCGTCTGCTCACCCATCAGTTGCTCGCGCACCTTGCCCTTGTCATCGATGATGTAGGTCACCGGCAGGGCTTCACTGCGGGGAATGTCGAAGATCCCGTCCGGGTTCTGCGCCAGTACGGTGAACTTGATGCCCAGCTTCTCGCTGGCGCTCTTGAGCTCTTCACCCTGGACGTTGTCGAAATTTACCCCGAACACCCCCACCGACTGGCCCTTGAGCTGTTCGGCCAAAGCGTTGAGTTCCGGGATTTCGGTACGGCACGGGCCACACCATTCGGCCCAGTAGTTAACCACCAGCCATTGCTTGTCCAGGCGTTCGGCGGCCACTTTCTGACCATATTGGTCAACGCCATAATCATTGCCACAGCCGCTGATCAGCAGTGTGCCGATGATTGCCAATGCGCCTAACAGTCGCCTCGTCATGGGGTAATCCTTCGTAAAAATGAACGTTGGCTGCGGCCTATCGCCTCTCATGGTTTAAGGACGCGGCGCAGCGCGGGTAGAATACCCGCCACCTTACGCAAGATGCGACCCGCACATGACCGATCTGACGCTTTATCACAACCCGCGCTGCTCGAAATCCCGCGGTGCGCTTGAACTGCTGGAAGCCCGTGGCCTCACACCGACGGTGGTGCGCTACCTGGAAACCCCGCTCGACGCCGCGCAATTGCAGGCCCTGCTGGGCAAGCTGAACATCAGCGCGCGGCAACTGCTGCGTACCGGCGAGGACGAATATAAAACCCTCAACCTGGGTGACACCAGCCTCAGCGAAGCACAGTTGATCGCTGCCATCGCCGCTCATCCGAAACTGATGGAGCGCCCGATCCTCGCCACCGCCGACAAGGCCGTGATCGGCCGCCCACCGGAGAACATCCTGGAGCTGGTTTCGTGAGTGCGCCGTATGTGCTGGTGTTGTATTACAGCCGCAACGGTTCAGTCAGCGAAATGGCCCGGCAGATTGCCCGGGGCATCGAGCAAGCCGGGCTTGAGGCGCGGCTGCGCACCGTGCCGGCCATCTCCAGTGAATGCGAGGCCGTGGCGCCGGACATTCCGGTCGACGGCCCGCTGTACTGCAGCCTCGACGACCTGAAGAACTGCGCAGGCCTGGCGCTGGGCAGCCCGACCCGTTTCGGCAACATGGCCGCGCCGCTCAAGTACTTTCTCGACGGCACCAGCAACCTGTGGCTGACCGGCGCCCTGGTCGGCAAGCCGGCGGGTGTGTTCACCTCCACCGCCAGCCTGCACGGCGGCCAGGAGACCACGCTGATGTCGATGCTGCTGCCGCTGCTGCACCACGGCATGCTGATCACCGGACTGCCCTACAGTGAACAGGCGCTGCTCGACACCAAGGGCGGCGGTACGCCTTATGGCGCCAGCCACCATTCCGGTGCCGACGGCAAGCGTGCGCTGGATCAACACGAGATCGCCCTGTGCCGCGCCCTCGGCCTGCGCCTGGCGAAGACCGCTGCGCTACTGGAGAACGGCCGTGGCCAGGAAGCCTAAGCTACTGCCGCCCCAGGCCTGGCTGGAGCCACGGGTCAAGGCGATGCGGGCGTTGAGCCTGCTGGCGTTCCTGGGATTGGTGGGGCTGCTGTGTGCCTACTACCTGGCGTTCGCCGATCTGCATGGCGCGCGGCCGTGGGTGATTCTGCTGATCGAGTTGGTGCCGCTGCTGTTGCTGGCGCCGGGGATGATCCTGGGCAGCGCGCGCGGGCATTCATGGATGTGCTTTGTGGTGAACCTGTATTTCATCAAGGGCGCGCTGGCGGCCTATGACCCGAACCGGCAGTGGTTTGGTGTGCTCGAGATGCTGGCGAGCCTGGCGGTGTTCTGCACGGCGTTGATGTATGTGCGGTACCGGCATCAGCTGAATCGGCGGTTGGCGGGGGAAGGATTGCCTGCCTGATGCTTTTGTAGTGCCTGACCTGCCGCTATCGCAGGCAAGCCAGCTCCCACAGAGGAATGCATTCCAAGTGTGGGAGCTGGCTTGCTTGCGATGGCATCAACCCGGTATCAATGATTCACGGTGTAAGCCAGCATCATCGACAACTGGCACATCGGCCGCCCGCTCTCGGCATGCCACTGGTTGAACGCGCCCTGCACCGTGGCCAGGTCCCGCAGGCTGGTGGGCACCTTGTCGACGATCTTCTGCGCATTCAGCGCCGCCACCACGTCATAGCTCGGCACGAACGTGTCCTTGCCCACCATCCGTAAAAAGCGTGGCGCCGACAGCCCGCCCAACTGGTGGCCGTGCTTGCTCAGGTACTTCCACAGGCCGACGATATCGGTCACCGGCCAGTCGGCAATAAACCCGCCGAAGCTGCCTTTTTCCTTCTCGATATCCAGAATCATCTGCGCATTGCGCGGCACGCTCTTGAGCTTGCCCAGGTGACGGATGATGCGCGTGTCCTGCATCAGCCGCTCCAGGTGCTCGGCGCCCATGAGTACGACTTTTTCCGGGTCAAACCCAAAGAACACCTGCTCGAAGGCCGGCCACTTGGCGTCCACCACGCTGTGCTTCAGGCCGGCACGAAACACCCGCAGCGACAGGGTCGACAGGTAGCGGTCATCGCTGATCTTGCGCAGTTTCGCCGGGGTCAGGGGCACAGGCAGGTGGGCTTCCAGCTCGGCCGCCGAACCAAACCGGTTCAGACAATATTCGTGCAGCCACTTGTAATCGCGCATGCCCTCTCCTAAGGATTGAAATGAAAACGGCGCCCAGGAGCGCCGTCTGTCAGAGCGGTGAAAACACTCAGAGGTTCACTACGTTGACGAAGCGCGACGCCGCACTTTCGTCGATACGCAGGCTGGTGAAGTCGAACAGGTTACGGTCAGCCAACTGCGACGGCTGCACGTTCTGCAAGCTGCGGAAGATGCTGTCGACGCGGCCCGGGGTCTTGCGGTCCCAATCCTGGAGCATGTCCTTGACCACCTGGCGCTGCAGGTTTTCCTGGGAGCCGCAGAGGTTGCACGGGATGATCGGGAATTGCTTGAGGTCGGAGTAGGCCTGGATGTCCTTCTCATGGCAGTACGCCAGTGGGCGGATCACCACGTTGCGCCCGTCATCGGCCCGCAGCTTGGGCGGCATGGCCTTGAGGCTGCCGTTGAAGAACATGTTGAGGAAGAAGGTTTCGACGATGTCATCGCGGTGATGACCGAGGGCCATCTTGGTCGCGCCGATTTCGTCGGCAAACGTATAGAGCGTGCCACGGCGCAGGCGCGAGCACAGCGAGCAGGTGGTCTTGCCTTCCGGGACCAGCTCCTTGACCACCGAATAGGTGTCTTTCTCGACGATGTGGTACTCGATCCCCAATTCCTTGAGGTAGGCCGGCAGTACATGCTCGGGAAAACCCGGCTGCTTCTGGTCCATGTTCACGGCAACGATGTCGAACTTGATCGGCGCGACCTTTTGCAGGTGCATCAGCACGTCGAGCATGGTGTAGCTGTCCTTGCCGCCGGACAGGCAGACCATGACCTTGTCGCCCTCTTCGATCATATTGAAATCGGCGACTGCCTCGCCGGCCAGGCGACGCAGGCGTTTTTGCAGTTTGTTCTGGTTGACCGTAAGAGTGCCCATGGCGCTTGGATCCGCGAAAGGTGTGTGACGAAAAGCCGGGTATTTTACCGGGATGGACGACCGAGTTCCAATGTGGGAGCGGGCTTGCTCGCGAACGCGAAGTGTCATTCGCCAGGTGTTTAGCTGACCCACCGCATTCGCGAGCAAGCCCGCTCCCACAGTTGACCGCATTCCAATCAACAGACCCCGCCGCGATTAAGCCCAATGTTTACAGCGCAATTTGCTCTAAAGCCCCACACTTTTTCCGGTCATCACTTCCTATACTGCGACATAAGGTCGCACATATATCCAGACCTTTCAGGCCAATTGGCCCGTGGGCGCTCCGCTGGGGGGCGATGGTAATAACGACAGGAGTGACTGGCATGATCCATCACGTCGTGGGACTTTTCACCCACCCCGATCAGGAATGGCGGGAAATTCGTGGCGATAAAGAAGAAAGCATCGGCCACATGTACCTCACCCACACGCTGATTCTCGCGGCCATCCCCGCTGTCTCAGCCTTTATCGGTACCACTCAGGTGGGTTGGGTCATCGGCAGCCGCGCCCCGGTGATGCTGACGGTGGAAAGCGCGTTGTGGATGACCCTCATGTCCTACGCGGCGATGCTCGGCGGCGTGGCGGTGATGGGCGCGTTCATTCACTGGATGGCCCGCACCTATGACGCCAACCCCAGCATGGCGCGCTGCGTGGCGTTTGCCACCTACACCGCGACACCGCTGTTTATCGGCGGGCTGGCGGCGCTGTACCCGCATATGTGGCTGGGCATGGTGGTGGGCACGGCGGCCATTTGCTACACGGTGTATCTGCTGTACGTGGGGCTGCCGACCTTTATGAACATCCACCCGGACGAGGGCTTCCTGTTTTCCAGCTCGGTACTGGCGGTAGGCCTGGTGGTGCTGGTGGCGATCATGGCCTTTACCGTGATCGTCTGGGGGCTGGGCGTAGGCCCGATCTACACCAACTGACGCGGTTTACCCGCAGGAAAAGCCACCGCAAGGTGGCTTTGTGCGTTATGCATGACCATTCGGCGCCTGACAGATTCGGATACACCCTTGTTTGCGGCATACTGGACATCTCTGGAGATATGTACAGCATGCCCGAGCAACTCAATACCCGCGTCGAAGATTGTTTCCTGCAAGCCGAATCCTTTTTCAAACGAAGCTTCAAACGCCCCCAGGTCAGCCTCAAGCTGCGGGGCCAGAAGGCCGGTGTCGCGCATTTGCACGAGAACCTGCTGCGCTTCAACCCGCAGCTGTACCGTGAAAACAGCCAACACTTCCTTAAACAGACAGTCGCCCATGAAGTGGCCCACCTGATTGCCCACCAATTGTTCGGCGAGCGCATCCAGCCCCATGGCGAGGAATGGCAGTTGATCATGCGTGGGGTTTACGAACTGCCGCCGGACCGCTGCCACACCTATGAAATCCAGCGGCGGCGCGTCACGCGGTATATCTACCGCTGTCCGTGTGCCGACAGTGACTTCCCGTTTTCGCCCCAGCGTCACGGGTTGGTGGGCCAGGGGCGGCGGTATTTGTGCCGCAGGTGCCGGCAGACTTTGGTGTTTACCGGGGAAACCCGCGTCGAGTGAGGTTTGTGGTGCTTGTAAGGCCCTCTTCGCGAGCAAGCCCGCTCCCACATTTGATCGCATTCCAACGATGGAACTCGGTTGAATGTGGGAGCGGGCTTGCTCGCGAAGGGGCCGGCCCAGGCGCTACTGAATCACCTTGGCACGCCGCAGATCATCTATCTGCTGAGCACTGAAGCCCAACTCCGCCAACACCTCATCGCTGTGAGCGCCCACCGCCGCGCCTATGTGCCTGGCCGCCGGCAAGCCCTCGGAAAACTTCATCGGGCAGGCGATTTGCGCCTGGCTGGAACCATCGCCCCGCGGCACCTGGCTGACCAGCTCCCGGGCTTTCAACTGCGGGTGTTCAACGGCCTCGCTCAGATTCAGCACCGGCTCGACACACGCATCAATCCCGGCAAACAGCTCACACAGCTCATCAAAGCTACGTTTCTCGAACTCGACCTGCAGCGCCAGCTTGAGGGCTTTCTGCTGCTCGGGTTTGGGCGATAGGCCCATTGCCGCCAATTCAGGGCGGCCAAGGGCCGTACACAACTGCTGCATAAACGCCGGCTCCAGACTGCCCACCGACAACCAGCGTCCTTCCCGCGATCGGTAATAGTCATAGAAACTGCCGCCATTGAGCACCTGGTTCTCCCATGCCGGCTCCACGCCGCACGCCAGGTAACCGGCACCGGCCATGGCATTCAGGCTGAAGGCGCAATCGGTCATGCTCACGTCCAGGTATTGCCCCACCCCACTGTGCTGCCGGGCAATCACCGCCGCCAGCAAACCGATCACCGCGTGCAACGAGCCGCCCCCCACATCCGCCAACTGCACACCCAAGGGCAACGGCCCGCTGTCCTGGCGCCCGGTGTAACTGGCAATGCCTGCCAGGGCCAGATAATTGATGTCATGGCCGGCGCGATCCTTGTAGGGGCCGGTCTGGCCGTAGCCGGTGATGGAGACGTAGATCAGCTTTGGGTTGATCGCCTTCAACGCCTCGTAACCCAGGCCCAGGCGCTCCATGACCCCGGGGCGGAACTGCTCGAGGACGATGTCGTAGTCCGCCACCAGTTGCCGCACGATCGCCACCGCCTCGGCCTGCTTGAGGTCCAGGGCCAGGCTGCGTTTGTTGCGGTTCAGATAGGCATGGCTGGCCGACACGCCCTGGTCATGGGGCGGCAGTACTCGCAGCAGGTCCATGCGCGTGGGGGATTCGATGCGCAACACCTCGGCGCCCATGTCGGCCAGCAGCAACGAGGCGAACGGCCCCGGCAGCAAGGTGGAGAAATCCAGTACTTTGAGGGACGCCAAGGGACCTGACATGCGGACTCCGATTCCGATTCGATTGGCCACAGAGTAGGCAAACCCGGCGGTCGGCGGCAATCACATAAACCATCATCCGAAGTGACTGATGCTTCCCGAAGGCATAAAAAAACCCATCCGAAGATGGGTTTTTCACAAACGCTGCAGCCTTACTTGACGGCGGTTGGAGCCGGGCCTTCGGCCACGCCCAGGTCGTCTTCTTCACGGGTGTCGGAGATACCGCGACCACCGGAAGCCAGTTCGACTTTCAGCTTGTCTTCGTCCAGTTCCTTGACCCACTTGGCCACAACCAGGGTTGCAACAGCGTTGCCAACCAGGTTGGTCAGTGCGCGGGCTTCGGACATGAAGCGGTCGATACCCAGGATCAGCGCCAGGCCGGCAACCGGCAGGTGGCCAACAGCCGATAGGGTAGCGGCCAGTACGATGAAACCACTACCCGTCACGCCAGCAGCGCCCTTGGACGACAGCAGCAGTACCAGCAACAGGGTGATCTGGTGGGTGATGTCCATGTGGGTGTCAGTCGCCTGGGCGATGAACACGGCAGCCATGGTCAGGTAGATCGAAGTACCGTCCAGGTTGAAGGAGTAGCCAGTCGGGATAACCAGGCCGACTACCGACTTCTTGGCGCCCAGGCGTTCCATCTTGATCAGCATGCGTGGCAGTGCGGATTCGGACGAGGAAGTACCCAGTACGATCAGCAGTTCTTCACGGATGTAGCGGATCAGTTTCAGGACGCTGAAGCCGTGTGCGCGGCAGATGGCGCCCAATACCAGCACCACGAACAGGATGCAGGTGATGTAGAAGCAGATCATCAGCTGACCGAGCTGCACCAGCGAACCTACGCCGTAGGCACCGATGGTGAACGCCATGGCGCCCAGGGCACCGAGTGGCGCGAGCTTCATGATCATGTTGATGATGTTGAACATCACGTGGGCGAAACGATCGATGAAGTCCAGCACCGGCTTGCCGTAGGCACCCAGGCGGTGCAGGGCGAAACCGAAGATCACCGAGAACATCAGCACTTGCAGGATGTCACCGGTAGCGAACGCGCCAACGATGGTGTTCGGGATCACGTTCAGCAGGAAGCCAACGATGCTCTGGTCGGCACCGGCAGTCACGTAGGCCGCGACTTTGGAGGCGTCCAGGGTAGCCACGTCGATATGCATGCCGGCGCCCGGTTGCACGACGTTGACCACGACCAGGCCGATCAGCAGGGCGATGGTGGAGACAATTTCGAAGTACAGCAGCGCGTAGCCGCCGGTCTTGCCGACCGATTTCATGCTTTGCATGCCAGCGATGCCGCTGACAACGGTGCAGAAGATGATCGGGGCGATGACCATTTTGATCAGCTTGATAAAGCCGTCACCCAGTGGCTTGAGGGCCACGCCGGTCTGCGGGTAGAAGTGACCGAGCAAAATACCGATAACGATTGCAACGATCACCTGGAAATACAGGGATTTGTACAGTGGCTGACGAGTCGTCATTGCAAAGTTCCTCAATCGTCCCGTGTGGCAAATATCCGCCATTGCCCACGACACTTGAATTGCGAACCCTCCTGCACTGGAGGGATTTGTTGTTTGAGAGCCTGCTCGAGGCGGTCTCCCTGCGCTCTGTATCGCAAGCGTCGTGCCACTTCTGCTGAAACCCCCTGAAGGCCTTTAGACATCAGCGCTCGGGCGATTTCCAGCTTAAGGTTATGCCTACAGACAGTGGCGGATTTCCGCCTGCTCGCCTGATCTCGTCCTACAATTTGGCGGATATCCGCCTTGTTGCACCCGCCCGGGGTGGCTAACATCCGCCACTCAATGGACGAGGCCCCTCATGCGTGAACGAACCATCGCCAGTCACTACGCCCGAGCCGCCCTCGGCGGTGCTCGCCGGGCCGGCTACGATTATTCAGGCCTGCTGCAGCAGGTCGGCATCACTGCGGAACTGCTGAGCGAGCCCCGCGCCCGCATCGCCCCCGAGCAATTCACCCAGTTGTTGCAAATGCTGTGGCTGGCGCTGGATGACGAATACCTGGGCTTCGCCGAAGGCCCGAGCAAGCGCGGCACTTTCGCCATGATGTGCCACGCGCTGATTCACTGCCGCACCCTGGAGAAGGCTCTGGAACGCGGCTTATTATTTTATAGCCTATTCCCGCAGGGTCCGCGCTGGCGTCTGACACGTGAAGGAGAAATGGCCCGCCTGAGCCTGGACGATTCGCAGCTCTGGGACCCGGATCACTTCCTCAGCGAATGCCTGCTGGTGATCTGGCACCGCCTCGGCAGTTGGCTGATTGGCCAGCGCATCCGCCTGCATCAGGCCACCTTCAGCTACCCGACGCCGCCCCACGCCGGTGAGTACGACTTGCTGTTCCCCTGCCCGCAGGTATTCGCGGCGCCCACCAGCAGCCTGGTGTTCCCCAGCCGCTACCTGAGCCTGCCGTTGTTGCAGGACGAGCGCACCCTCAAGCATTTCCTCGAACGCTCCCCGGCCGACCTGCTGTCGCGGCCGGATGAAGGCGACAGCCTGAGCAGCCAGTTGCGCCGCCTATTGAGCCGCGACCGCACGCCCTGGCCTGACCTCGAAGCCGTCGCCCAGCACCTGCATATCAGCCCGCAGACCCTGCGTCGGCATTTGCGGGAGGAAGGCACCAGCTTTCAGGCGCTCAAGGATGAGTTGCGCCGGGACATTGCGATCTATCATTTGGGGCGGGCGGATTTGTCGTTGCAGGAGATCGCCGAGCAGCTGGGGTTTTCCGAACCGTCGGCGTTTCATCGGGCGTTCAAGAAGTGGACCGGGCTGACGCCGGGGGCCTATAGAGCACAAGAAACCTAGGTGTGTATTGATGCGACTGGCCTCTTCGCGAGCAAGCCCGCTCCCACATTTGACCGAGTTCCACCTTGGGAATGCCATAGAATGTGGGAGCGGGCTTGCTCGCGAAGAGGCCGGCACAGTCAATAAAGATCAAACAGCCGGGAAGTGGATCTTGAACGCAGCCCCACCCAGCGGTGAATCCCCAAGGGTCAGCCGGGCGCCATAGCTTTCAATGATGTCCTTGACCACCGCCAGGCCAATCCCCTGCCCCGGATGCTGGCGGTCGAGCCGCTCGCCCCGCTGCAGGATGCGCGCACGCTGGTCCGGCGGCACGCCGGGGCCATCGTCTTCGATGCACAACTCGGTGCCCTCCAGGCTTTCCTGCAAGGTGATGCGCACTTCGCTCAGGCACAGGCGATAGGCGTTCTCCAGCAGGTTGCCGAGCAGTTCCAGCAAGGCGCCCTTCTCGATCGGCACGTCGCATTCGTCCGGCAGTTCAAAGGCGACCTTCACGCCCTTATCGCGATAAACCTTGTCCAGCGTGTCGCACAGGCTTTGCAGCACCGGCTCCAGCCGCACCTGGTGGCGCACCAGGCCGCTTTTACGCAGGCTGGCGCGCTGCAATTGGTAGCTGATCTGCTGGCTCATGCGTTCGATCTGCGATTGCAGTACCCAGGCCTGGTCCCGATCTTCGGGGCGTTGGGCCATGTCTTCACTCACGCCTTGCAGCACCGCCAACGGGGTTTTCAGGCTGTGGGCCAGGTCATCCAGGGAATCGCGGTAACGGGTGCGTTGCTCCCGCTCGCTGTGGAGCAACCGGTTCAGGGAGCCGGTCAGGCGCAGCAGCTCGCGCGGGTGTTGCTCGCTGAGGCTTTCCCGGGTACCACCTTCGATTTCATCCAGTTCCTGGCTCAGCCGGCGCAGCGCCTGCAGGCCCCAGGTCAGGCCCAGCCACAACAGGGTCAGCAGCACCAGCAAGGCGGCGCCGAAGCCCAGGTAGAGGTTTTCCCGCAGGCCTTCGAGGGTCAGTTGGTATTCACGCACCGGTTGCAGGGCGACGATACTGAACGCCGCGCTCTTGCCGCCCAGCAGCTTGACCTCGACGTCATAGACAAAAAATTCCTGGCCGTTGGCCTCGCGGATCCGCGCAAACTCGTTGCCGCGCCCGTCATAGCGCGGCTTGTAGTTGATGTTTTCTTCCTGGGTGGCGCGCGACCGCCAGACCAAATGGCCTTCGCGGTCATAGATGTAGCCCAGCAGGCGGCTGTCGGTGAGGTTGAAACGCTCGTCCGGCAGCTGCGCGGGCATCAGCAGGCGATTGTTTTCAACCCGGGCAGCCGAAATCAGCGTCGTGACATCCGACGCCAGGCGCTGCTCGATGGAGTCCTGCAGGGCCAGGCTGAAGGCGCCCTGCATGGCCGGCAACAAGGCCAGCATAAACAGCACGGCCAGGATGGTGGCCGCGAGCATCAAACGTACACGTAGCGAGCGAATCAACGGCAGCGCTCATTGAACAGGTAGCCCAGGCCACGCACGGTGTCGATCGGCTTGAAACCCGCCGGGCCTTCCAGCTTGCGGCGCAGGCGGCCCACCAGCACTTCGATCACGTTCGGATCACGCTCGTCGTCATCGGGGTAGAGCTGTTCCATCAGGCGGTCCTTGGCGACCACTTGCTGGTGATGCCGCATCAGGTATTCGAGGATGCGGTATTCGTAGGCGGTCAGCGCCAGTGGCTGTTCGTCGAGGGACGCCTGCTTGCGATTGAGGTCCAGCAGCAACGGCCCGGCGACGATGGTGGATTGGGTGAAACCGCTGGAGCGGCGCAACAGTGCGTTCATCCGCGCTTCCAGCTCTTCGAACTGGAACGGCTTGACCACGTAGTCGTCGGCACCCGCTGCCAGGCCTTCAACCTTGTCCTGCCAGTTGCCACGGGCGGTCAGGATCAGGATCGGGAAGGTCTTGGCCTGGGCGCGCAATTGGCGGATCAGGTCCAGGCCGCCCATGCCGGGCAGGCCCAAATCGATGATCGCCAGGTCGTGGTTGAATTGCCCGGTCTGGTACAGCGCCTCTTCGGCATTGGCGACGGCCTCGACCACGTGACCGCTGTCGGTAAGGCGGGTCAACAGGTGATGGCGCAGCAACGCCTCATCTTCGACAACCAGCAATTTCATAAAGCTCTCCAAGGCAAATCAACTTTCCAACTGGGGTATATCATAGCGGCCCTGCAGGTCTTGCTGGCGCAATTTACTGCCGTTGAAGTGACCTGACAGGTTTTCATTGCCCACGCGGTAGTCTGACTGCGGGGTGTGCTGGCCCAGGGACTGGCCCCATGGAGCCGCCTGTTCACCAGCATCCTCGAAGCTCACCCGCTGGAGAAGGCTGTAGGGTTTTTTGCTCTTCTCCTTGGAGAAACCCGCGAAACTCGAATCAGAGGCCTGGACGCCAGCGGTGGCGCTGAGCATGGTTAAGGCCAACATCAGCTTCTTGATCGCAGTCATGGTTCTACCTCATACGCTTGGGCTTTGGGTACGGGGCCAGACTACGCAGACGCCCCTGAACTCCCCCTGAACACTCTCTGAACCTGGGCTGAACCGAGGCCGGCTACTGTGTAAAGAGTTATTTACGTATCCCCGGCCGCAGGCTATCCAGCGGCCCTGCAACTCGGCAAAATACCCGGCATGAATTCCCTACCCGCCTGCTGCACCCCACTTGACGCCCATTGGCCGTTGCCCGATGCCTTGCCCGGCACGGTCTTGCTGAGCACCCGTTTTGACCCGGCCCTGCTGGCCATCGGCGATTTCCAGCGCAGCGCCGTGCCGCCACCCGCGAGCATCCAGCGTTCGGTGGCCAAGCGGCAGGCGGAGTTCCTGGCCGGTCGCCTGTGCGCCCGCGCGGCCCTGCAACAGCTGGACGGGCTGGATTGCGTACCGGCGATCGGCGAGGACCGCGCGCCGGTCTGGCCCGCGCACATCAGTGGTTCGATCACCCACAGCACCGGCCATGCAGCGGCCATCGTCGCCCACAAGTCACAGTGGCGCGGGCTGGGGATGGACCTGGAGAACCTGCTGACCCTGGAGCGGGCGGAACGCCTGGCCGGGGAGATCCTCACACCGGATGAATTGCTGCGCATGGCCGCCGGGCCGCGGGAGCAGGTTGCGCAACTGGTGACGCTGACGTTTTCGGCGAAAGAGAGCCTGTTCAAGGCGCTCTACCCGATCGTGCAGAAGCGCTTTTATTTTGAGCATGCCGAGTTGCTGGAGTGGTCGGATACCGGCCATGCGCGGCTGCGGTTGCTGACGGACTTGTCCGCAGAATGGTGCCATGGCAAGGAACTGGAGGCGCAGTTTGCGGTGGATGAGGGGCAGTTGTTGAGCCTGGTGGCCGTCCAGGCCTAGACCTTCTCCTGATCCCGTGGCCAACTCAGGCTGAAACATGCGCCACCCAAATTGTTGCTCTTGCTGATCAACGCCCGGCCGCCGTGCCAATAGATGATCCGCCGCACAATGGATAACCCCAGGCCGTGCCCACCCGACGCGCGGGTCCGGCTGTCATCCAGGCGCAGGAACGGCGTGAAAATCCGCTCCCAGGCACTTTCCGGTACGCCCGGCCCGTCGTCTTCCACGTCGATGCGGCAACGCACCTGGCCCACCTGGTAACTGATCACCACCTGCCCCTGGGCGTGGCGCATGGCGTTGCTCACCAGGTTTTGCAGGGCACGGTGCAGGTAACGCGGCTCGGCCTCCACCCATGCATCGTCCCAATGTGCCGAGGACAGGCAGATGCCCCGCGCCACGTTGATTTCCGGGCGCAGCGGTGACAGTTCATCAATCACCTGATCCAGCAACGCATTGAGGTCGACCCGCTGGAAATTCAGTGCCGGCGCCCCCTGTTCCAGCCGCGCATAGGTGAGCATTTCGTCCACCAGGCCATCAAGGTCCTGGATGTCGCTGTCCATGCCCTCCATATACTTGCGCCGCGCTTCAGGCGTGGCCGCGTCGCCGATCATCTCCAGGCCGAACCGCAGGCGCGCCACCGGGGTGCGCAGTTCGTGGGACACCGCCCGCACCAGTTCGCGCTGAATTGCCAACAGGCGTTGCAGGTGCTCGGCCATGCCATTGAACGCTGCCGCCAGGCGCCCCACCGAATCGGCGCCGCGGGCCGGCACCCGCACTTCCAGGCTGCCTTTGGCGATGCGCGTGGCGGCGGCTTCCAGGCCACTCAAGCGCCGCTCCAGCTGGCGCACCAATAAATAGACGATCAAGCCGATCAAGGTCAGGCTGATCAGCGCAATCAGGATCAGCCATTGCGCCGGGTACGGATTCATCTGATACAGCGGGCCGATTTCCAGGACCCACGGCGTGCCGACCATGCCGGCAAATACCCGGATCGAATCCCCACCCTTGCCCAGGGCCATCACGGTATCGCCTTCGGACACGCGGCGGCGCTGGTCTTCGTCCATATCAGCCTGATTGAGCATCACCAGGTGCATCTCGAAACCAAAGCCCTTGGCTTCCTTCAGGTCTGCGAGTTTCTGCGGTTGCTCCGCCACCGGGAAACGCACCAGCTCATCGGCCAGCAGGTAAATCGTCGCGCGCGCCAGTTGTTCGCTGATTTGCTGCACTTCACCGGTCAGCAACAGTTGCTCCTGGTCACTGACCAAGCGCAGCACCCTGGCCGCATGAGGCCCGGTTTGCTCCACCAACACCTGGCCGCGTTGCAGACGGCTACGCTGGGTCAGGTCCAGGTGCGCCTCCGCCACGGTCTGCAATTGCAGCGGGATACCCAGCAAGCGCTCCCACACTGCCAGGGCGCGGCGGCGCTCGATGGCACTCATGGGTTGCAGGTTGTCGCCCATCAGCGCGAAGGTGCCGTGGGCCAGGCGCTCGCGGTACTGGCCGCTGCGCACTTCATTGAGCAGGTGCAAGGCCAGTACGCCGAGCAACGCCACCAGAATCAGCGCCGCGCACATGCCGCCGTAGATGCGCAGGAAGATTGAGTTCACGGCGTCAGGTCAGCCGCGGCTTCGGGGACGAACAGATAGCCTTTGCTGCGAATGGTCTTGATCAGGCGTGGGTGGATCGGATCGTCGCCGATTTTCGGGCGGATGCGCGAGATTCGCACGTCAATAGAGCGGTCCTGGCCGTCATAGCCAATGCCGCGCAAGGCAGTGAAGATTTCTTCCCGGGACAGGATCCGCCCGGCATTCGCCACCAGCAGCCACAGCAGGTCGAATTCGGCGCTGGTCAGTTCGATGCCGCCTTCGTGCAGCCAGGCTTCACGCAGGGCGTTGTCCACCACCAGCGGGCCGAATTGCAGGCGCCGCTGTTTTTCGGGGAGTGCCGGCTCGACGCTTTCGCTGCGCCGCAGCAGGGCCTGGATGCGTGCCAGCAACAGGCGAGGACGCACGGGTTTGCACACGTAATCGTCGGCGCCCATGTCCAGGCCCAGGACCTGGTCCATGTCGTCGGTGCGCGCGGTGAGCATCAGGATCACCCCGTCGTAGTGCTCGCGCACCTTGCGGCAAATGCTCAGGCCGTCTTCACCGGGCAACATCAGGTCGAGGATCACCAGGTCCGGCTGCTCGGCGATGATCCGCGCCGCCGCGAGGGCGCCATTGCCTTCCACCGACACCCGCAAGCCGTTGCTCTCCAGGTAGTCACGGGTCAACTCGGCCAGTCGCTCGTCGTCCTCGACAATCAATACCTGCCAGGCTTCTTGCTCCATGCGTTACCTCGGTTCTAATTATTGTAGGGGCGGGTTTGCCCGAGAAAACTCGAGGGCGCCGCGCTTATTCAGGTTTCCAGCGTCATCGTTGACGTCCTTCGCGGGCAAGCCCGCTCCTACAGTTGTCATGTAGGCGAGGCATAAACTGTATGGATAACCGCCGATTGTAGCAACGGGCCGGCCCTCTGCCACAAGCGCGCAAATGCGTTCGGACATCGTGTTTTTTTGTGATAGGGTTCGCGCCCGCAAAAATCCAACCGGTTGTTTTTACCTCGGAATATTCGGTGACAAACGGCGCAATGCAGCAGTACTGCGGCCTACACGGCCATTCCACGTTTCATACACATTTTACCCACAGCGTTATCCACAGGTAGTCCGTTGCTAAGCCCCCCAAAACGCATTATCTTGTAGGTCGTCGCCAAAAAAACCCTACATGTAGGGTTTTCAGCGAAAAGACCAAACACAAATCAGACAAGAAACTCAAGCTCTTTTTTGCCCCTGTTTGGTGAACTTAAGCCTTTTTCAGAAGACCAAACCGCGCACGCGGATGGCAGCCGTTTTCTGCCCCGATCAGGCGAAAACGGTACGGGTGTTGCAGTACGAAACTGTCACCCACCAGGAATACGGTAAAGAGCCCCAAGGCTTGTAACCGAAGACTTCGGCATGGAAGCGGCGCGAACAGCTCCCTTCCTCCTGTCCCGAAGTTGTTATGCCAGGCCCCTGGCCTGTTGTAAGTGCTTCAGGACGGAACGGTGGGCACCGTGATGGTGCCCAAATAAATATAGAATGTGGAGACAACCCCCCATGCAAACCGACACAACTCGCGAGAACCCGCAGGGCTCCGTGCCGCAGGCCGCTGATTCGAACCTGGATCTGTCCGCCACCGCGCCCGGCCAATTGCGCGTGATCAAGCGTAACGGCACTGTCGTTCCTTACACCGATGACAAAATCACCGTCGCGATCACCAAAGCGTTTCTTGCAGTTGAAGGCGGCACCGCTGCTGCCTCGTCGCGCATCCACGACACCGTTGCCCGCCTGACCGAACAGGTCACCGCAACCTTCAAGCGTCGCATGCCATCGGGCGGCACCATTCACATCGAAGAAATCCAGGACCAGGTCGAACTGGCCCTGATGCGTGCCGGCGAGCAGAAAGTCGCCCGCGACTACGTGATCTACCGTGACTCCCGCGCCAAGGAACGTGCCGTACGTTCCCCGGCCGAAGAAGCTGCCGTACAAGCTCACCCGTCGATCCGCATCACCCTGGCCGACGGTACGTTTGCACCGCTGGACCTGGGCCGCCTGAACACCATCATCACCGAGGCCTGCGAAGGCCTGGAAGAAGTCGATGGCGACCTGATCCAGCGCGAAACCCTGAAGAACCTGTACGACGGCGTGGCCCTGACCGACGTCAACACCGCACTGGTGATGACCGCCCGTACCCTGGTCGAGCGTGAGCCGAACTACTCGTTCGTCACCGCGCGTCTGCTGATGGACACCCTGCGTGCCGAAGGCCTGGGCTTCCTGAAAGTCGCCGACAGCGCCACCCACCACGAGATGGCCGACCTGTACGCCAAGGCCCTGCCGGCCTACATCGCCAAGGGTATCGAATTCGAATTGCTGAACCCGATCCTGGCCACCTTCGACCTGGAAAAACTCGGCAAGGCGATCAACCACGAGCGCGACCAGCAGTTCACTTACCTGGGCCTGCAAACCCTGTACGACCGTTACTTCATCCACAAGGACGGGATCCGCTTCGAACTGCCGCAAGTGTTCTTCATGCGCGTGGCCATGGGCCTGGCGATCGAAGAGAAGCAGAAAGAAGACCGTGCCATCGAGTTCTACAACCTGTTGTCGTCCTTCGACTACATGTCGTCGACCCCGACCCTGTTCAACGCCGGTACCCTGCGTCCACAGCTGTCCAGCTGCTACCTGACCACCGTGCCGGATGACCTGTCGGGCATCTACCACGCGATCCACGACAACGCCATGCTGTCCAAATTCGCTGGCGGCCTGGGTAACGACTGGACCCCGGTGCGTGCATTGGGTTCGTACATCAAGGGCACCAACGGCAAGTCCCAGGGCGTTGTACCGTTCCTCAAAGTAGTGAACGACACCGCCGTAGCCGTGAACCAGGGTGGCAAGCGCAAGGGCGCTGTATGTGCCTACCTGGAAACCTGGCACATGGACATCGAAGAGTTCATCGAGCTGCGCAAGAACACCGGTGATGACCGTCGTCGTACCCACGACATGAACACCGCCAACTGGATCCCTGACCTGTTCATGAAGCGCGTCTTCGATGACGGCAAGTGGACCCTGTTCTCGCCATCCGAAGTACCGGACCTGCACGACCTGACCGGCAAGGCTTTCGAAGAGCGCTACGAGTACTACGAAGCCCTCACCGAATACCCGGGCAAGGTCAAGCTGTTCAAGACCATCCAGGCCAAAGACCTGTGGCGCAAAATGCTCTCCATGCTGTTTGAAACCGGCCACCCATGGCTGACCTTCAAAGACCCGTGCAACCTGCGCAGCCCGCAGCAGCACGTGGGCGTGGTCCACAGCTCGAACCTGTGCACCGAGATCACCTTGAACACCAACAAGGACGAGATCGCCGTTTGCAACCTGGGCTCGATCAACCTGCCGAACCACATCGTCAACGGCAAGCTGGACACCGCCAAGCTGGAACGCACCGTGAACACCGCCGTTCGCATGCTCGATAACGTTATCGACATCAACTACTACTCGGTACCCCAGGCGCAGAACTCCAACTTCAAGCACCGTCCGGTCGGCCTGGGCATCATGGGCTTCCAGGACGCGCTGTACCTGCAGCACATTCCTTACGGTTCGGACGCTGCAGTCGAGTTCGCCGACAAGTCCATGGAAGCGGTCAGCTACTACGCGATCCAGGCTTCCTGCGACCTGGCCGACGAGCGTGGCGCCTACGAGACGTTCCAGGGTTCGCTGTGGTCCAAAGGCATCTTGCCGCTGGATTCGCAACAGATCCTGATCGAGCAACGTGGCCAGAAGTACATCGACGTTGACCTGAACGAATCCCTGGACTGGGCGCCGGTACGTGCCCGTGTGCAGAAAGGCATTCGTAACTCCAACATCATGGCCATCGCACCGACCGCCACCATCGCCAACATCACTGGCGTGTCGCAGTCGATCGAACCGACCTACCAGAACCTGTATGTGAAATCGAACCTGTCGGGCGAATTCACCGTGATCAACCCGTACCTGGTTCGCGACCTGAAAGCCCGTGGCCTGTGGGACTCGGTCATGATCAACGACCTGAAGTACTACGACGGTTCGGTGCAGCAGATCGAGCGCATCCCGCAAGAACTCAAAGAGCTCTACGCGACTGCCTTCGAAGTGGACACCAAGTGGATCGTCGACGCCGCCAGCCGTCGCCAGAAGTGGATCGACCAGGCTCAGTCGCTGAACCTGTACATCGCCGGCGCATCGGGCAAGAAGCTCGACGTGACCTACCGCATGGCCTGGTACCGTGGCCTGAAAACCACTTACTACCTCCGTGCCCTGGCTGCCACCAGCACCGAGAAGTCGACCATCAACACCGGCAAGCTGAACGCTGTTTCCAGCGGCGGCAACCACGGTGATGATTCGGTTCTCGCCGCACCTGCCGGCCCGGCGCCAGTGCCTAAAGCCTGCGCGATCGACGAGCCGGATTGCGAAGCTTGCCAATAAGCTGAGCACACCCTGGGTCTAACCACCCAAGGTTGAAAAACCCCCGATAGGCCTACGGCGTATCGGGGGTTTTCTTTTGCCTGGAACAACACCGTCGCGATTCGCGCACGTATTTCACCTCCTTGAAAACATCGGTGGGCTTCTGGCCGACGTGCATCATGGCGGCTTTTATCGCTGAAACAGTGATGCAGTTGCCGCCAGGGCCCTGACTGAATCCGCTCCAGATATCGCCCGGCTGGCCTTGTACCGTTCCGACAGCCGTGTATCCGCCTGTGACGCCCCCGCCTATAGGCGTTATCTGAACGTCCAAAAAAAAGCCCCTCACGCGAGGGGCTTTTCGGTAAAGCGAGTTAAAGCGACAACATCAGGTCATCTGAATGATGGTCTGCATGATGGTGCTTTGGGTGGAGATGGTCTTGGCGTTCGCCTGATAGTTGCTCTGGGCCTTGATCAGGTCCACCAGCTCGTTGGTCAGGTTGACGTTGGAGTTCTCCAGGGAGTTGGCCACGATCGAACCCAGGGTACCGACTTGCGGGGTATCAAAACCCGGCTGGCCCGACGCGAAGGTTTCTTTCCAGGTGGTGCCGCCGGCTGGCTGCAGGCCCTGCTCGTTGTTGAAGCTGGCCAGGGAGATCTGGCCGATGGCCTTGCTCTGCTGGTTGCTGAACGTGGCGAACAGTACGCCGCTGCCGTCGATTTTCAGCCCGGTGATTTGCCCGGTGGCGTAGCCATCGGTGGTCGGCGGGTTGCGGTAGGTGGCCGAGTTGTACTGGGTGATGTTCCCCATGTTGACGGCCACGCCGTCTGCGTTGGCGGCCGCACCATTAGGCGTCCAGACACCATTGACCAGGCCGCCCGGCTTCCAGTCGGAAATGGTCAGGGTGGTATTGGAAGCGGTGGCTGGCGGGGTAACGATCCCGGTCAGCTTGCCGGAGGTGTCAAACGACAGCGTCGAGGCGACTGGCGCCTTCACGTCAGCACCGGTGCCGCTGATCGGCGAGCCGTCAGGGTTGCGCCCATCGATCAGGGTGTAGGACTTCCAGGTGTTGGAGTCGGTCTTCACCAGGTACTGCACCATCGGATGCGCGTTGCCCTGCGTATCGTAGAGCGTGGTGGAATATTGAGTGGTGAAGCTGTCCGATTTGGTCGGATCAAACGGGTGCGCCGTCTGGTCGATCGCCGTCTCGGAGGAGTTCAGGTTACTGGTGGAATCCACCTTGCTCGAAGCCTTCGGCGGCAGGTACGACAGGTTGAGCTGCAGGTCGGTCAAGCCGCCCTTCTGGATGTTGCCATCGGCATCCGCTGCGTAGCCTTGCAGGCGCGAGGTGCCGGTGTTGTTGGTGATGTAGCCGTCCTTGTCGGCCCGGAACGCACCGTTGCGGGTGTATTCCAGCGAACCGTCGCTGCCCTTCTGCACGAAGAAGCCGCCGCCCTGGATCGCCATGTCGAGCGTGCCGCCGCTGTTGTTGACGTCACCCTGGGTGAACTGCTGGGACACGGCCGCCAGGTTCACGCCATTGCCGATGCTGTTCTGGCCGGTACCCAGCTTGGAAGCCGCGTAGATATCCGCGAATTCCGCACGGGACGACTTGAAGCCGGTGGTCGCGACGTTGGCGATGTTGTTACCCGTCACGTCCAGTTGTTTGTTGGCCGCATAGAGGCCGCTAAGGCCGATATTAAAAGACATTGTTCTCTCCTTTTGCCGTATTTAGCCGGCTCTATGTACCGATAGTCTGAATTTGCGACAGCTTGATACTGCCCAGGCCGCCCGCCAGGTTCAGCACCATTTCAGCGCCGTTCGTGCCCAGGGTTACGCTGGTCACCGTTGCCGGCAGCGAGGTGGCGAGGGCCACCGAGTCACCCTTGTCATTCTTGGTGGTGGCATTGAAGGTGTAGGTGCCGGGTGGCGCCGTCTCACCCGCATCGGTCTTGCCGTCCCAGACGAAGCTGGAGTTGCCGGCGCTCTGGGCGCCCATGTCGATGGTGCGAACGACGTTGCCATCCTTGTCGGTGATCTTGACGGAGACGTTGCCCGTCGCCGCCGTCACCGCCACGGAACCGGTCATGCTCTTGCTGGTATCCACCATCGCCTTGTCGGTCTGGGTGATGACCGAACGCCCCACCAGCGACGAAGCCTGCAGCGCCTGGGAGGAGCTGAAGTTGCTGGAAATCGCATTCACCGAGTCATTCAGGTTGTTGATGCCTTCCAGACTGCTGAACTGCGCCAACTGTGCGACGAACGCGCCATTGTCCTGGGGCGACAGCGGGTCCTGGTTTTTCAGCTGGGTCACCAGCAATTGCAGGAACGCGTCCTTGCCCATCGCCTGGTTGCCCGTCGCCGACTTGGCGGCGTCACCGACGCTGGTGTTATCTGTCGCCGTCTTGACCTTGGAGTTAAAAAGGTCCTGGACTGCCGTGTTCGTCGAACTGTTATCAACAATGGCCATTATTTGGCGCCCCTTATCACTGACCCAGGGTCAGGACCTTCTGCATCATGGTTTTGGCGGTGTTCATCATTTCCGCGTTGGTCTGGAACGAGCGGCTGGCGGAAATCATGTCGGCCATTTCCTCGACCACGTTGACGTTGGGGTAGTACACGTACCCTTTTTCGTTCGCGGCAGGGTGGTTCGGCTCGTAGCGGGCTTCGAGGTTGCTCTGGTCTTCGACCACACCGAGCACCTGCACGCCCTGGCCTGCGGCATCCTGGTTCTGGAACAGCGAATCGCCGCTGCCACTCTGGCCGCCCTGGCCGCCCTGGAACATGGTGGCGAACACCGGGTGCCGGGCACGGTAGGTCTGGTCGATGCTCGAAGACACGGTCTCGGCGTTGGCGATGTTACTGGCGACGGTGTTGAGGCGCGTGGTCTGCGCACTCATGCCACTACCGGCAATATTGAAAACACTGGCGAGGGACATGGCTTATTCTCCACGCAGGGCTGACATCAGCCCTTTGAATTTGCTGTTGAGCAGGGTAAAGCTGGCCTGGAAGTTCACTGAGTTCTCGGCGTAGGCCGATTGCTCCAACTGGGCGTCCACGGTGTTCTGGTCGATCGACGGTTGCATCGGCGTGCGATACAGCAGCGACTCGTCACCATTGCCCAGGCCTTGCGCCTCGATATGACGGCTGTTGGTCATGTTCAGGGCGAAGGTGCCGTTCTTGGTCTTGTCTTGCTGGGCGGCGAGCACGGCAGAGAAGTCCAGGTCCCGAGCCTTGTAGTTCGGGGTGTCGGCGTTGGCGATGTTGTTGGCCAGGACTTCGGCACGCTGGGCGCGAAAGCCCAGTGCTTGTTCGTGGATACCGAGCGCTTTATCGAAGCTGATGCTCATGGCGGAAACCTTTAGGGGCTGACCTGCTTTTCGTAACAAGAATTTAGCAAGGGCCATGCCAAGTTGCTTGAGCCCCGTAAATCAAGGGTTTGCGAGGGAATTGCCGGCGGCAATGCCAGAAAAGCGGCAAAGGGTTTCCGCGAAACGCCAGTAAAGCGGCAATGAGGGCTTGCCGCTTTGCGGCCATAAAAAAAGGGAGGCCTGTGCAGGCCTCCCTTTTTGTCCAAGCACTCATCACTTGGCCTGGTAAATGATTCCAGGACTGCACTGCACCATCTGGTAATGATCCGGCAAACCGTTCAGCGCCTCGGAAGCCCCCAGGAACAGATAACCGCCACGCTTGAGGGTGCCGTGGATGCGCAACAGAATGTCTTTCTTCACCTCGGCCGAGAAGTAGATCAGCACGTTGCGGCAAAACACCATGTCGAACTTGCCCAGGCTGGCATAACTGTCCAGCAGGTTGAACGAACGAAACTCCACCCGGCTCTTGATCGGCGCCTTGACCGCCCAACGCCCTGCTCCCTTGGGATCGAAGAAACGCTGCAAGCGCTCCTGGGACAACCCGCGCCCCAGCGCCAGGCTGTCGTACTCGCCGGTCTTGCAGTTGGTGAGCATGGTGCCGGACAAATCCGTGGCCACGATTTGCGCCCCGGCCTTCAACTGGCCCATGTTGGTCCGCTCGAACTCATCGATAGCCATCGAAATCGAATACGGTTCCTGTCCCGACGAACAGGCGGCCGACCAGATGCGCAGGCGCTGGCCGGGAGCGGCCTTGATCGCCTCGGGCAGCACCTTGTTCTTGAGCACTTCAAACGGATAGGTATCGCGAAACCACAAGGTTTCGTTGGTGGTCATGGCGTCGACCACCATCTCCTTGAGCCCGCTGCGTGGCTGGCCCTGGATCCGTTGCACCAACTCCCCGAGGGACTTGATGCCTTGCTGCTCCATCAGTTTGTTGAGACGGCTGGATACCAGGTACTGCTTGTTTTCACCGAGCAATATGCCACAGGCCTTTTCCAGGAAGACCCGGAACTGTTCGAAATCCAAATTACCCGTAGACAATGATACCGCCTCTTAAATCGTGTGACCGCCAGGGAAAAGGCCCCTAGCCGTGATCTGCTGCCTTGATCCGGTCGACTACCCGGGATGCGAGGTCATCAGGGCGGAATTTGGCCAGGAAGTCATCGGCACCGACCTTCTTGACCATCGCCTGATTGAATACACCCGACAACGAAGTATGCAGGATGATATGTAGTTTTTGCATGCGTGGGTCGTTGCGTATCTCGGCCGTGAGGGTGTAGCCGTCCATTTCCGGCATCTCGATGTCGGAGATCATCATCAGGAATTCTTCTTCCGGCTTCTTGCCCTCATCCACCAGCTTGCGCAGGTAATCCAGGGCCTGGCGACCGTCATTGAGTGCTACCACTTCGACCCCAACGGTCTGCAGGCAACGGGACACCTGCTTGCGCGCAACCGAAGAGTCGTCCACCGTCAGCACCCGCAGCGAGATCGCCTTGTGCGCGGTTTCGGCGTCTACCACACCCACCGATATCGCCTCGGAGGTCGGGGCCACTTCGGCGAGGATTTTCTCCACGTCGATGATTTCCACCAACTGGTTGTCGACCCGCGTCACCGCCGTGAGGTAGTGATCGCGACCGGTGCCCTTGGGCGGCGGATGGATCTCTTCCCAGTTCATGTTGACGATGCGCTCCACCGAGCGCACCAGGAAACCCTGGGTCTTGGTGTTGTACTCGGTAATGATCACGAACGGGCTCTCGCGGTCCTGCAACCCCGCCGAACCGGTGGCCATTGCCAGGTCAAGAATCGGGATGGTCGCGCCACGAATGTTCGCCACACCGCAAACCACCGGGCTGGACTTGGGCATTATTGTCAGCTTGGGACACTGCAACACTTCGCGAACCTTGAAGACATTAATCCCGTACAGCTGCTTGCCGTCCAGACGGAACAACAGCAACTCCAGGCGATTCTGCCCCACCAGCTGTGTGCGCTGGTTCACTGAATCCATTACACCGGCCATGCCCAGACTCCTACGCTAAAACTTAGGGGTACGACGCGTACCCAACACTAAACGGCACGAGCTTTGCTTTTTTATTGGCCATGGACATCAAAACGACAGTTTCCCGACGCCTCCGATCCCCACAGTACCGCAGATTGCTCTGCGTCTCGATGGCGTTGCTTGCCTTGGCTACGGGCCAGCCGGCCCGCGCCGATAACGTCACCTTGCCTGATCTGCTTATCGGCGTCACTCAAGGCTTTCTTGAGTTCACTGTAGAAGATTATCTGGCCACGACGCAGACACCGGGCCGCTACGAAATCCAGGTCAACCAGCTGGATCCGCGCCTGCGCATGCCCATGTGCGACAGAGAATTGACAGCTTCCCTGGAAAGCCCCGCCCAGCCCATCGGGCGCGTGACCGTGAAAGTGCGCTGCGAAGGCGCCTCGCCCTGGACGGTGTTCGTGCCGGCCCAGGTCAAACTGTTTCGCGAAGTGGTGGTGGTGACGCGCCCGCTGAAACGTACCGGAATCATTGGTTATGATGACGTCGCGATGCGCGAGCGCGACATCAGCATGATCACCCAGAGCTACCTCACGTCCCTTGACCAGGCACTCGGGCAGAAACTTACCCGACCAATGGTCGCCGACCAGGTGATTACCCTGGTCCATCTCGAGCAGGCCGAAGTCGTGCGCAAAGGTGACCAGGTGGTGATTTCCGCCAGCAGCGGTGGCCTGAATGTAAAAATGCCGGGGGAAGCCCTGTCCAACGGCGGCATGAGTGAACAGATTCGCGTCAAGAACCTGAATTCCAACCGCGTGATCAAGGCCCGGGTGACTGCGCCGGGGCAGGTTGAGGTGGCTTTATAGATCACTGGCATCGGACGCCAGCTTTTCCTACACTGTGCGCAAAGCGGCATCGCGCATAGGTTTATTGTCAATCGAGCCTAAAGTTTGTCCGGGTATGGCCGAAAACATGGCAAGCGTCCAAATACCCAGAGGTTTTTTTAACATGGTCATCGATTTCAGTCGTTTGAATAACGCCCTGCCAACGCCCGGTTCTTCGCGCACCAACGGTGCCAAAGACAGCGTTGAAGCCAAGTCCCAGCCTCTGCCTGCCAAGACAGAACAGGCCGGTGCGAGCCAAAGCGGGGAATCGGTACACCTGAGCAATGAGGCTCAACAGTTGCAGAAGGTCACTGACTCGCTGAGCGATCAGCCAGTTGTCAATAAAGCCCGTGTGGCCGAATTGAAACAGGCGATTGCCGATGGCAGCTATAAGGTCGACAGCAACCGTGTAGCCAGCAAACTGCTTAACTTCGAAGCCGAGCGCTAGGCAAAGGCCTGCGCCAGGCTTTTGGACGCTTAAACCCCAAGGCCAGCCATGCACGACGAAAACTTGCTACAACTGATCATTGAAGACCTGCCTCCCGCACAGCAGCTGCTGGAGCTCCTTCGAGAAGAATCACTGGCCCTGTACGGCCGGGACATGCGCATGCTGGAAGAAATCCTGGCGCGCAAGCAATCGCTGATCGTCCTGCTGGAACAGCACGGCAAGAAGCGCAGCCAGATTCTGATCAGCCTGGGCCTCACGGCCGACCACAAGGGCCTGGAACAACTCGCCAGCCACTCCACGGTGGGCGACCAGTTGCTGGCCCAGAGCAAAGAACTCAACCAGTTGCTGACCCTGTGCCAGGAAACCAACCTCCTCAACGGCCAGGCCATCCAGCTTCAGCAAGCCACGACCGCCAATCAGTTGCGTATCCTCCACGGCGGCGAGCCTCCGGCTCTCTACAACGCTCAAGGCTCCACCTCACGCCTGGCCAAGCCAAGCACCCGCAGCCAAGCCTGAAACCAGTTTGAGCGCGCCCTATCCAAGTCGCGCCACATACTGGCAAAATGACAGCACTTGCGTGTAGTCGTATTTTGTCTGGAGATGGAAGAACCGTGTTCAACACCCTTAACGCGGAAGATGCTCCGCAGCCACCCAAGGTACTCACCACGCCGCTGGAAATCGCTGGCACCTTGCGGATGCTGCAAGAAAGCCATGATCCGCTGATCATCACCTTCCATGAACGCAACCAGCGGTTTCAAAGCTACCTGGTGGAAATCGACCGGGACAGCAAGACACTGGCCTTGGACGAAATGGTCCCGCGCGACGGCGAACGCTACCTCGAGAATGGCGAAGCTTTCCGGATCGAAGGTTTTCACGAGGGGGTGCGGGTAGCCTGGGAAAGCAACGGCACCCTGACCCTCGATGAAGCCGGCGGCCACCGCATTTACCGCGGCAGCATGCCTGGCGAGGTGATTTACCATCAGCGTCGCAACGCCTTCCGCGCGGCGCTGAAGCTGGCGCAACTGGTGAGCGTCGAACTGGGCGGCGACAAACTCAAGGCCCCCATCAGCGGCAAGTTGCTGGATATTTCCGCCACCGGCTGCAAATTGCGCTTCGAAGGGGATATTTCCGAGCGCCTGCAACTGGGCCAGGTCTACGACCGATTTATCGCCGCGCTACCCTTTGGCAGCATGACCACCTCGGTAGAACTGCGTTACCTGCACTTCGAAGAAAGGATCAACACCACCTTCGCCGGCCTACGTTTTCATAACATGAGCGGGCTGGTGCAGCGTCAGGTCGAGCGGTTTGTGTATCAACTGCAGCGTGAAGCGCGCCGGTTTGACAAGGACGACGACCTTTAAACAATAAAGGTCGCGACAAAAAAACGGGCAGTCCCTCAAGGGGGCTGCCCGTTTTTGCTTTCAGGGGCGCGCCCTGCTCAAGTCGTGGGGGTGATCATCCGGGTCCGGATGCTCTGGTGGCTCGGTGACAGGCTCCGGCTGATCCAGCTCGGGATCGACTACTGGCTCGGGATCCACAACGGCGGTCTGCATCTGGTCCTGCACCACCTGTTCGTCCACTCGCGGATCGAGGCATGCTACCAGGGGCGAGCTGGACATGCTGTCGGGCATCGCCACGTGATGCAGCGGTGCGTCGTCCACCTGATGCAGGTTGGTGACCGCCTTGGGCCGGATGCGCCACACCAGGATCAATGCGCACACGCTGAAAAACGCATACAGCATATGGCTGCCGAACAGCTTCATCACCACACCGGCCAACAGCGGGCCGACGCTGGCGCCGATGCCGTAGGTCACCAGCAACATCGCAGTGAGCGACACCCGGCGATCGCCCTCGACGTGGTCGTTGGAAAACGCCACGGCCAGCGGGTACAGGCAGAACTGCACCAGGGAACAGAGAAAGCCCGCGACGAACAGCACTTCCAGTGGTACCTGGGTCATGATCGCCAACGGCAACGCGGCCACCGCCAGGCACAAGGCGAAACAGCGAATCAACAGCGCGCGGTCATATCGATCGGACAGCCAGCCCAATGGCCACTGCACCAGCAGCCCGGCGAAAATGCAGCTACCCATGAACAGGCCGACCTGCTCGGTGGTCAGCCCTTGCTGAGACGCGTACAGCGGCGCCAAACCGTAGAACGAGCCGACGATCAGCCCGGCCCCCAACACCGTACTGAGGGACTGCGGCACCCGCTTGATAAAGAAGCGCGGCTCCATCGGCGCCGGATGCAGCGGCGCCGGGTGAATACGGCGAGTCATGGCCACCGGCACCAGGCACAGCGCAAAACACAGCGCGACCAGCATCAGCAACTCAAGCCCCAACTGCGGGTGCATCACAAGGATCAACTGGCCCAGCACTAGGCCCAGGTACGAGGCGATCATATAGCCGCTGAACACCGCACCGCGTTGCTTGGCCTCAGCTTGTTCGTTAAGCCAGCTCTCGATGACCATGTACTGGCACATCATGCCCAGGCCGACAATCATCCGCAGCACAATCCAGGCTGGCAGCCAGTTGATCAGCCCGTGGCCCAACACCGCCGCGCCGACGATCCCGGCACAGGTGGCGTAGGCCCGGATATGCCCGACGCGGCCAATCAGGCGGTGACCGATCTTGCCCCCCAACACCAGGCCAAAATAGTTGGCGGCCATCAAAGCACCGACCCACAGGCTGTCGACGTGATCTGCCGCCAGGCGCAAGGCCAGGTAAGTACTGAGCAGGCCAGAGCCGATCAGCATCATCAGGGAAGCAAAATAAAGGGCTCGAAAAGGTTTCCAGATCTGGCGCATCGGCGTTCCGAGCGGCTCCTTGCTGTGGGTGTCAGGACTACCGGAATGATAGTCCCGGGTCGTCGGGTCCGGACAGCCAAAACATGCGGTTGCCGGGGAATATTTTGCTCATGCCAATTGGCTACGTGTCAGACGCTCGCCAGTCACCCGCGAGGTACAGGATGCAGACGAATACTTGCGCCGCCCCGCTCTTGCCTCCCGTGTGAACCTCAAACGCGGGCAAGGTTCGGTTGGTGTTTGAAAAGACTGCCGCACTCAAACGCCCGGCCACAAAAAAGCCCCGCCAGATGAATCTGATCGGGGCTTGCGGACGTCGAGGCCGCTTGGGCAGCAACGGTGAAGTGGTGTCCCAGGGCCGGTTCGAACGGCCAACCTTCCCCTTAGGAGGGGGATGCTCTATCCAATTGAGCTACTGGGACTAATGACAGCCAACCGGCGATGGGCACGGCGACGGACGGCGTGCATGTTAACGGCGCAGGTGAATTTTGTCATGTCGTCCGTTGGCTTTTTGAGTGTAGGCCCATGCCAGTGACAGCCGGTGGTATTGCGCTCAACGATTACGGACGGTTCGGACCATCGTGCAAAATGCACTCCCCCAAAATGCCATCATTGCAAATTGCAACAGCATGACAATCTGAACACTATATAAATGTTTGATTTTAAAGGACTTATTGTCAATTAAAGACTGGCACGACACCTGCAATCCTTTATCCTACAAATACAGTCCGGCCCAGCCATCTGCGGAGAACATGCACATGAACAGCGCACTTCTACTAGCCCTCAATACCGTTGCACTGGCTGCGCTGGTGATGTTCCATTTTCAGTCCACCACTTCCGACGACGCCGCACAGGTCAGCCAGGCGATTCCCCACCACCTGCAGCAGCGTCCGCAACTGGCTGTCATGAAGCCGAACATGCAATCCCCACTGCAACTGACCCAGGGCACTCAAGCTGCTCCTGCCGCTGAACACTGGGTTTTCTGAACCGCTTACCGGAGCATTCCATGAACAAGTCCGCCTGGCTGTTTCTGACCCTGGCACTGGCCGCCGCCGGCCTCGGCCTGAACGTATTGTCGCAAGACGTACAGACAGTCTCCTTCGTCGCCGCCGGCGTGTTTGGCAGCCTGTGGGTATTGGCAGTCTTCATTGGTCGGCGCATCAAATTCGATCCCGTACTGCGCTGAATCCCTCCGCTCGTCGCCCTCGCTAAAATCGCTGCCACGCCTCGGCTCGTCCGTCCGGACAGCCGACCATATGTCGCTCCGCATTCGTAAATTGGCAATTTGCCACTAATCTTAAAGTTAAGGGCAAAAGGCCATATTGCTATAGGATGTGCGCCCGAAAAGCCTTTTGCGCCCAGGGTCTGCGGGCTCAACACTCATTTGGGTGCGTCCGCGGAAAGTTTTCCAACCAGTCCGCAAATTTTGAAATGAGTACTGGCATAAAGCCGGTAGCCGGTTCAATATTTGTCACAGAATTGACGCCAAGGAACTGGCAAATCTGAGGCATGATGCGGCCTCTTTGCAATTCAGGTTGAACATTTGGCAGCAAACCTTGTCCTAACATGCATCTTGCGGCCAATTCCAAAAACCGCTCCCCTGAACTAACCGGTTAAATATATGCGCCCATTGAAACAGGCAATTTATTCCAGCCGTACGGCTGACAAGTTCGTCGTACGTCTGCCAGACGGAATGCGGGAACGCATTGCCGAGGTGGCTCGCAATCATCACCGCAGCATGAACTCCGAAATCATCGCACGCCTGGAACAAAGCCTGATTCAGGAAGGTGCGCTGGGCGACGAGCTGAGCATGCGCCTGGACAGCCCCGAGCTGTCACTGCACGAACGCGAACTGCTGCAGCGTTTTCGTCAGCTCTCCCACCGCCAGCAAAATGCTCTCGTCTCGCTGATCGCCCACGACGTTGAGGCAGCTGCAGAAGCCAACTGATTGGCAACTGAAAGCTGAAAGCCAGCCATGCGCTGGCTTTTTTTTGCCCGGGATTTGGTCAGGAAAGGATCAAGGGGCAAATGCCCCCGATCCATGGAAAGGATCAAAGCAGGAAGATGGTTGCCAGGCCCAGGAAGATGAAGAAGCCACCACTGTCGGTCATGGCCGTGATCATCACACTGGCGCCCATCGCCGGGTCTCGTCCAAGGCGCACCAGGGTCATTGGAATCAGAACACCCATCAACGCTGCCAGCAGCAGGTTAAGCGTCATGGCCGCCGTCATGACCACGCCGAGCGACCAGCTGCCATACAGCAGGTACGCCACGATACCGATGACACCGCCCCACACCAGGCCGTTGATCAGCGCGACCGCAAGCTCCTTGCGCATCAAACGCTTGCCATGCCCGGTCCCCACCTGATCCAGCGCCATGGCGCGGACGATCATGGTGATGGTCTGGTTACCCGAGTTACCGCCAATACCCGCCACAATCGGCATCAGTGCAGCCAGGGCCACGAGCTTCTCGATGGAGCCTTCAAACAGGCCGATCACTCGTGAAGCAATAAACGCGGTAATCAAATTCACCGCCAGCCAGGCCCAGCGGTTACGCAGGGACTTCCAGACCGACGCAAAAATATCCTCTTCTTCCCGCAGACCGGCCATGTTGAGGACTTCGCTTTCGCTCTCCTCACGAATCAGGTCGACCATTTCATCGATGGTCAGACGGCCGATCAGCTTGCCGTTCTTGTCGACCACCGGGGCCGAGATCAAGTCATAACGCTCAAACGCCTGGGCCGCGTCGTAAGCGTCTTCGTCAGGATGGAAACTCACCGGGTCACTGGCCATGACGTCCGCGACTTTTTTGTCCGGATCATTGACCAGCAGGCGCTTGATCGGCAGTACGCCCTTGAGGATCCCTTCGTAGTCGACCACGAACAGCTTGTCGGTGTGGCCTGGCAGCTCTTTCAACCGGCGCAGGTAGCGCAGAACCACTTCCAGGCTGACGTCTTCGCGGATGGTGACCATCTCGAAGTCCATCAACGCACCGACCTGCTCCTCGTCGTAGGACAACGCCGAGCGCACACGCTCGCGCTGCTGGCCATCGAGGGTTTCCATCAGCTCATGGACGACGTCACGCGGCAGCTCGGAAGCCAAGTCAGCGAGTTCGTCGGCATCCATGTCCTTGGCGGCCGCCAGGAGCTCGTGATCGTCCATGTCGGCGATCAGGGTTTCACGGACCGAGTCGGATACTTCGAGGAGGATGTCGCCGTCGCGGTCAGCCTTGACCAACTGCCAAAGGGTCAGGCGGTCATTCAGCGGCAAGGCTTCGAGGATGTAGGCAACGTCGGCGGAGTGCAGGTCATCGAGCTTGCGTTGCAGCTCGACAAGGTTTTGCCGGTGGACCAGGTTCTCGACCCGGTCATTGTTCGCGCCTTCCTGGCGATGCGTCAGGTCTTCGACCACGCGCTGGCGCTGCAGCAGCTCGACGACTTGAGCCAGGCGATCCTGCAGGCTTTCTTGTGTTTTCTTTACTTCAACTTCGGTCATAGGCGAACTCCACTCCCAGCAGCGGGGCACGCCGGAAGGATCAATCAGTCAATTCATGATTGGTAAAACGGGGTACTGAGTAACTACTGGGTAAGTCCATGGAGGTGTTCCACAAGCCCCGGCGGGGCTGACGGGCGCAATGATACACCGGGCGGCCGCGTTTAACGTCAAAAAACTGGAAAGAACAAGCGCTTGCGACACAAAGCTGAGCATTGGCCACACATATGAACTGCGACGACGCAGCTTGAAAGGAAAACACATGGGCGGGAGAAAAAGGCGCCCCGGGAAATAAAAACCCCAGACGGCAAAAAGCCCGCACTAGGCGGGCTTTTTGTTGTTTGGTGCACTCGACAGGATTCGAACCTGTGACCGCTCGGTTCGTAGCCGAGTACTCTATCCAGCTGAGCTACGAGTGCAGATTGTGTTTTTAGACCAGATCACAACTGGTTGAAGCCAAGTTACCTGCATTGCTGCAACTAACTCTTAAATGGTGCACTCGACAGGATTCGAACCTGTGACCGCTCGGTTCGTAGCCGAGTACTCTATCCAGCTGAGCTACGAGTGCATTTGTTGCCGCGCATTATAGGCCGTTCAATCTCTATGTAAAGCTATTTTTTCGTTTAGTTTCAACAACTTAGCGAAAAAACCAGATTGCAACGTACTACGCAAATAATGGCGGAGAACGGGGGATTCGAACCCCCGACACCCTTTTGAGGTGTACTCCCTTAGCAGGGGAGCGCCTTCGGCCACTCGGCCAGCTCTCCGCAACACGGGGCGTATATTAACCAGCTTCATCCCCGTTTGCAAACATAAAAAACGATAAAAATTAATGGCTTGGTTCTTCGTCCTTCTCTTTCTTGATCCGCAGGTAGATTTCCTCGCGGTGGACAGCCACCTCTTTCGGAGCGTTAACCCCGATACGCACTTGATTGCCTTTGACGCCGAGCACGGTCACGGTGATTTCGCCATCACCAATAATCAGGCTTTCTGCGCATCGACGAGTCAGAATCAGCATACCTTTCTCCTCACGCATTTCATTTCGGGAACAACAGTCTGCAAAAAAAAGGCATTCGACCTACAACCAAATGGCCATAGCCCTACACGCCTAAGTATTGTCGAGCGCAGGTAAAAGAACAGGTCTTCACCACGCGCCCGACAAAAAAATGAAAGGCGCGGATAACCGCGCCTTCCTGGCAACGCATCACTCGCCCTGTCGGGCCGGAGCGTCCAGCTCAAAAGCGGTATGCAGTGCGCGTACAGCCAGTTCCAGGTACTTCTCTTCGATCACCACCGACACCTTGATTTCCGATGTGGAGATCATCTGGATGTTGATGCTTTCCTTGGCCAGGGCTTCGAACATGCGGCTGGCAACACCCGCATGGGAACGCATGCCCACACCCACGATCGACACCTTGGCAATCTTCGTATCGCCGACCACTTCACGGGCGCCGATTTCCTTCGCAGTGTTCTGCAGGATCCGCTCCGCCGCATCGTACTCGTTGCGGTGCACGGTGAAGGTGAAATCGGTGGTGTTATCGTGCGAGACGTTCTGCACGATCATGTCGACTTCGATGTTCGCGCCACTGATAGGGCCCAGGATCTTGAAAGCCACGCCCGGGGTGTCTGGCACGCCACGGATAGTCAGCTTGGCTTCATCACGGTTGAAAGCGATACCGGAAATGATCGGCTGTTCCATGGATTCCTCTTCATCAATAGTAATGAGGGTGCCCGGACCCTCCTTGAAGCTGTGCAGTACGCGCAGCGGAACGTTGTATTTGCCGGCGAACTCAACGGCACGGATCTGCAACACCTTGGAACCGAGGCTGGCCATTTCCAGCATCTCTTCGAAGGTGATCTTGTCCAGGCGCTGAGCCACGGACACGACCCGCGGGTCAGTGGTGTAGACGCCATCCACATCGGTGTAGATCTGGCATTCGTCAGCCTTCAGGGCTGCCGCCAGGGCCACGCCAGTGGTGTCGGAACCGCCACGACCGAGGGTGGTGATGTTGCCGTGCTCGTCGACGCCCTGGAAACCGGCGACAACTACCACACGACCGGCTTTCAGGTCAGCGCGAATCTTCTGGTCATCAATCTGCAGGATGCGGGCTTTAGTGTGCGCGCTATCCGTAAGAATGCGGACCTGGTTGCCAGTGTAGGACACCGCCGGCACACCACGCTTGTTCAGCGCCATGGCCAGCAATGCGATGGTCACCTGCTCACCGGTGGAAATGATCACGTCCAGTTCACGGGGAACCGGTTGCTGATCGCCACTGATTTGCTTGGCCAGATCGATCAGGCGATTGGTCTCGCCGCTCATGGCCGACAGCACCACCACCAGGTCATCGCCGGCATCGCGGAATTTCTTAACCTTGTCGGCGACCTGCTCGATTCTTTCGACAGAGCCGACCGAGGTGCCTCCAAATTTCTGTACGATCAAAGCCATTTCTAAGCCGCCTCAGCCCGTAAAGGGGCGCCTGTTATTCAATCAACCAGCACTGACTGAGCCCGCGACTAGACCACGGGCTCATTAACAGCGCCTTAAATACCTGCCTCGACAAACGGCACGGTCAGGGCCAGGGCCGCGTCCAGGGCGCCGGCGTCAACACCACCGCCTTGCGCCATGTCCGGACGACCACCGCCCTTCCCGCCCACTGCCGCGGCGGCTTGCTTCATCAAATCACCGGCCTTGAGTTGGCCAGTCAGGTCCTTGGTTACACCGGCAACCAGAACGACCTTTTCCTCATGGACACTGCCGAGCAGGATCACTGCGCGGCCGAGCTTGTTCTTCAACTGATCGACCAAGGCCAGCAGCGCCTTGCCGTCCTGACCGTCCAGGCGTACGGCCAGCACTTTCACACCCTTGACGTCCAGGGCGGAAGCCGACAGATCGTCGCCCGCCGCGCTGGCCGCCTTGGCCTGCAACTGCTCCAGCTGTTTCTCCAGCTGACGGTTGCGCTCCAGTACGCCGGAGAGCTTGTCGATCAGGTTGTCGCGGCTGCCCTTGACCAGGCCGGCCGCTTCCTTGAGTTGTTCTTCTGCCGCATTGAGGTAGGCCAGGGCCGCAGCACCGGTGATCGCTTCAATACGACGTACGCCGGAAGCCACGCCGCCTTCGCTGATGATTTTCAGCAGGCCGATGTCGCCGGTACGGCTGGCGTGGATACCGCCACACAGCTCCACCGAGAAGCTGCCGCCCATGCTCAGTACGCGCACTTCGTCGCCGTACTTCTCGCCAAACAGCGCCATGGCGCCTTTTTGCTTAGCGCTCTCGATATCGGTTTCTTCGGTTTCCACCGGGGTGTTCTTGCGAATCTCGGCGTTGACGATGTCTTCCAGGGCCTTCAACTGCTCAGGCTTGATCGCCTCGAAATGACTGAAGTCAAAACGCAGGCGCTGGCTATCGACCAACGAACCCTTCTGTTGCACATGCTCACCCAGCACCTGACGCAACGCAGCGTGCAGCAAGTGAGTGGCAGAATGGTTCAAGGCAGTTGCATGCCGTACGTCGGCATCTACCTGAGTGTCCACCGGCGCGCCGACGGTCAGGTTGCCCAGCACCAGCACGCCGTGATGCAGGAACGCACCGCCGGTCTTGGTGGTGTCGCGCACTTCAAAACGACCGGAGGTGGAGCTCAGGAAACCACAGTCGCCAACCTGGCCACCGGATTCAGCGTAGAACGGGGTCTGGTCGAGGACCACAACGCCCTCGTCACCTTCGTTCAGCACGTCAACCGACTTGCCGTCCTTATAGATAGCCACGATCTTGGCCGAGCCAACGGTGGCCTCGTAACCAATGAACGAAGTCGCCACATCAACCTTTACCAGGGTGTTGTAGTCCAGGCCAAAGGAGCTGGCGGAACGGGCACGGACGCGCTGGGCTTCCATCTCACGCTCAAACCCGGCCTCGTCGATGGTCAGCTCGCGTTCGCGGGCGATGTCGGCGGTCAGGTCCATCGGGAAACCGTAGGTGTCGTACAGCTTGAACACGACGTCGCCCGGCACCACGGTGCCCTTGAGCTCGACCAGGTCCTGCTCGAGGATCTTCAGGCCGTGCTCCAGGGTCTTGGAGAACTGCTCTTCTTCAGCCTTGAGCACGCGCTCGATGTTAGCTTGCTGCTGCTTGAGTTCCGGGAAGGCATCGCCCATCTCGGCCACCAGCGCGGCAACGATCTTGTAGAAGAAGCTGCCGGTGGCGCCCAGCTTGTTACCGTGACGGCAGGCGCGACGGATGATGCGGCGCAGCACATAGCCACGGCCTTCGTTCGACGGCAGCACGCCATCGGCGATCAGGAAGCCGCAGGAACGGATGTGATCCGACACCACCTTGAGCGACGACTGGTTGTCGTTGGCACAGCCAATGGCCGCGGCCGAAGCGCTCAGCAGGTTGGTGAACAGGTCGATCTCGTAGTTGGAGTGAACGTGCTGCATCACCGCACTGATCCGCTCCAGGCCCATGCCGGTGTCCACCGACGGCGCTGGCAACGGATGCAACACGCCATCGGCGGTGCGGTTGAACTGCATGAACACGTTGTTCCAGATTTCGATGTAGCGGTCGCCGTCTTCTTCCGGCGAGCCCGGTGGGCCACCCCAGATGTCGGCGCCGTGATCGTAGAAAATCTCGGTGCACGGGCCGCACGGGCCGGTATCGCCCATGGTCCAGAAGTTGTCGGACGCGTAAGGCGCGCCCTTGTTGTCGCCGATGCGAATCATGCGCTCGACCGGCACCCCGATTTGCTGGGTCCAGATGTCGTAGGCTTCGTCATCGGTGGCGTAGACGGTCACCCAGAGTTTTTCCTTCGGCAGCTTCAGCACGCCGGTCAGGAAGGTCCAGGCAAAGGTGATCGCGTCTTTCTTGAAATAGTCGCCGAAGCTGAAGTTACCCAGCATCTCGAAGAATGTGTGGTGGCGGGCGGTGTAGCCCACGTTTTCCAGGTCGCTGTTCTTGCCGCCGGCGCGTACGCACTTCTGGCTGCTGGTGGCGCGGGTGTAGGCGCGCTTTTCCTGGCCCAGGAAGCAGTCCTTGAACTGGTTCATCCCCGCGTTGGTGAACAGCAGGGTTGGGTCATTGCCTGGGATCAAGGAGCTGGAGGCGACACGGGTGTGACCTTGCTCTTCGAAGAAGCGAAGGAAGGCTTCACGGATTTCTGCGCTTTTCATTAGGTTCTTCCACGGAGGCTGCGGCCAAAGGCCAGTGCTAAACGTCATCAGACGGAGCGACGGCAAAGGGCCGCATTATATCGGCCCTTTGCCCGTGGTACAGCGTGTTTATGTGATAGAAACAGTCAATTAGACGGTCTGCACTGTCATTTCCGGGAAAACTCGACAAATGTCGCGAGCACTTGCTCGATCTGTGCCCGGCTGACGTCCAGGTGAGTGACCATGCGCAGGCGCGGCGCGGCGCTCAACTTGATCCCGCGCTCGGCAGCAAACGCCTTCAAGGCCTGGGCCCGATCACCGATATCCACGTAGACCATATTGGTCTGCACCGGCTCCACCGTATAACCCGCCTTGCGCAGTTCATCCCCCAGCCATTGGGCGTTGGCGTGGTCGTCGGCCAGGCGCTGCACCTGGTGATCCAGGGCGTACAGCCCCGCCGCCGCCAGCGAACCGGCCTGGCGCATGCCGCCACCGACCATCTTGCGCAAACGACGGGCCTTGGCGATCAACGCGGTGGAGCCGCACAGCACCGAGCCGATCGGCGCGCCCAGGCCCTTGGACAGGCACACCGACACCGAATCGAAGTGCCGGGCAATTTCCCGTGCATCCACACCCAGCTTGACCGCCGCGTTGTAGAGCCGCGCGCCGTCCAGGTGCAAGGCCAGGCCGTGTTCCCGGGTAAAGGCTCGCGCGGCCGCCAGGTATTCCAGCGGCAGGACCTTGCCCTGCATGGTGTTTTCCAGCGCCAACAAGCGGGTACGGGCGAAGTGGAAGTCGTCCGGCTTGATCGCGGCCAGCACGTGCTCCAGGTTCAGGGAACCGTCGGCCTGCACTTCCAGGGGTTGTGGCTGGATCGAGCCGAGAACCGCCGCGCCGCCGCCTTCGTATTTGTAGGTGTGGGCCTGCTGACCGACGATGTATTCCTCGCCACGCTCACAGTGCGCCATCAACGCCAGCAGGTTGCTCATGGTGCCGGTGGGCACGAACAACGCGGCGGCAAAACCCAGGCGCTTGGCCAGTTCGGCTTCCAGGCGATTGACGCTCGGGTCCTCGCCGTAGACGTCGTCGCCGCTGGCGGCAGTGGCCATCGCCTCGAGCATGCCAGGGGTCGGTTGGGTCACTGTGTCGCTGCGCAGGTCAATCACGTTCATCAAACTAGCCTCTAGCGGATTGGAGCGTTTCTTGTGTTAACGATTACTGCGGGCAAACCCGCGGAATATCAAGCCCCGTGCTTGCACAATCGAATACCAACCAAACAAACCGATATAGGTTATCGATAAACCAACCGTGCAGTTTCTGAAAAACCATGATAAAAACTCTCCGCCGCCAGGGTTCTGGCGGCAACGTTCTCAGGGCGGGGTGTAATTCCCCACCGGCGGTAATTGCACGCAACGTGCATAGCCCGCGAGCGCTTGGCGCCTCGAACTGCCTCGGCAGGACGGCGACAAGGTCAGCAGACCCGGTGTGATCCCGGGGCCGACGGTCATAGTCCGGATGAAGAGAGAACGGGATTGGCACCTAAGGGCCGCGCTGACGTCATGTTCACATGAGCCCGCTGTGCGTACCCTTAAATCCCATTCGATTCATAACGCCCTGTTTTTTTCTTAAACAGGAGTCAGAACATGCAACCCACCGCAATCGACAGCAAAAGCAAAAACCATCACGGCGAGCGCGTCGCGTTTATCCAGGCCTGCTGGCACAAGGATATTGTCGACCAATCCCGTAAAGGTTTCCTCGCCGAAATGATCGCCCAGGGCTACCAGGAATCGGACATCGATTTCTTCGAAGTCGGCGGCGCCTTTGAAATGCCCCTGCACGCCAAGCTGCTGGCCAAGTCCGGCCGTTATGCCGGTATCGTCGCGGCCGCCCTGGTGGTGGACGGCGGGATCTACCGTCACGAGTTCGTGGCCCAGTCCGTGGTCAGCGGCCTGATGCAGGTCCAGCTGGAAACCGAAGTGCCGGTGTTCTCGGTATCCCTGACCCCGCACCACTTCCACGCGGGCAGCGAGCACCATACGTTCTTCTATGAGCACTTCGTGCACAAGGGCCAGGAAGCGGCACGCACCTGCGCCGACACCCTGCACAAGGTTCGCGCACTGCGTCGCAATGAGCCACGGGCTCTCGCGGTTTAAGCAACACTGCAAAGCAAATGTGGGAGCGGGCTTGCTCGCGAAAGCGGAGTGTCAGTCAATACATGTCTGACTGATACACCGCCTTCGCGAGCAAGCCAGCTCCCACATTTGACCGAGTCGGTCTCGGGGTTCAGGCCAGGCCGGCATCCGTGGTCGGCACAATCAATATCCCTGCTCGCAAGCCATTCTTGACCTTCGGGTTCGGGAAGATGATGCGCGCGCCCTCCTCCTCGATTACCCAGCGGGTCTTGGCAATGTCCTCGGCCAGCAGATAACCCTTCTCCAACTCCGAAAAGTTTTCCACGTCCGCCGGCAAATGCAGGACGAAGGTATCGCTGTGCTTGATCACTTCCCGGGAGACGCTGAACAGCTGCAGGCCATCCAGGCTCTCGGTGGCCGGCTCGTTACCCTCGATGATCTGCGTGAGGCGGGTTTCCAGGCGCGATACGTCCACGCCCTGGTTCTGCCCGAACGGCCGGGCCTTGCCCAACTCCAGGGTGAAGGACTCGGCCTCCAGCTGCTCATAGGTAAACGCCGTGAAGGTGATCGACGTCTTGTTCTGCAACAGCACCGCCTCCAGGCCGGCGGCTCGCAGGCGCGCCAGTTCACGACGTGAATGCTGGCGACCGTCCTTCCACGGGTACAGTGCGAACTGCTCGATCTTCGAGCCACGGATGGCGGTGTGCAGGTCGTAGTGCAAACGGCTACGCCCAGGCACGCTGAAGAAGGTGCGGGCCAACTGTTCAAGCTCGGCGGCGCGCATGGCTTCAGGGCCGATGTTTTGTTCATGACGGCCATTGAACAGCCGGTTGACGTCCAGTTCGAGGTAACGCTCGCCGCGGCGCATGGCCTCAGGGTTGCCGAACAGGAACAGGATACGGGTGCGGGGCTTGATCTCCCCACGGGCAATGCCCTGCAGCAAGCGGTCGGCCAATTCGATTGGCGCGGTTTCGTTGCCATGGATGCCGGACGACAGCAGCACGTCGCTGCCGTTGTCCCGCGCCTCAGGAGGCCGCACTTCCAGCGCGCCCTCACTGAGCCAGCGCAGTTGCACGCCGTCGACAGTCAGTTGAATTTTTTGCGCCGGTTCGCGACCGGCGAGGGTCAGTTCAAGCAGTTTGCCGAGGGCGAGCATACGCAGCTTCCTTAGTGGTTGCAGCCAGGACCGTGGACGTGATCGTCGTCATCACCTTCAACGTCGGCCGGTTCCATTTCCAGTTGCAGGCTCATCAGGTTGGTGGCCAATGGGCGCATCAGCAGGTTGGCGTATTCCGCGTCGCCTTCTTCCACGTCCACGCCGATCAGCAGTTGGCCACGGCCGTCGTGCTGGATCCAGATCTCCTTGCCCTGCCACACCACGGCGACGCGGGTGCAGGAGGTTTCCAGCTGGGTGCCGTCGGTGTCTTCAAGGATCAGTTTCAGGGTGTCGGTGGTCATAAATAGTTCTCAGCCGTGCGGCGTTAATTGATCTGGAAAGGATAAACCGAGCCCAGTTTAAGGATTTGCGTCAGTTCATCCAGTGCCGTCCGGCACTCAAGCAGCAATTGCGGGTCAGCCAGGTCGGTTTCCCGCAAGCTGTCGCGGTAGTGCTTGTCGACCCATTGGGTCAGCGTGTCGTACAACGGCGCCGTCATGATAACCCCTGGGTTGACCGCCGCCAGTTCGGTTTCATTCAAGGCTACACGCAAGCGCAGGCACGCCGGGCCACCGCCGTTCTGCATGCTTTGCTTGAGATCGAAGACTTTGACTTCGCGGATCAGCCCGCCGGAGGACGTCAGGCCTTGCAGGTACTGCCAGACACGCTCGTTGGCGCGGCATTCTTCCGGCACGATCAGCAGCATCGAACCGTCGGCGCGGGTCAGCAGCTGGCTGTTGAACAGGTAGGAACGCACCGCGTCTTCAACACCCACCTGGGCCCGCGGCACGCAGATCGACTGGAAATTGCCGCCGAGCTTGCCGAGCTTGCCCTGCAATTCACCGAGCATCTGATCGGTATTGAGGAACGCATCCTCGTGATAGAACAGCACCTCGCCATTGCCCACCGCGATCACATCGTTGTGGAACACACCGGCATCGATCACCGCCGGGTTCTGCTGGGCGTAGACCACGCCGTCATCCCGCAGGCCGTGCAGGCGCGCGACCGCCTGGGAAGCTTCAAGGGTCTGGCGTGCCGGGTACTTTTGCGGCGCCGGGTAGCGGGTGTCGAACGCGCTGCGGCCGAACACGAAAAACTCTACGCCCGCCTCGCCATAGTCCCGGCAGAAACGCGTGTGGTTGGCCGCGCCTTCGTCACCGAACTGCGCCACCGCCGGCAGCGCGGCGTGGTGGGCGAAGTGCTTCTGGTCAGCGAACATCGCCCCCAGCACGCGGCTGGTGGTCGGGTGTTCGATGCTGCGGTGGTATTTGCAGTTGAGGTTGGCGGCGGTGAAATGCACGCGGCCGTCAAAGGTGTCGGCGCTCGGGCTGACGGTCGCGGCATTGGCCACCCACATGCTCGACGCCGAGCAACTGGCAACCAGCAGCGGCATGGCTTGCTTGGCGGCCTGCTGGATGACTTGTGCGTCGGTGCCGGCAAAACCGAGGTTGCGCAAGGCGGCCACATCCGGACGTTCCTGGGGCGCCAGCACACCTTGCACAAAGCCCATTTCCATCAGGGCCTTCATCTTCGCCAAGCCTTGCAGCGCAGCTTCCTTCGGGTTGGAGGACTGCTGGCTGTTGCTTTGGGACGCGACGTTGCCGTAGGACAAGCCGCCGTAGTTATGGGTCGGCCCCACTAGACCGTCAAAATTGACTTCACAGGATTTCATCGGCGAGGCTCCACGAACATCTGTATTTTTATAGGCATCAAATTACTTGAACACACCACAAATCAAGTGTGGGAGCGGGCTTGCTCGCGAAAGCGGTGGTTCAGTCGCCTGAAATGTTGAATGACACACCGCCTTCGCGAGCAAGCCCGCTCCCACATTTAGATCAGCGTCACACCCGGGGTTAACGTCGCCGGTAGCACCAGGCTCGGGGTCTCAAGGGAGGCCACCGGGTACGCGCAATAGTCCGCCGCGTAATAGGCGCTGGCGCGATGATTGCCCGAAGCCCCTACCCCGCCAAATGGCGCGCTGCTCGCAGCACCCGTCAGCTGTTTGTTCCAGTTGACGATCCCGGCGCGGCTTTCCAGCCAGAACTGCTGGTAACGCGCCTCGGAATCCGACAGCAACCCGGCCGCCAAGCCGTATTGAGTGTTGTTGGCCTCGGCAATCGCCGCCTCGAAATCAGCGTAGCGGATCACTTGCAGCAGTGGGCCGAACAGCTCTTCGTCAGCGCGTTCCGTAACCTCGGTCACATCGATAATCCCCGGCGTCAGCAACGCAGCCTGGGCCTGGGGTTGAGTCATTTCCAACAGCGCCACGGCGCCATTGGCCAACAGCAATTCCTGGGCATCCATCAACGCCTTGGCAGCACCGAGGGAAATCACCGAGCCCATGAACGGCGCCGGCGTTTGGTCAAATGCGCCGACTTCGATGGTCGAGCTCACCGCCACCAGGCGTGCGAGCAACGCATCGCCCCAGGCGCCTTCCGGCACCAGCAGGCGACGGGCACAGGTGCAACGCTGGCCAGCGGAGATAAACGCCGACTGGATAATGGTGTACACGGCCGCATCCACATCGGCCACTTCGTCCACCACCAGCGGGTTGTTGCCGCCCATTTCCAGCGCGAGGATCTTGTCCGGGCGCCCGGCGAATTGCTGGTGCAGATGGTTGCCGGTGCGGCTGGAGCCGGTGAAGAACAGACCGTCGATGCCCGGATTCGCCGCCAGGGCGATCCCGGTTTCCCGTGCGCCTTGCAGCAGGTTCAACACGCCCGCCGGCAGGCCGGCGTCGATCCAGCATTGCACGGTCAACTCGGCGACTTTCGGGGTCAGTTCGCTCGGTTTGAACAGTACGGTGTTACCCGCCAGCAAGGCCGGTACGATGTGGCCGTTAGGCAGATGACCGGGGAAGTTGTAAGGGCCAAACACCGCCACCACACCGTGGGGCTTGTGGCGCAATACGGCAGTGGCGTCGCCCAACGGGCCGCTCTTTTCGCCGGTACGTTCGCGGTAGCTTTGCACCGAGATCGCGACCTTGTTGACCATGCTGGTGACTTCAGTCGCCGATTCCCACAAAGGCTTGCCGGTTTCCTCACCGATGCAGCGGGCGAGTTCGTCAGCACGACTCTTCAGGTTGGCGGCGAAGGCTTCCAGCACGCTCAGGCGCTCTTCCAACGAACGCTTGGCCCAGGCCGGAAACGCCTGGCGTGCGGCCTGGACGGCGGACTCGACCTGCTCGGCGGTGGCGCCATTACCCGACCACACCACCTGCTGGGTCACCGGGTTCAGCGACTCAAACACTTCACCCTGGCCAGCCAGCCATTCACCTGCGATGTATAGCGAATTCATTATTTCGACTCCCGGGCAGCGGACAACGGTACGGCACGCACTTGATCACCGGCGATCAGTTGCAGGCGCTTGGCGGTCTGTTGATCGACCACCAGGGTGCCCGCAGCCAACCGCGCCGGCGCGGCGGTGATACGGCAATCTTCACGTTTGCGGTTATGGATCAGGAACGGCGTGGCGTCGTCGCCCGGCGTACCAATCGCCAGCACCAGCGCTTCGCTGTCGCGCACGGCGCGGATCTTGGTGGTTTCACACTCCACCGCCGGGCCCGCGTCGAAGATGTCGACGTAGCCCTGGTAGCTGAAACCTTCGCTCTTGAGCATGCTCAGGGCCGGCTCGGTGTCGGTGTGGACCTTGCCGATCACGTTGCGCGCGTCTTCAGACAGGAAGCAGGTGTACAGCGGAAACTTCGGCATCAGCTCGGCGATAAACGCCTTGTTGCCCACGCCGGTGAGGTAGTCGGCCTGGCTGAATTCCATCTTGAAGAAGTGCCGGCCCAGGCTTTCCCAGAACGGCGAGCGCCCGGCTTCGTCGGACATGCCGCGCATCTCGGCGATGATCTTGTTGCCAAACAGCTGCGGGAATTCCGCGATAAACAGCATGCGCGCCTTGGCCAGCATGCGGCCGTTAAGGCCGTTGCGGTAATCGGCGTGCAGGAACAACGAGCACAGCTCGGAGTTGCCGGTCAGGTCGTTGGCCAGAAACAGCGTCGGGATTTCACGGTAGATGTTCAGCTCCTGGGAGGCGCTGACCGTCAGGCCGACCCGGAAGTTGTACCAGGGCTCGCGCAGGCCGACTGCACCGGCGATGGCGGAAATCCCCACCACGCGACCTTCGTCGTTTTCCAGCACGAACAGGTAGTCCGCATCACCGCGCCCGGCTTCGCCGCGAAAGGTCTTTTCAGCCCAGCCGACCCGATGGGTCAGGCGCTCTTCGTTGGCCGGCAAGGTGGTGAGGCCGGTGCCGGTGCTGCGCGCCAGATCAATCAGGGCCGGTAAATCGCTGCTGCGTACGGGACGAACGATCATGCTATCTCCTCAAACGGGCCGCCTTGCAAGCCACCCGCGAAACTCATTCTTAAACCGCTACCAGTCGAACGCTGGCACCTTCGCCGACGCCCAGGGCTTCGGCGGTTTCCAGGTCCAGGGTCACTGGCTTGCCCGGCGCGTAGTCCAGCTCCAGCATCACCGCGCGGTAATCCTGCAACTGGCCGTTGCTCACCAGGTACTGGCGGCCGACACCCTTGACCATCTCACCGATCTTCACCGGCACCACACGGCTCTGGGCGATCGAGCGAATGCCCGAGACGCGCGCATGCAGGGTTGGGCCGCCGTCGAAGATGTCGATGTAATGGTCGGTCTCGAAGCCTTCGCGCATCAGGATGTCGAAGGTGATCTGCGCCCGCGGGTGCACCTGGCCCATGGCTTCCTGGGCTTCGTCGGGCAACAGCGGCACGTAGATCGGATAGTGCGGCATCAGCTCGGCGAGGAAGGTCCGGCTCTTCAACCCGCACAGGCGCTCGGCAGCGGCGTAGTTGAGGTCGAAGAAGTTGCGGCCGATGGCGTCCCAGAACGGCGAATCACCGTTCTCGTCGCTGTAGCCCACAATCTCGGTGACCACCGAATCGGCGAAGCGCTCCGGGTGGCCGGCCACGAACAGCAGGCGGCCACGGGAGTTGAGCTCCGACCACGGCGAACCCACCAGCTCCGGCACCACGTAGAAGCTGGTCAGCAGGCTGTTGCCGGTGAGGTCATGGCACTGCGAGAGCACGTGGATCTTGTTGTGGATCTTCAGCTCGCGGGAAGCGTGCACGAAGGTTTCGTTACGGAAGCTGTAGAACGGTTCCGAGTAGCCGGCCGAGGCAACGATGGCCGAACAGCCCACCAGCTTGCCGGCGTCGGTGTCTTCCAGGACGAAGAAATAGCTTTCTTCACCGTTGAAGCTGACCTCGGCGGCGAAGGACGCTTCGCTCGCAGCGATCTTGTCGCTCAGGCGTTCGACATCATCCGGCAAGGAGGTGACACCAATCGGGCTGTCCGCAGCCAGACGCTGTACCTCGCCCAGATCAGCCATTTGCGCGGGGCGCATCACCAGCATGGTGTCACTCCTTAACTCGAAAAACTCACAGGAAAAAATGCCGGACACGATCTTGAAATCAGTGAGGTCAAGTGTGGGAGCGGGCTTGCTCGCGAAAGCGGTGTGTCATTCAACATTTCAGGTGACTGAGCCACTGCATTCGCGAGCAAGCCCGCTCCCACATTTGATCTTCACAGCTTCAACTAAAGAGTCCGGCATACAAAATTTGTGTTGGGCGCCCGACTCGCCGGGCACCCAACGGTCCATCAGGCTTGCGTCAGCTTTTTCACCGCACGTTCGAAGCGGTCCAGACCTTCCTGGATATCGGCATCTTCCACCACCAGGCTCGGGGCGAAGCGCACCACATCCGGGCCGGCTTGCAGGATCATCAAGCCTTCGCGCTCGGCGGCGTTGAAGATGTCCTTGGCCTTGCCTTTCCAGGCATCGCTCAGCACGCAACCGAGCAACAGGCCCAGGCCACGCACTTCGGTGAAGATGCCGTATTGCTGGCCAATCTTCTCCAGACGGGAAACGAACAAGTCGTGCTTGGCGTTAACGCCGGCCAGCACTTCTGGCGTGTTGATCACGTCGATCACCGCTTCCGCCACCGCGCACGCCAGCGGGTTGCCGCCGTAGGTGGTGCCGTGGGTGCCGACCACCAGGTGCTTGGCCAGGTCTTCGCGAGTCAGCATGGCCGCGATCGGGAAACCGCCGCCCAGGCTCTTGGCGCTGGTGAGGATGTCCGGCACGACGCCGTAATGCTGATAGGCGAACAACTCGCCGCTGCGGCCCATGCCGGTTTGCACTTCGTCGAACACCAGCAGCGCGTTGTTCGCGTCGCACAGGTCGCGGGCACCTTGCAGGTACGACAGTTCTGCCGGCAGCACGCCGCCTTCGCCCTGGATCGGCTCCAGCACCACGGCGCAGGTCTTGTCCGAGACGGCGGCTTTCAGCGCATCCAGATCGTTGTAAGGCACGTGGGTGATGCCGACGATCTTCGGACCGAAGCCGTCGGAGTACTTCGACTGGCCACCCACGTTCACGGTGAACAGGGTACGGCCGTGGAAGCTGTTCAGCGCGGCGATGATTTCGTATTTCTCGGTGCCGAAGCGGTCGAACGCGACACGACGGGCCAACTTGAAGGCGGCCTCGTTGGCTTCGGCGCCGGAGTTGCAGAAGAACACACGCTCGGCAAACGTGGCGTCGATCAGCTTATGGGCCAGGCGCAGGGCCGGCTCATTGGTGAAGACGTTGGACACGTGCCACAGCTTGTTGGCCTGTTCGGTCAGTGCACCGACCAGCGCCGGGTGGGCGTGGCCCAATACGTTGACCGCGATGCCGCCGGCAAAGTCGATCAGCTCTCGGCCCGCCTGGTCCCATACGCGCGAACCTGCGCCACGCACGGGGATGAAAGCGGCAGGTGCGTAGTTGGGAACCATGACCTGGTCGAAATCGGCACGTTGCACCGGGGCTTGCTCAACGGACATCGGAGTCTCCTGAAGAGGAACGCCTGCCTGAAACTGGCGGGCGATGCAGGGATTGTAAGGACAGTTTTCAGCGCGGCCTTGCCGCCAAGCGACAACTTCTTATAGCGCCAACCCGCGATTTTCGCGGGTTTACGCCAATGCGACAAATAGCATCGCAATGGCGCAGTTTAAACCGCCCGGGCCGGTTTTGGGCGGTCGGTGAGGCACAACTATCCAATGCCGTCGCCGATGGCCGTTTTGGTCTGCTGTTGATCTCATCCGCGCACAGGAACAGCGTCATGCCTGGAGATGCCGGCCGAGCACTGATGCCTAGCCCCGCTCGGACGGCACCGACGACAATTCGAACGGGCTGCTGCTGCGGCGCTGGTTGCGGTCTTCACGAGGGGTGGCGCCGAAGAAGTTGCGGTAGGCGCTGGAGAAGTGCGGCCCCGAGGAGAAGCCGCAGGACAGGCCGATCTGGATGATCGACTTGCTGGTTTGCATGAGCATCTGGCGGGCCTTGTTCAGGCGCAGTTCCAGGTAGTACTGGCTGGGGACGCGATTGAGGTATTGCTTGAAGATCCGCTCGAGCTGTCGTCGGGATACGCACACGTGCTGGGCGATTTCGTCGGTGGTCAGCGGTTCTTCGATGTTGGCTTCCATCAGCAACACGGCCTGGGTCAGCTTTGGATGGCTGGAACCCAGGCGGTTCTGCAGCGGGATGCGCTGGCGCTCGCCGCCTTCGCGGATGCGCTCTACCACCAGTTCTTCCGAGACGGCACCGGCCAATTCGGCACCGTGGTCACGGGCCAGCACCGCCAGCAGCAGGTCGAGTACCGACATGCCACCGCAGGCGGTCAGGCGGTCACGGTCCCAGTCGAACAGATGGCTGGTGGCGATCACCTTGGGGAAACGCTCGGCGAAATCGTCCTGCCAGCGCCAGTGCACAGCGGCGCGGTAACCGTCGAGCAGACCGAGCTGGGCCAACGGATACACACCGGCCGACAGGCCGCCGATCACACACCCGGCACGCACCAGTTGCTTGAGGGCGGTGCTGAGCTGGGAGGCGATGACGGTCGGTGGTTCATCCGCCAGCAGGAACAGCTTTTGAAAGCCTTCCAGCTTGCCGGCCCAGGGTTCACCCGGCAGTTGCCAGGCCCCGTCGATTGGCGGTTCGGCCTGCAAAAACGAGAGTTCGTACACCACGTCCGGATGCACCCGCTGAGCAACGCGCAAGGCCTCCTCAGCCAGCGCAAGCGTCAGTGCTTTAGTGCTGGGCCAAATCAGGAAACCAATTCGATGGGCAGTCATGGAGTGCTATCCGAAGCGAGTAACAGTAATGAAGACAAAGGCCAATGCTAGCCCGTAAACCAACACAAATCTCTAAAGCGGGTGAAGATCCAAATGTGGGAGCGGGCTTGCTCGCGAATGCGGTGGATCAGTCACCGGATGTATCAACTGATACACCGCTTTCGCGAGCAAGCCCGCTCCCACAGGGGATTGGGCAACCTCAGGATTGTGAAGCTTGCACTAATTCAGTGCATAAAAGCAGTTCTGTTTACTTCAAGCTGCCGGAAAGAAACTGCTGCAAACGCTCGGACTGTGGGTTGACCAGCACTTCGCGCGGGTTGCCACGTTCTTCAACGATGCCTTTGTGCAGGAATACCAACTGGTTGGAGACTTCACGGGCAAAGCCCATTTCGTGGGTCACCACCACCATGGTCCGGCCTTCCTGGGCCAGGTCCTGCATCACCTTGAGCACTTCGCCCACCAGCTCCGGGTCGAGGGCCGAAGTGGGTTCGTCGAACAGCATCACCTCAGGCTCCATCGCCAGCGCACGGGCAATCGCCACGCGTTGCTGTTCACCGCCGGACATGTGGCCAGGGAACGCATCCTTACGATGGCCCACACCGACTTTAGCCAGGTAGTGCTCGGCCTTTTCCCGGGCGTCTTTTTTCGACATGCCCAGAACGTGCACCGGTGCTTCCATGACGTTTTCCAGCGCGGTCATATGGGACCACAGGTTGAAATGCTGGAACACCATCGACAGTCGCGAACGCATACGTTGCAGCTGTTTCGGGTCTGCAGCCTTCATGGCGCCGTCTTTGTTGGCCACCAGTTTCAGCTCTTCGTTATTGAGCAGAATCTTGCCGGCGTGAGGTTGCTCCAGCAGGTTGATGCAGCGCAAAAAGGTACTTTTGCCCGAGCCACTGGACCCGATGATGCTGATCACATCACCGGCCGCGGCGGCCAGGGAAACACCTTTGAGCACTTCATGACTGCCATAGCGTTTATGCAGGTCTTGGACTTCAAGTTTGTACATGCGGTCGGTTCTCACAAAAACAGTTGGTCAGTCGTTGAGCAAGCGCCCGTGCCGCAGCGCTTCGCGCCCCGCCACCTTGGCCAGCCAGAAACCCGCTTGGGCATAACGTAGCCGTTCAACGGCAAACAGCACCCCAGGCGTGCCCGCGCAAACAATGCTCACGCGGTCGGACAAGGGATCGATCACTTCAAATATCGGGTCGCCGGCTTCGACTACGTCACCGGCTTTACGCAGGTAGCTGATCACGCCGGCGTGGGGCGCGAACAACAACTCGGTGCCTTCGAAGGGCAGGCCTTCGCAGGGCTCGTGCTGCGGCGCGGGCCATTCACCACGGATCAGGCCTTGCTCGGCGAGGAACGCCAGGATGCCTTCAGCGTGGAAAATCGCTTCGTCACGGCCAGTATCGGCCTGGCCACCCAGCTCCAGAGTCGTCGCCAGGCACGCTAGGGGAATCTGCGCCTCGGGGAACGCCCGGGACAGCCGCAGCCACGGCAGCGAGCAGGCTTCGTCAAACGAACTGCCGCCGGAATCTTCCGCCAGCAGGCCGACCTTCACATTCAGGTGCGCCGACAGCGAACGCCACTGCGGCCAGTGTTGCGGCAGCGCGTACATGTGCAACGCGGCTTCGGCGTCGCAATGCAGGTCGAGGACCACGTCGGCGGTGCAGGCATGGCTCAGCAACACCCGCTGCATGCCTTGCAACTGGCTGCTCGGCGCCGGCAACGCATTGAGCGCATCGCTCATGGCCTGGCGGATCAAGCGCACATTGGCGTGAGGATCATCCCCCAGCTTGCCTTTGAGCAACTCGGTAACCGGCTCGCTCAACTCAACGAAGTCGCGGTTGAAATTCTTGCCGCTGCCGATCTCGAAACGGCCCTGGTGACTGCCTTGCAGCAGTTGCCCCAGGCCCATCGGATTGGCGACGGGAACCAGCTCGATCACGCCGTTGAGGGCGCCTTGATGTTCCAGTTCCGTCAGGCGCTTTTTCAGCTCCCAGGCGGCGCGCATGCCGGGCAATTCATCCGCGTGCAGGCTGGCCTGGATATAAGCCTTGCGCTCGCCGCTACCGAAACGAAACACCGTCAGCTGGCGTTCGCAGCCCAGGTGACCCCAGGGCAACAGGTGATCGATACGTTCCATATCAATGCTTCCGTGGAGCCAGGTAGCTCAGCCAGCGGCCTTCGGCCAACTTGAACAGGCGCACCAGGATAAAGGTCAGGCACAGGTAGAACGCACCCGCCGTGATATAGGCTTCGAACGGCAAGTAGTACTGGGCGTTCACCGTGCGCGCGGCACCGGTGATGTCGATCAGGGTGACGATGGAGGCCAGGCTCGTGGTCTGGAGCATCATGATCACTTCGTTGCTGTATTGCGGCAGCGCCCGGCGCAGGGCCGATGGCAGCAGGATCCGGCGGTACAGCTTGTAGCGCGACATGCCCATGGCCTTGGCTGCCTCGATCTCGCCGTGGGGCGTGGCCTTGAGGCTGCCGGCGATGATCTCGGCGGTATAGGCGCTGGTGTTCACGGCAAACGCCAGGCAGGCGCAGAAGGTCGCGCTGGACAGCAGTGGCCACATGAAGCTTTCGCGCACCGCTTCGAACTGGGCCAGGCCGTAGTAGATCAAGAACAGCTGCACCAGCATCGGCGTGCCGCGAATCACATAGGTGTAGAGCCAGGCAACACCGTTGACGATCGGCTGCTTGGACACGCGCATCAGGCCCAGGGGCAAGGCCGCGAGCAAACCGAAGAACAGCGAAATGGCCAGCAGTTTCAGGGTGATCAGCAAGCCGCCGAGGTACAGCGGCATGGCCTCCCAGATGACGTTGTAGTCGAAGATCATAGATCAGCCGCCTTTACGCCTACCGAGTAGCGCTTCTCAAGATGACGCAGGGCCAGCAACGACACGCTGGTGATCACCAGGTACATCGCCGCCACTGCGAGGAAGAAGGTAAAAGGTTCGCGGGTGGCGTCTGCCGCCTGCTTGGCCTTGAACATCATGTCTTGCAGGCCCACCACCGAAATCAATGCGGTGGCCTTGGTCAGTACCAGCCAGTTGTTGGTAAACCCGGGGATCGCCAGCCGAATCATCTGCGGCACCATCACCCGGAAAAACACCTGGAACGGGCTCATGCCATACGCCAGGCCGGCTTCGGCCTGGCCCTTGGGAATGGCCATGAAGGCGCCACGGAAGGTTTCCGAAAGGTAGGCGCCAAAGATGAAACCCAGGGTGCCGATACCGGCGGCCAAGGGGTTCAAGTCAATGTAGTCGTTGTAGCCGAGCAACGGCGCAACACGATTAAGCAGGTCCTGACCACCGTAGAAAATCAGCAGGATCAGCACCAGGTCGGGGATCCCGCGGATCACCGTGGAGTACAGGTCGCCCAGCCAGGCCAACCAGCGCACCGGCGAGAGGCGCAACGCGACCCCGATCAGACCCAGAACAATGGCCAGGGCCATGGACGACAAGGCGAGCTGAAGCGTCAACCAAGCGCCATCGAGGATGACAGCCCCGTAGCCTTTCAACATGATTCAGGTCCTCGAAAAGGGGGATGAAAAAATGGCGCAAACTTCAGAGATCCTGGTGCTTGCGCCATTCTGGACAGACAGCTGCGACGGTTTACTTGGCTTCTGGGCCGTAAATGTCGAAGTTGAAGTACTTGTCCTGGATTGCCTTGTACTTGCCGTTGGCACGGATCGCAGCGATTGCAGCGTTGATGCGGTCCAGGTTTTCCTTGTCGCCTTTACGTACCGCGATGCCGATACCGTCGCCGAAGTACTTGGCGTCGGTGAAGGCCGGGCCGGTGAACGCGTAGCCTTTACCGGCTGGCGTGTCGAGGAAGCCTTCCTGCAACAGGGTGGCGTCGGCCACGGTGCCATCAAGGCGACCGGCTTCTACGTCCAGGTAGATTTCGTTCTGCGAGCTGTAAGGAACAATGGTGGCGCCTTTGGGAGCCAGCACTTCCTTGGCGAAACGGTCGTGGATCGAACCGCGCTGCACGCCGATTTTCTTGCCTTTCAATTCATCCAGGCTGTCGCTGACGGCAGTGCCTTCCTTCAATACCAGGCGAGCTGGGGTCAGGTAGTAGCGGTTGGTGAAGTCCACGGACTTCTTGCGATCGTCGGTGATGGACATCGAGGACAGGATGGCGTCGATCTTGCGCACTTTCAGCGCCGGGATCAGGCCGTCGAATTCCTGCTCGACCCAGGTGCACTTGACCTGCATCTGCTCACACAGGGCGTTGCCGATGTCGTAGTCAAAACCGACGATGCTGCCGTCCGGTGCCTTGGAGGCAAACGGAGGGTAAGCCGCTTCAATACCAATCTTCAGTGGCTTGCCTTCGGCGAAAGCCTGCATGGACAGCACGGACAGCGCCAGGGCGCCCAACAGCACGAGTTTCTTCATCTTGGGACTCCATCGGTATAGGGCAAAACAGCAGTATGAGCCAGGGCCCACGATGCGAATGAGTGAAACCGAATAGCGGTGCTGCGTCCTGCGCCAGTTCAGCATCGGCGACGACGAGCGAGTGATCGGCATTCTAACGACAGGCCGGAAGCCGATATTTCCTCAATGCGACAACAATTTACAGAAGCACCGAGAAAGCGGTTCCAGCACATTGACAGCCTCTTGATTTTATGCAGAGGCAAAAGATATTAAACCTGTTAACGCTGCAAGTTGCGGGCCTATTATTCGCAAACCCTTCTAGCACGGCAAGTGTAGCGTTGGATCTAATTTTTCAGGGCGTCTAAGACGCGGGTTTTCGGGGCAACGGCGTAGCACTTTGCCTCATGTTTGGGCGTGGGGTTACACATTTGCTAGGTTCGGTAACATTCAGAAACTTCCTACAACACAATCCGATATTTATTGGCCTTGTGTAAGTCGCGCCACTGAATGACCAATCTTGGAATGCAATCAAAATGTGGGAGCGGGCTTGCTCGCGAAGGCGGTGTGTCAGTGGGTGATGTGCTGGCTGACACGCCGCCTTCGCGAGCAAGCCCGCTCCCACAGGGGTTATAGGTCGCCTGTCCGATCGCACAAAAAAGCCCCACCCGGCCTACGCCGAATGGGGCTTCGTCCCACAAACCCGCCTTACGCGACGTTCATGGTCTTGTGCGTCTCGATCAAATGCGCCACCACACTCGGATCCGCCAGGGTGGAGATATCCCCCAACCCGTCGTATTCAGCGGTGGCAATCTTGCGCAGGATCCGGCGCATGATTTTCCCCGAACGGGTCTTCGGCAAGCCCGGCGCCCACTGGATCACATCCGGTGAAGCAATCGGCCCGATCTCTTTACGCACCCAGTTTTTCAACTCCAGGCGCAACGCTTCATTCGGCTCTTCGCCGTTTTTCAGCGTGACATACACATAGATGCCCTGGCCCTTGATGTCATGAGGCACCCCCACCACCGCCGCTTCCGCGACTTTCGGGTGGGCAACCATGGCGCTTTCAATCTCGGCGGTGCCCATGCGATGGCCGGACACGTTCAGCACGTCATCCACCCGCCCGGTGATCCAATAGTAGCCATCCTCGTCACGACGCGCACCGTCACCGGTGAAGTACATGCCACGGAAGGTCTTGAAGTAGGTGTCCACAAACCGGTCATGGTCGCCATACAGCGTACGTGCCTGGCCCGGCCACGAATCCAGGATCACCAGGTTACCCTCGGCCACGCCTTCAATCAGGTTGCCGAGGTTGTCCACCAGCGCCGGTACCACGCCAAAGAACGGACGTGCCGCCGAACCCGGCTTGAGCGCATGGGCGCCCGGCAGCGGGCTCATCATGTTGCCGCCGGTCTCGGTCTGCCACCAAGTGTCCACGATCGGGCAACGGGATTGGCCGACGTTCTTGTAGTACCAGTCCCACGCTTCCGGGTTAATCGGCTCACCCACCGAACCCAGCAGGCGCAAGCTGCTGCCATCGGCGCCTTCGCAGGCGGCGGTGCCGGAAGCCATCATGGCGCGGATCGCGGTCGGTGCGGTGTAGAGGATGTTCACTTTGTGCTTGTCGACGATCTTCGCCACCCGGGTGATGTCCGGATAGTTCGGCACGCCTTCGAACATCAGCGTGGTCGCGCCGTTGGCCAGTGGGCCATAGACGATATAGGTGTGGCCGGTGACCCAGCCGACGTCGGCGGTGCACCAGTAGATTTCGCCCGGGCGGTAGTCAAACACGCGCTCGTGGGTCAGGGCTGCGTACAACAGGTAGCCGCCGGTGGTGTGCTGCACGCCCTTCGGCTTGCCGGTGGAGCCAGAGGTGTAAAGGATGAACAGCGCTTCTTCGGCGCCCATCTCTTTCGGCGCACACACGGTGCCCGCCACTTTCATCAGGTCTTCGTACCAGATGTCGCGATGCTGGTTCCACTTGATGTTGCCACCGGTGCGCTTGCACACGATGACTTTCTGGATGCTGCTGGTTTCCGGGTTGGTCAGGGCGTCGTCGACGTTGGCCTTCAGGGAAATTTTCTTGCCAGCACGAATGCCTTCGTCGGCGGTGATCACCACCTTGGATTTGCAGTCGATGATCCGACCGGCCAGGGCCTCTGGCGAGAACCCGCCAAACACCACCGAGTGAATCGCACCGATCCGGGCACAGGCCAGCATGGCGACCGCGGCTTCGGGAATCATCGGCATATAGATAGTCACCACGTCGCCGCGGTGCACATCCTGGCCGCGCAGGGCGTTGGCGAACTTGCAGACTTCTTCATGCAGCTCGCGGTAGGTGATGGTGCGGCTTTCGGCAGGGTCGTCGCCCTCCCAGATGATTGCTGGCTGGTCGCCACGCTCGGCGAGGTGGCGGTCCAGGCAGTTGTAGGAAACGTTGAGGGTGCCGTCGGCAAACCATTTGATGTCGACATGGTGATCGTCGAAGGAGGTCTGCTTCACCGTGGTGAAAGGCTTGATCCAGTCAAGGCGCTTGGCTTGCTCGCGCCAGAAACCGTCGGGGTTGACCACCGACTGCTGGTACATGGCCTTGTAGGTCGCCTCATCGGTCAGCGTATTGGCTGCTACTTCGGGGCGAACGGGGTACAGAGAAGCCGCACTCATCTTTCTTACCTCGGTGACATAGTTGTTGTTGTATGGCCCTGTTGTAGCCGGGCCGGACCTATAGAACCATTCGACGATGGTAGTAACAAGCCCCTACAAATTGCCCACCTATCCCCTGGCAGCGCTCTGGCCCGCGGCCCGTGGCGCTTTGCAGGTTTCTGAAAAAACCTTCATTTCGCGATTGTTACAAAAACCACCAATAGTGTTTATCAAAAGCACGGGTATATGAATATAACTCGGACGCCTAAAATCAACCTCGCCATCAAGGCACTGTGATTAACAACGTAACAGCCCCCACGAAGGCAACGTTAATCCGAACTTCCCAATCAAGTTACACACGTGGCCTCACAAGGGCCCCGTGACCCCTTTCGACCGCCAAAAGGTAAATAGTCAAATGAAAGCGTTATTAGTTATGGCCCTTAGCAGCTTGTGCGCCACCGCCGCCCTGGCCGACGAAGCCCCGACTGACGTAGCCAGCCAGAGCACCCCGATTGTTGAGGATTACACTTACAGCACCCATCTGGACGTCGCCAAAGTAGTGTCCATGAGTGAAGTCCCGGATGTATGCAAAGTTGTACCGGTAAAAATGGAATATGAAGACTCACAAGGTCAGCGTCATATTCTTCAATATCAGGTCATGGGTAACGGTTGCTCTAACGGATAATAACTTCGTTAGTTTGAACTGAACCTGATCTTATTCGCCGCAAGAAATCGTTCTTGCGGCAAAGAGCGCCCCCCCTCGAATCGAATGCTACGATTGTGGCGCCGCCACCCCACCTGCAAGGCAGGATGCATTCATGCGAGCCAGTTTCGAAAAAATCCCAACCGAGGCGAACACCTCCTGGACCCTGCTGAACAGGCGTCTACCGGAGGCGATTCCGTTTGAATGGCACCACCATCCCGAATATGAGCTGACCCTGACCCTCAACAGTCGCGGGCACCGCTATATCAGCAATGATGTGGCGCTCTACGATGATGGCGACCTGGTGCTGGTGGGCCCGAACGTTCCCCATAGCTGGTCTTCAGCCGAGCTGATCGACCCCGCCAAACCGCACATTGCCCTGGTCATCTGGTTTTCCGAGGCCTGGGCGGAGTCGCTGGTACAACTGTTTCCGGAGATGGGGTCGACGCGCGCGCTATTGGCTGCTGCGCGACAGGCGTTGAGTTTCAGTGATGCTACGTCCCGGGCGCTGCGCCCGGTGATCGAAGCCATGGTCGAGCAAGACGCTTCCCAGCGACTGATCTCGTTGCTCACCGTGCTCAACACATTGTCCCGGGATATCGCCGCGCAGCGCATCGCGACGGAAAACGCCGCCCCTCACATCGTTGAAGACGCGCGCATCCGCCGCGTCCTGGACTACCTGCACGGCCACTATGCGCAACCTGTCGGCATTCCCGAGCTGGCGCAAATGGCCTGCGTCAGCGTTTCAGCCTTCCATCGCATGTTCCGCAAACACACACGCTGCACGGCGCTGGACTACATCGTCCGGCTACGCATCGGACATGCCTGCGCCTTATTGATGCAGGGCAAACTGGCGGTCAGCGCGATTTCCGAACAGGTCGGCTATGCCTCCCAGGCGTTGTTCAATCGGCAGTTCAAGGCGCACAAGGGCATGACGCCGTCACAGTTTCGGCTTCAACACGGGCATCACTTTCAATAAGCCGATTCTTCTATACGCCTTACAACAAACGCCACAATCGTACTGCTCAACGCGCCAAATCAGGCTGCCGCCCAGGCGGGCCGGGGTGATTCCATACCTGTATGCACACAACAACAAGACAGGTCACCCCATGAGCAACTACCACGCCTTCGAATGCGCCGAGCTGCCGGACGACTACAAGCGCAGCATCGTCGCGATGAAAAAGGCCCTGCGCGCGCAGATCGGCGATGTGCCTACGCTGTTCGCCGAGGTCAGCGAGTTCATCAGTACTGAAATCGCCTCGATCAAGGCACAGCAGTCCGCCTGGCCCGAGCTTGACTTTGAAACCATCGCCAACGGCCAGGTCACCGAAGCACAACGGGCAATCATCAAGCGCAGGGGCTGCCTGGTGATCCGCAACCACTTCCCCAGGGAACAGGTGCTGGCGTGGGACAAGAGCCTGCTGGACTACCTCGACCACAACCTTTTCGACGAGGTGTATCGCGGCCCGGCTGACAACTTCTTCGGCAACCTCGAAGCCTCACGCCCGGAGATATTCCCCATCTATTGGTCCGACGCCCAGATGCAAGTGCGCCAACACGAACGCATGGGCGCTGCACAGTCGTTCCTGAATCGCCTGTGGACCATCAATTCCCAAGGCCGGCAATGGTTCGACCCAGACATCAATGCGTTGTACCCCGACCGCGTCCGCCGCCGCCCACCCGGCACCACCTCCAAAGGGCTTGGCCCGCACACCGACTCGGGCGCCCTGGAACGCTGGCTGCACCCCGCCTACCTAAAGGTGTTCGACAAGATCTACCGCAACGACTTCAAGTCCTACGACCCCTGGGACGCCGCCCATCGTACCGAAGTCGATGAATACGCCTACAAGGACACAGTGAAATGTTCGGCCTTCCGCACCTTCCAGGGCTGGACCGCACTGTGCGACATGCAGGCCGACCAGGGCGTGCTGCATACCTTGCCGATCCCCAAAGCCATGGCATACATGCTGCTGCGCCCGTTGCTGGACGATGTCCCCGAGGATGAGCTGTGCGGCGTCGCGCCGGGCAAGGTGCTGCCAGTTTCAGAGAAATGGCACCCGCTGCTGGTCCAGGGCATGACCCCGATTCCGGACGTACAGGCCGGCGATTCGGTGTGGTGGCACTGCGACGTGATCCACAGCGTCGCCCCCGTCGAAAACCAACAGGGCTGGGGCAACGTGATGTACGTGCCCGCCGCGCCCATGTGCCCGAAAAACCTGCGGTACGCCAAGGATGTGCTCAGGGCGTTCGAGCAAGGGGTTTCGCCGGATGACTTTGCCCGGGAGGACTACGAGAAAGAGTGGAAAGACCGCTTCATGACGCCGCAACTGAACACCCTCGGCCGCAAAGGGCTGGGGCTGGAATAAGCACCGCTCCCCAAAACAACAAAAAGGGTTATCCCACATGAAAATCCCCCATCGCCTTGCCGTTGCCATCTCCCTCGCCAGCCTTTGCACGTTCGCCGCTCACGCAGCCGACAGCAAAGGCACTGTTGAAGTCGTCCACTACTGGACCTCGGGCGGGGAAGCCAAGTCTGTGCAGGTGCTGCAACAACTGATCGAGAAAGACGGCTTCACCTGGCAAAACAGTGCCGTGGCCGGCGGCGGTGGCGCTGCTGCCATGACCGTCCTCAAGAGCCGCGCCGTCTCCGGCAACCCGCCCTCTGCCGCGCAGATCAAAGCTCCGGACATTCAGGAGTGGGGCAAGCTGGGCCTGCTGACCAGCGTCGACGACGTCGCCAAGGCCAATCACTGGGACAGCCTGCTGCCCGAAAGCATTGCGCAACTGATGAAATTCGACGGCCACTACGTCGCCGTACCGCTCAACATCCACCGCATCAACTGGTTATGGATCAACCCCGAGGTGCTCAAGAAAGCCGGCGTGTCCAAAGCCCCGGCCACCCTGGAAGAACTCTACGCCGCCGGCGACAAACTCAAGGCCGCCGGCTATATCGCCATCGCCCACGGCGGCCAACCCTGGCAGGACACCACCGTATTTGAAGGCCTGGTGCTCAGCATCCTGGGCGCCGATGGCTTCCAGAAAGCCTTTATCGACAACGACGAAGCCACCTTCACCGGCCCCAAAATGACCGAAGTCTTTGTCGCGCTGCGCAAGTTGAAGACCTACATGGACCCCAATGGCGCAGGTCAGGACTGGAACATGGAAACCGCCAAAGTCATCAATGGCCAGGCCGGCATGCAAATCATGGGGGACTGGGCCAAGAGTGAGTGGACCGCGGCGGGTAAAAAAGCCGGGGCCGATTATGAATGCGTGCCCTTCCCCGGCTCACAAGGCATTTATAGCTACACCATCGACTCACTGGCCATGTTCAAACCGTCCAGTAAAAATGATACGCCGAGCAACAACGCGGCTCGCGACGACCTGGCCAAGATCGCCCTGGAGCCGCAATTCCAGAGCGTGTTCAACCAGAACAAAGGCTCCATCCCGGTGATCAAGGGCCTGGACATGAGCCAGTTCGACAGCTGTGCCCAGGCTTCCGCCAAGGACTTCGCCGAAGCCGAGAACGCCGGCACGCTGGAGCCGAGCATGGCCTTCAACATGTCCACGTCCCAGGCGGTGCAAGGGGCGGTGTTTGATGTGGTCAGCAACTTCATGAGCAATAAAGACGCGGACCCCGCCAAGGCTGGCAAGCAGATGTTTGCCAGCATCAAAGCCGCAGCCCAGTAACCCCCCGCGACCCGTTCTTGCGCCAAACGGCGCAAGAACTTCCAGACCGAATCTGCCCCAGTTCGGCGCGCTGAAACAAACGCCTACCGCCCGTCAAAAAAATCCAAGCCAGGCAAAGCCTTGTAAACCCGGACCTTGGCTGCAAACACCACCATTTTGGCCGCTCACCGAGACCATCCGCCGCAACACAAAGTCGAATTTTTCCCTATAATGCGCGGGTAAATCGGGCCTGCAATATCCCTTTACACTGGGACGAAGAGCCAGACCTGAGGCCCCCGCTGGAGCTCGCAAGCACTGCTCCGCCCCTCAAGCCTCAAGCAGAACACCCGTAACCCTGATTCCGTTTAATGCGTGCGCTAGCTGCAACAAACGATTCCTTAAGATCCACCGCGGCCTTTGGGCCGTGTGAACACCCCACCATCCGGTTTCACACGGGCACCTTAGAGCCCTCACGCAGGAGACGACACGTCATGCTGAGCTGGGACGAATTCGACAAAGAAGAAGACGGCGAAGTAGTTGCCAAAGGCGCCAACGCCGGCCACGCCACCGAAGCCAACATGGACCGCCTCGACGGTGCCGGCGCTGCTGCCGCCATCGAAGCCCGCGCCGTCACCGCCAATGACTCCGCCGCGATCATCCGGGCCAAGGCCGCCCTCGACAAACTCGACGTCGCCGAAGGCCTAGCCGAACTCGAAGGCTCCGCCGCCCGCGTCGCCGTTGACGAAAAGCGCATGATCA